>JBOGNJ010000181.1:0-38064 GCA_050746905.1 Candidatus Acidiferrales bacterium
CATCTCGACGAAATCATCAAGCTCATCCGCCGCAGCAAGTCCCCTAAGGAAGCCAAAGAAGCGTTGATGGCGATGGACGTTCGCGGCGCGCACCAGCCGTATGAAGATACCCGCCGCAGCGCGGCCGCCGGTTTCACCGACCGCCAGGCGCAGGCCATCTTGGATTTGCAACTCCACCGCCTGACGCAGATGGAGCGCGAGAAAATCCTCACGGAGTTGAAGGAAATCCAGGCGCGCATCGCGGAGTTGAAAGAAATTCTCGCGAGCGACAAAAAATTGCGCGCCGTCATCGTCGCGGAGCTCAAGGAAATCACCAAAGATTATGGCGACGAGCGCCGCACGCAAATCGTCGATCGCGTCGAAGAGATCAAGCTCGAAGACTTGATTAAAGACGAGGAAATGGCGATTACCGTTAGTCACGCTGGTTATGTCAAGCGAACGCCGGTCGATGTCTATCGCCATCAATCGCGCGGCGGCAAAGGCCGCATCGGCGCGAAGACGCGCGAAGAGGATTTCGTCGAGCATTTGTTCGTCGCATCAACGCACACCTATATTTTGCTTTTCACATCGAAAGGGCGAATTTACTGGCTGAAAGTTTACGAAATTCCCGAAGCCGCTGCGGCCACGCGCGGTAGGGCCATCAACAACCTCGTGCATTTTCAGGAAGGCGAAAAATTAACGGCCGTGGTGGCGTCGCGCAACCTTGAAGAAGAGGGCCGCTACGTTTTCCTTGCCACGAAACAAGGCACGGTGAAGAAAACCGGCCTCGCGGAATTTTCGAATCCCCGGCCCAGCGGCATCATCGCTATTAATTTGGAGCCAAGCGACGAGTTGATTGGCGCAAAGCTCACCGACGGCAAGCAGATGATTTTCCTTGCTAGCCACGAAGGTCAGGCGATTCTGTTCCGCGAAACCGAGGTGCGCGCCATGGGCCGCCAGGCCGGCGGCGTCAATGGAATGGACCTGGCCAAAGGCGACTATGTGGTTTCGATGGACGCGGCGCAGCCAGACTTCGAAATCATCAAAAAGGAATTCAAGCAGGAGACTCAAAATCTCGACGAACTCGAAAGCGATCAGATTCGCGAATCGCTCACGTCGCTGATGCTCACCATCGCCGAAAAGGGCTACGGCAAACGCACGCCGCTTGCGGAATATCGCGTCACATCGCGCGGCGGCAAAGGCGTCATCAATTTGAAGACCACGGACCGCAATGGCTCCGTCGTTGCGGCGTTGCAGGTGAAGGAAGACTCCGACGTGATGATTATCACCGGTCAGGGTAAAGTGATCCGCGTCCACTCGGGTGAAATTCGCGAAGCGGGCCGCTCCACGCAGGGCGTGCGTTTGCTCAGGCTCGATGAAGGCGACCGTATCGCTGCGGCCGCCTCCATTCTCGAAGAGGAAGCCGCCGCCGCGCCCCCAACTGAAACTTCCGGAGATTGATCGTGTTTGACACGTTTGTAATTGTTTTATTCCTCGTTGCCATTTTCGGTCTTGCAGGACTTCTGTTGTGGCTTAGAGATCGACGTTGGGATCGCAAGGGAGTATCTGAAGCAGCGAGAGCGCAACATCAAAGGCGGCTGGTCAGAGGTGTCGGTATCTATTGGGAGATCGGGCACTCCATCGGTTCAGTCTCATTCCTGGCAGCAGCTCTTAAGGCGCGCACGCTATCACGCGCGATTGTTTACGGAGCCGTGGCAATGCTTTTCTTTTGGTTAGCCGTCCTTACGCACCACACGCGGAGAACGTCTAAAGCGGACAAGTTTTCGGCAAGTAGGGGGACCTTCGAGGAAGGTTCCAGGCCACCGGGGACACCTCCTCCAATTGGTTAGCAACGCGGTCGGTGAAAGTTCGTAGCAGAAGAAGGAGAGCCATGACACCAAAGCTAAGTTATGTGATCGAATTCGTCGGGGACATGGGCCGCGCGGTGAAATTTTACCGCGATGTTATTGGCCTGCCTTTGAAGTTCGAGTCGCCCGGTTGGAGCGAATTTGCCACCGGTGAAACATCTCTCGGCCTGCATCCTGCTTCCGAGAAAAATCCTGCGGGCAAGCTGGAAATGGGATTCAACGTACCGGACATTCAGAAGTTTCACGACGAGATGCGGGCAAAGGGCGTGATGTTTTCGATGCCGCCGAAGAAGCAGGATTTCGGCGGGACGCTGGCGCAGTTCGTCGATTCCGAAGGCGCGCACGTCAGCGTCAGCGGAGCGTGAACTCGAATCTGCGACGCGCGCTACTCCTTCGGCGGGGCGAGGTAGTAGCCGGGGCGGGTGCGGATTTTCAGGTGCGGCTCCGTGACGCGTACTTCGATGTTGTGATAGCCATAGGCCACGTTGCCCGGCGGATGATACGCGATCAAATACTCGCCGTGCAGATCGTTTCCGATTTCGTTCATCGCTTTTTCGATGGAGCGGTCCTTGAATGTACTCAAGTGCAGGCCGCCGGTGCCCTGGCTCGCCAGTAGAAGTGAATTTTGGCCTAAGGCATTAGCTCCGTGTTGCACCAGCCAGACAATCACCGCAAACAGGTCCGCGCTGTTATTTCCCATTTGCTCCTTCACCACGTCAGGCGTTTGTGCGGTTCCGGGTGGAGGTGGCACAGGGTATGTGCCGGGCGGGCTGACTTCGATCGGTTTTGCAGACTCTGGCTTTTTGCGAAACTCGGCAGCCGTACTGCTGAGTCCAATCGTATAAATGCAGATATTGGCGAGTTGCGCGCGGCGAAGGACCAGTCCAAGTTTCGTTTCGCTTCCGCTGTCGCTTTTTTCGCCCATCACGATGATGATGCGGCGGCGCTCCGGAGGTTCTTTCTCCAGAAGATCCTCCGCGCGATCCATTGCGTCATAAAGCCGCGCGCCATCAAGACCCGCTTTAATGTGGCGAATCGCCGTCAGAACGCGATCCGAGTCGGTCGTCATCGGGCGCAGTATATCCACTTCGTTGTTATAGCCGATCACGGCGGCTTCGCCCGTGCCCGCCATCACCATCTGCGTGAAAATAATTCCGGTCTTGCTGATTTCCGGAAGCAGCGGCTCAACGCGGGGGCTGGTTTCGAGAACCAGAACGATGGAAAGCGGATCACCGCCCTGATCGAAGTGTGAGATTTGCTGTGGGAGCCCGTCGTCGAAAATCTGGAAATCCTTTTGCGTAAGATTCAAGACAGGCTGGCCTGCGTTATTCGAGACAGCCACAGGAAGCGTGACGAGAGTTACGCGCACACGGAACGGCTTCTGGGCCTGCTGGGTCGCGGTTGCGCCTTGTGGATGCGCGCCCGGTTTTACGCGAATCGGACCGGCCGGCTGCCCTTGGCCGAATGCGGGCAACGCGATAAACGCGCCAAGGAAAACAATCACGAGGAAACCGGGTTGGGCGCGGCGTCTCATACCTTCACTCTATCTGATTCTGGAGCGCGGGTCGACGTTGCACCCTCGACTATCTGCCTGCCCGGGTGGCCTGCAGAAGGGGAGATCTGCCGCATCCTTGAAGGTTGTCAGGCAACGCGAATTCAGATTTATGCAGGTTTCGAGCCGGAAGGAATTAAAATACCGGGTCCGAACTTTTGCGCGAGGAGATTGAATGACTCTGAAAAAACATAAGCCGCCGAAGCTGATGTACCAAGATCCGGAATTCATGGAGAGCTCGGCAGCGCGGCCTATGCGAATGATGGCGGAATATTTCGACCCGCTGACGCGGCTGCGGCGCGAACAGATCGGCGACACGATTGTAATGTTCGGCTCCGCACGAATTCTGCCCCATGACCGGGCGGTGGCGAAGTTGAAGCGCCTGCAAAGCAACAAGCTTAAGAAAAACGATCCCATGCACCGCGCCGAGGTGCGCACGGCGAAGGCGAATCTGGAAATGTCGCGCTACTACGAAGAGGCGCGCGAGCTGGCGCGGAGGATCACGGCGTGGTCGCTGACGCTGGGCGAACATCCGCGGAGATTCGTGATTTGCTCGGGCGGTGGACCCGGAATCATGGAAGCGGCGAACCGTGGCGCGTCAGAAGCGGGTGGTTCGTCGATTGGCCTGAGCATTCAACTACCGCACGAACAGGAATCGAACCGCTACATCACGCCGGAGCTGAACCTTTTTTTTCATTATTTCTTCATGCGTAAATTATGGTTCGCGCAGCTTGCGAAAGCGTTGATCGCGTTTCCGGGCGGCTTCGGGACCATGGATGAGCTGTGGGAAATGCTAACTTTGCTGCAAACGCGCAAACTGCCCGAGCATCATTTGATTTTGATTTACGGGCGCAAGTATTGGGACAAAGTTCTGGACTGGCGGGCCATGGTGCGCGCGGGCACGATCAGCGAGCGCGAATTCAGCATGCTGCAATTCGCGGACACGGTAGACGAAGCCTTTGTGAGGATACGCACGGGACTTGAGAAGTACCACTTGGTGCTCGATAACGACTGGGAAGGAATTTAAGGAAGGAATTCGCGGACGCGGCCAAATTCGAGGAGAAATATGGGGCCGCGTCCGCGCCCGCCGCGAGAATTAATTTCTGGAAGCCAGCAATTCCATAGAGAAGAAGGCTTCGAATCGCCGCTTCTCATCTTGGTCATGCAGCATTACGACGGGAACGATGCGCAGAGAGCGTTTGCACCCGCGGCAGGTGGACATCTCGCCCTGAAGATCCTGCACGAAACCGTCGGTAAAATGATATTCGGCGTGCGAGCGGCGTGCCGGCTTGCTGCCCACCGTTCCGCAATGCGGGCAGGTGAACTCCAGCCGGTCGTCCTGCGGATCGCGATCCAGCGCAGCGCGCCCAGTGCGGCGAACTCCCACAGTGTCCAAACTTAGTCTGCTCACGGTGACCTCCTAATGACCCCCAAAACCGGCCCTCGCACGATTGGATGCACGATAAGGGCATGGTGATGCCGCTGTCGGAGAACTAGCTGTAAACACTTTCGTTTCTTGGCTTTCTGCGTAAGAAGGGCAGTTCCTGTTCCTAATCGGCGGAATCCTCTGGAACTTCGCTCACTTTGTGGTGTCCATCATTGCAGAGGCCGTGCGAACTCACAAATAGCACTTTCGGCGAGCAAACGCACGAGGCCCCGCCAGCTTTAAGTAAAAAAGTGACTTTGAGATGCGAGAGGGAGAGGTGTGTCCATGCAACATGAAAAATTCCTGGACGGCTGTCTGATCGACAATGACGCGGAAGCAAAGACTCGCACGAAACACCGGAGACATCAGGCACTGGTTATTGCTTTGACTGCCGAGGCGGCGTTGGTTGCGGGCTTGGCGCTGTGGCCAATGGCGACGACGGGAAGCCCTCCCGCAGAAATTGTGATGCTTCCGCGAATCCCTTATCACAGAAGCGATGTACTCCAACCGGAGGCTGCACAACCGCGAACGCGGCCGCAAGTAACCGACACTTTCGTGTTTCAGCCTCTTCGAATTCCGCCGCGCACAGACAGGAGATCAGAAACCGCGAGAAATATCACTCCGCCTGTCCTAGCGGAACCGGGCCCCGGTGTCGGCATGGAGACGCCAGGACTACCGTTCGGAACGGGAAATAACGCATCAACGATTCCGCGGCCCGCGACACCACCGCCCGCGCCGAGAATTATTCACCAAACCGAGGGAGTGCAATCGGGGCTACTGGTTTATCGACTCGACCCGCACTATCCGCAAATTGCGATCAGTGCGGGGATTTCGGGAACGGTAGAGTTACGCGCGATCATCGGACGTAATGGACGCGTGCGCTCGGTCGAAATATTAAGCGGCAGCCCGCTGCTGGCACCCTCGGCGGTAGCGGCGGTAAAGCAGTGGCGCTACAAGCCGACGCTGCTGAATGGAGAAGCCGTGGAAGTTGAGACGCACGTGACCGTGCACTTTGTTCTTGGGCAATAAAAAGTGCGCCGCGAGATAAGAGAAGGGCCAGTTATGCTCGGCCCTCTCAAGAAAAAACACGCTGATTTAGAAATGAAGCACGATTCCGGCGGATAGCCGAAAATCATTCTGCCGCGTGTTGCCGAAATGGGTGTTCAAATAGTCGGCCTGGATCAGCCGCAGCCCAATCAAGGGGATCGGGTGAATATCGATTCCTCCGCCGACTGCGGACGCGAAAGAAGTGGAACTGGTTCCCGAACTGCTCACACGCGCGGCGCCGAACAAAGCGTGAACGAACGGCGATACGGGAGCCGGCAAGCTGACCTGCGGCCCAAAGAGAAATGTGTTCATGCTCGACTTCACGCCGGAAGACGAATGGTACGTGCCGCCGAAATCAGCGGTGATACCAACCACCTTGAACAATTTTTCCGTCAGCGCAGCGTCCCAGCCGTTGGTATTCGTTCCGCCTGGATTAAGGCGCACGAAGGAATACCCTCCGTAAATCTCGGTGCTCTGCGCATGCGCGGGCAGAACTGCAACCAGCGAGACAATCACCAGAAATCCGAGAAATGTTGCAAGCCTTTTCATGGTTTCCTCCGTAGTGAAATTAGAAGGGCAAACGGAATCTTGCATGGCTTCCCGCCCATCCCTCTGAATAAGTCAAATACTTCGGGTTGCGTGGATGCGCCGGAGCGCCCCAGGACTGGTTGCATAGTAGGATATGGGAGCGGGCGAATCGGTTGCCGCGGGGTCTCTTGGGGGTGTTCAATGCATAAAGAGGAGCCAAGCCATTATCAGTAAAGGATTGTGAATCAGTAGCTTAGGTGAACATTCGGAGGCAGCCCAACCTCAACACAATTGCCGGCGCGACGGCCATGCGAACGGGAAATCATCTACGCTTTCACTGGTTGGGGAAGCCGACCATCCGTGTTTGGCAGGGTTACGTTACAGGGAACGGTTGCCGCTTTCTCACCAGAGGTCTAACATAAGGCCGTGACACGCCGGCAATAAATCCCCGCACGGTGTGTACAGGAAGCAAGAGAGGCCGCCCATGGCCAGTAAAAAGAAGCCGCTCATCATCGCAGCCATCGTTGTGGTGGTAATTCTGTTAATCCTGATTATCACTCCATTTTTCATCGACGCGGATCGCTTCCGGCCGCAGATTGAGTCCGCACTCAGCGACAAGCTCGGAAGAAAAGTGCAGATCGGCCATCTGAGCGTGTCGCTTTTCTCGGGGAGCCTGCAGGCGGATCAGATTTCCATTGCAGACGATCCGGCATATAGCAGGGGCGCGTTTCTCACCGCGAAATCGTTGTCGGTGGGCATCGACGTGATTCCGCTGATATTTTCGCGCGATCTCCGTGTGCATGGGCTCGAATTCAAAGACCCGCAAATCGCACTGCTCCGCACCGCGGCAGGAGTATGGAATTTCTCGACGCTCGGCGCGCCGGCGGCGGTGAAACCGGCCTCGGCAAATGACCCGCCCACGAATGCAACCAGCAGCGGCGGGCTGAACAGTTTCACGGTCGACAAGCTGAAAATTTCGGATGGCACGATTGCTTTCGGCCGCGTGGGTCAGCCGACACGTCTTGCCTATCAGGACGTAAACGTCTCGGCAAAGAGCATTTCTCAGACGGCCGCGTTTCCTTTTACGTTCGACGCAAAAACGCCGGGCGGTGGGAAATTGGATTTGGCCGGCAACGTTGGACCAATTGGCAGCGGCGACGCGGAAAAAATGCCGTTCGACGGTCAATTGAAGGTAAACGGCGTGCCGTCACAGGATGTGGAGAATCTTCTGGCCGTGCTGGGCTACGCGCTGCCGCAAGGCTCCTCGCTGAAGGGCGGAACGATTAAGGCCAATCTGGCGCTGCATGGACCGCTCGACCGCATGGTGACGCAGGGGCCGGTGGAACTCAGCAATGTAACGCTCGCGGGATTTAGTCTCGCGTCAAAACTTGCAGGGGCGCTTGGTCAAACCGGTACTGCGACGGGCAACGACACGTTGATCAAATTGGCGAGCTCGAATTTGCGATATGCCGCGGATGGTGTTCGCGCGGACAGCGTGAATATTGTGATTCCGATGATTGGCGGCGTCACTGGCGCGGGGACAGTCAGCTCAACCAACGACTTGAACTTCCGGTTGCTCGCCAAGCTCGACGGGTCGAGCCCGCTGGCGCAGTTGACGAAGTTGCCGTTCTTCAGCCAAGGCGGGGGCTTGCCTTTCCGGATTGAGGGAACGGCGTCAAGTCCGCGTGTGATTCCTGATATTGCAGGATTTGGCGGGCTGAAGAGTCTGACGAAGACGCCGCTGAATCAACTCAAGGTTCCGAATCAGGGGCAGCTCGGCGGAATTATTGGCGGACTGCTGAAAAAGAAAAAACCACAATCGCAACCACAGTAACTCCCTGCATTTATTATTTTTTGCGGGCGGATTCGAGCATATCCCAGGCAGCTTCGGGAAAATCGACGAAGTCGTTGAATTCGCCGGCGCCGCGCAGCCAGAGACCTCCATCAATCACCACGCATTCTCCATTGATGTACTCCGAGAGATCGCTGAGCAAAAATGCGGCGAGATTGGCAAGCTCTTCGTGGCGGCCGAAGCGCTTCATCGGATGATTTTGCCGCGCACGTTCCTCGATCTCTTTCGCGGGCATCAGGCGCGACCACGCGCCTTCGGTGGGGAATGGGCCGGGAGCGATGGCGTTCATGCGGATGTGATAGCGCGCCCATTCGACGGCAAGCGAGCGCGTCATCGCGAGGACTCCGGCCTTGGCACACGCGGAAGGGACGACGAAACCGGAGCCGGAATTCACAGCCGCATACGTGGCGGCGATGTTCAGGACGTTGCCCGGCTGCTTCGCCGCAATCCATTTTCGGCCAAGCGCAAGCGTGCAGTGAAACGTGCCTTGCAGGACGATTCCAACTACAGCGTTGAAGGCGTTCGGTGACAGTTTTTCTGTGCGTGCGATGAAATTACCGGCGGCGTTGTTAACGAGCGTGTCGACGCGCGGGAATTCCTTTTCCGCGGCGGCGATGGATTTTTCGACTGCGGCGAAATCGCGCACGTCGCACGAAGCGTATGCCGCGCGGGCTTTTTTCGCGCGAATTTCATCGCAGGTTTTCGCCAGAGGCTCTTCGCGGCGGCCGAACAGAAATAAATTCGCGCCCAATTCGGCGAAACGCAAGGCCATGGAGCGTCCTAATCCCGTGCCGCCGCCGGTGATTAGAATTGTTCTCCCTTTGAGCAAATCCGATTGAAACATGGTGAGCCTCGAATCTGTGCGTTCAGCGCGCGACGGGCTGAAACTCCTTAGGCAACGGCATGGACGGCGACTCCTGCTGCCAGAAAACCGTGACGATCCACCAGCGCGCGCCGTCGAAAAATAACTGGATGCTGTTGACACCACGGGCGAAAGGCTTCGGATCTGCCGCGCCGTGGCGCGATTCGTATGTGCTGAATACTTGCATGATGCCACCGAAGCGTTCACTCCTGCGCGCAACCTCTTTCTCGGAGAAGCCATTTTTCTCGAAATACCCGGCGGCTCGCGAGGCGTAATCATCGGGAGAAAGACTGCGGACAGTTTCCCCGCCGGCGGCGTTGGCGGTAGTGGGAATCAGACGTGCATCCCGCAGAAAAAGGGAGCGAAAGCGATTCCAATCACGCTTCTTGGTCGCTGGGCCCGAGATGACATCGTAGAGCGCGGCGAGAATCGCATCCGGCGTGGTGACATCCGAGGGATTCGCAGCAGGAGGGGCGGCAGACATTTGAGGCGCGGAAGGAGGATTTTGTCGCGCGCGCGTGGGCGGAGCAAGCGCCGCTGCGAAAACAATAATGCCTACGACGGCCAGTGCCAGAATTGAATTACTCAGCTTGGTGCCGCACACGCGCCACCTCCTATCTAAGGCGAAGAGCTTAACCTTTTTCGCTAAGAGAATTGACAAAAGATTTGAGTAATTTCGCGCGTCCCAGAAGCATAATGCTGGCTTGGATCGCGCCGCCGGAAAAACGAACGGCACAATGTGGAAGGAAGGAGAAAGAACTCGTGACGAAACTGATTGTGGGATTGTTGTTGGCGTTTGCGATTGCAGTAACGCCGAATGCACTCACTCCAACGATGGCGAAGACGGCCGGAGGTTCCATTGCCGCCAGCCCTGCGGCCGTGGTGCCGGGATGGAAAGACTCGCGACAAATCTCTCCGGAAGAGTTGTCAAAAAAACTTTCAGGGCCGGTGGCGGGCCGGCCGGTCATACTGCAGGTAGGAGTTAAGGTGCTCTACGACGGCGCGCACATTCGCGGCGCGATTTTTGCCGGGCCCGCTTCAACGGCGGTCGGACTCGCGCGATTGAAGGCCGTCGCGGCGAAGCTCGCGCGGGACAAAGAAGTGACGATTTATTGCGGCTGCTGTCCGTGGGGAAAATGCCCCAACGTCCATCCGGCTTATGATGAGCTACGCAAGATGGGATTTTCGAAGCTGGTCGTGCTGCTGATCCCGCAGGATTTCGCGCGCGATTGGATTGGCGCGGGCTTGCCGGTGGAACGGAAGAAGTAATTCTGTGCGGCGTACACAAGAAGGGCGTTGCCAATTGGAGAATCCTCGAGAAGCGGCGCGGAATAGAGGCGAAATGAAAAGGGCGAGGCCGTTTAGCCTCGCCCGGTCCATTATTTGTCTACTGTTGTTTCCGCAGGCCTAGAACTGCAGCTTCAACGCGAGCTGGATTTGTCGCGAAGAGCCGAAGTCGCCCGTCGGGAAACGTGTGCTGGTGATCTGGCCGAACGTCGAGCCTGGAAACCTGAGGTTCGGATCGCCAAAGCTCGGATGGTTGAAAATGTCGAAGAACTCGGCGCGGAACTCCGAATTAATCCGCTCCGTGATCTTCGTACGTTTGATCAGCGAAAAGTCCGTATTCACGAAGTCCGGGCCAATCACCGTGTTCCGGCCGAGATTGCCGAAGTGATAGATGAAACCTCCGTTCGGTCCCACAACTCGTGGCGCAGACAGGACACTCGCGTTCGCAATCCAATTCGCCGGATCGCCAGTCGTCTGGAGCGCCGCACTCGCGTCGGGGAAAAGCACAAAACCCTGCAACGGAGTTGAGTCGTTATAGATAACCGAAAGGGGGTTGCCGGACTGCGCCTGCGAGATACCGGCAACTTCCCATCCGGATACGAGACGGTTACCCTTGAACGGAAGGTCGTATACGGCATTGATCACAAACCGGTTCCGGGCATCAAAGTCGGACGGCCCGTAATTCAAGCGCGGATTTGTGCTGTCTTCGACCGCGTTCCCGTTGAGTGAGTTGTAGTCGTACGATTTCGAGTACGTGTAAGATGCGTTGAATTGAAGGCCCTGCGCGAACCGCTTGTTCACGGTGACCCAGAGGGCTTTGTAATTGGAATTGCTGCTTGAGGCCACTTCGTTGATATTCCCCAGTACGGCGCTCGGATCAATCGGGCTGGAAGCCGAAAGATTCCCGATGGGCCTAACCGGCGGCTGTTTACTGGGCGTCTCCACTTCCTGTCCAATGGCGGGCTCGTTCAAATTGAGCGGCAAACGGAGATGAGTGCCTTTTGAGCCGATGTAGCCGACCTGCAATCCCATTGTTTGCGCGAACTGGTGCTGGACAGTCAAGCTCCACGACTGGACGTACGGGTTGTGGAAGTCGTGGAAAATCGTGTTGGGTGAAAGGCCGGAAGGGCCGGCAGTGGCTAGGGCATTCGTCAGACTGATAGCGCCGTTAAACGAGATGGGATCGCCGAACGGCGGATTCGTCGTAAGCCCCGTCACAATTCCAGATACCGGCTGGTCGGTCAGGATGGCATACCCACCGCGGATAGCCGTCTTGCCGTCGCCTCGCGGATCCCAGGCAAATCCGACACGGGGCTGGAAGTTCTTGTTGTTCGTGTTATAGGGCTCGTTGATGCCATTGGTACCCACTTGCACCAGGCTGGTCGTCGCCGGATCGAAGACGACGAACCGGTTCTCGGCATCCGACAGGGTCTGATTATCGTCGTATCGCAGACCGAGCTCGAGGGTCAGGTTGGGACGCAGCTTGTAGCTATCCTCCACGAAGAGCCCAAAGGCGGGTTCGAGGATCTTGCTTGCGCCGTTCCCCAGATTTGTCGCGAACGAGTTAGCCTGATCGTTAATAAAGTTGCTCAGGTTCGTGAACGAAAACGAGCCGGGCGTCAGCGAAAAATTGTTGTTATAGAACCGGCGAATGTCACCGCCAAACGCAAAGGAATGCTTTCCGCGTAGGTAGCGTACCGTGTCGTTGAACGCCACGGTCGTGTCGCCGCGGCCCTGTGGGAAGCCGGACGGTCCGCCAATGTTAAAGAAGCCGGTCACACTGATCTGCGGCAAGCCAATGGCGGTGGTCGTTCCGTCGTTGATGGCAAAATCCGTCGGGTTCAATTGTCGGTTCGGCACGAACGTGATGTGGATGCGGTTGTAGCCGAGGCGTGCTTCGTTCGTCAAACTAGGCCCGAAGATATGTTCTTCTTCAAGGGTCATGATCTGACGCCGTGATGCGCGGATATCTCCCCAATTGGGCAGATTGTTGCCCTGTAGCGTCGGTTCCCCACGCAGATCCTGCTGGACATTGTAATAACCGTGCAAGTGATTGTTGTCATTGAGCTTGATGCCGATATCACCGCTGCCCTGGTCGATATTGACCGGAGCAGTCGTGCCGCCGAAAAACCCGTGAAACGTGGCCGGGTCGAGAGGATCGTCGCCGGTCTTACTGTTGAAGGCGTTGGCCGCCGGTAAGAGAGCAGCAATTTTTTGAATGGCTGCGTCGCTGGTGGCAGCAATCTGGGCTTGGTCGTCTGCGCTGAGCGTGTTGGAGTTAATGCTGAGCGCTTGCCGCTGGCGCGTACCCTCGTAGTTGAGGAAGAAAAACGCGCGGTTCTTCACGATCGGCCCGCCGGCGGATGCGCCGAACTGATTGCGAATGAACGGTGACTGAGGATTAGGGCCAGAATTGGTCTTCGTTGGATTGAAAAAGTTCCGCGCGTCGAAGTAGCTGTTGCGGAGGAACTCGAAGACTTCGCCGTGGAAGTCGTTTGTTCCGGAACGCGTGGCGATATTAACAATCGCGCCCGAGTTGCGTCCATATTCCGCGGGGAAAGTAGAATTGTCGATCTTGAACTCGGAAACGGTGTTAATCGAGGGTTCGAAAGTAATCTGGTTCTGGACTTCATCGCTAAGATTGATGCCGTTGATCATCCAGTTGGTGGTGTCTTCACGTTGCCCCGCGGTATTGATTGCGAACGAACCCTGACCGCGCAGCGGAAAAGTGAGGAATCCGTTTGCAGGCGGCGTGACAGTTCCCGGGACCAAGAGGCCGAGGTCTACGAAGTGGCGTCCGTTCAGAGGAATCTCCTGCACGGTGCGCTCGTTGATGACCTGGCCTACCGTGGCGTTGCTCGTTTCCACCAGCGGCTCGCCGCCCGTGACCGTGACTTCCTGGGTGACTTGGCCTACCTGCAATTGCGTGTTTTCCGTCACCGTAGTGGCAACGTCGAGCTTAAGGTCCTTGATTACGGACTTCTGAAATCCGCCCGCGCTGATCTCGACTTGATACAGGCCAGGAGTGAGCCCAGAAACCAGGTATCCACCGGATTGATCGGTCTGCGTGCTGCGATCGACTCCGGTGTTCTGATTGTGCACAACGACCTTTGCATTGGGCACGGCGGCATTGGAACTGTCCGTCACGGTGCCCTGCAATGTTGCTGTGGATTGCGCGAGTGCAATACTGCTCAGCGCGAATAGGAACACGGCCAATGCTGCCGACCGAACTGCAAAGGCGATGAAGGATGCCCTTCGTCCGCCT
Source organism: Candidatus Acidiferrales bacterium (assembly GCA_050746905.1). Taxonomy (GTDB): domain Bacteria; phylum Acidobacteriota; class Terriglobia; order Acidiferrales; family UBA7541; genus DAHUXN01. The sequence goes on from JBOGNJ010000181.1 coordinate 13,667, forward strand.
GCTTTCTGCTTCTGCATGATTCCTCCTTGAAATTCGTAGCGAAAATCGAAATCTCGTGGTGTTAACGCGCGTCCTTCATATCTCGCGCGTTTCCCTAGTGCAAAGCCGGAATAGGCGCGTCGGGCTGACGCGCGGGACTCACTGAGTCTGCTATTAGCAACCCGAAATCCAAAAACACCATCATATTGGGCATTCTGAAAGCTCACAAAAAGAAGAAGATAAGCTGGTACTAAAGTATCTCCGCTGCAAAGATTAGTGAGGGAATACGAAGTTTGGAAGTCAAATATGTAATTCGGGAGCCAAATCGTAAACACGCACGATTTGAAATCCATGACGGCCTTCCCCGAAGCGCGAAGACCGCTCAGAATCCCGGACATCTCGATTGCCCGGTGACATCATCTCTAGTAGTCTTTCTGGTTGGGGAGACATCCTCAGAGATCTCCGGTACATAGCTCTAAGTGATAATTATTGGGATGCGGGGGACGCAGAGTTGAGTCGACGGGCAAAGATCCATACGGGGCTTTTGGTTGTAGTTTTGATTTTACTCGCATCCTGCGGCGGAGTCATAAATCTGCCGGTTCCGGTCGTTAGTTCCCTATCCCCGTCCAGCGTTCCGGCGAACTCGGTGACATTCACGTTAGACGTGATGGGTTCGGGATTTGCGCCGAATTCCACGATCTCTTTCAACAGCGCTCCCCGCCAGACAATTTTCCTACGTCCTGACCTTCTGACCACAACAGTAAATCCGAGCGACGTGGCGACGCCGGGAACCATCAGCGTACAAGTGTTCACGCCTCAGCCCGGCGGCGGAACTTCGCAGACGATCGCCTTGACGGTGACGCCCACAGCCGCTCCAGTGCCCGCAATTTCTTCGGTTACACCAACCAGCATCCCGGCGGGAGCACAAACCGCCACGATAACGATTAACGGGTCGAATTTCGTTTCGACATCCGTCGTGACCGTGAATGGCGCCAATCGGCAAACAAATTTCACCAATGGCGCGGTAATTACTGCGAGCCTGCAGGCCTCGGATATAACAACGGCGAGCACGCTGCGGATTGCCGTATTAAATCCGCCCGCTTCAGGCGTAACGCCGCCCGGCGGAGGCGTATCCAATACGATTTTGTTGAATGTGGTGAATCCTAATCCGGTGCTCACGGCTGTCTCTCCGCCCGTGGTGATCGCGGGAAGCACAACGACGGCGTCGCTGCGTGTTTCAGGGGGCGGTTTTGACTCAGCAAGCCAAGTGCTAGTAAACGGCAGCGGCAGACCGACGACATTTGCGGGCTCGTCGACGATCGATGCGCAACTTGCGAGCAGCGATCTTGCCGCGGCCGGCACCTACCCCGTGCAGGTAGTGAATCCGGCGCCTGGAGGCGGGACATCGGCTGTGCTGTTTTTTTCGATTGTGCCATCGGCCGCGGGAGCCGGATTGCCCGAGCTGGTGGACGTCGCGGCGGATGGCGCTCAGGCAAATGATGGGGCAGGAGATCCGTCTGTCTCGGGGCCCGCGATGGACGCGGCGGGTCGCTTTGTAGCCTTCGCTTCGGCGTCGACCAACCTGCTGGAGACCACGATTACCAACCCGCCTCCGAATCCCATTAACAACGGTGCGCCGAATATATTTCTCCGTGACACCTGCCTGGGCGTGACGACCGGGTGTGCGCCGAAGGAAATTCTGGTCAACGTGGGACCGTCGGGAATCCTGGCGAACGGAGCGAGCTCGCAACCGGCCGTGGCTTCATCGACCGCGAACATCGTGGCATTCACCTCGCTGGCGACGGACCTGGTTTCGGGATTCAGTTTTGATGGGACAACACCACAAGTGTTCGCGGCAAATCCGTGCGCGGGTGTCGCCGCCGGATGCACCCCAACGATTAGTTTGGTATCAGTTGGTTTTGACGGTATTACATCAGCGCTGGGCGCGTCGAACGAGGCGTCGGTCAGCCCGGATGGCCGCTTTATCGCATTCACGTCGACGGCTACCAATTTGGTCGCCGGGGCGACAACGGGGTCATCGGAAGTTTATTTGCGGGACACGTGCCTGGCCGCCGGACCGACCTGTACGCCCACGACCATGCTCGTCTCGGTGGCGCCGGACGGAGTGACGCCTGCCGACGGGTCGAGTTCCCAGCCCGTTCTTGAATCCGCCAAGAACGGCGGACAATTCGTAGCGTTTACGTCAACGGCGACGAATCTTGTGCCGGGCTCTGGCGGGATACCGGAAATTTATCGCATTGGGTATTGCATCGGAATTACGAAGGCTTGCACGGTATCTTCCGCTCAATTGATTTCGACGCCGGACGGAACGGCGTTTGCGGACGGTTCGAGTGTGGAACCAACGATGACGCCAGATGGCCGATTTGTGGCGTTTGCATCAAGCGCGTCGAACCTGGGAGCGACTTCAGGGGGCGTTCCGGAAATTTATTTGCGGGACACGTGCCAGGGAGTACTTTCCGGATGTTCGCCGAAAACAATAATCGTCTCATTGGCCGCTGATAACGCGACGCCGGCGAACGCGTTGAGCGAGCATCCAAGTCTGGGTAACTCCGGGCAATTTGTTGCGTTTGCCTCGCAAGCCAGTAATCTGTCGACGGCGAGTTTGAATGGCCTGGAGAACATCTACGTTTACAATACGTGCATCAATGGGGCAAGCGGTTGCAAGCAGAGCACGGCGCTGGTAAGCGCGTCCGCTGCCAGAACCCCCGGAAATGGGGCGTCACTCAATCCCGTCATCAGCGGCACAGGCCATGTTGTTTCGTTCTTCTCGGCGGCGGGCAACCTGGTTAACAACGACCTGAATGGCTTTCCCGATATTTTCCTCGCAGTCACAACTTTCTAACTGCGTCCCTTGCGAAATTAGAGACACAACATGTGGGTCCCGGTGCGCCGCCCGGCATGGCTGAAGCGATAGTCATCACAAACAACGGATGTTCCAGCCAGAAGGAAGCAACGTGGCAACCTGAGAATTAAGTCCCGCTGCCGGCGGGGGTATAGATGGGGTACGCCGGCGAGCGGGCTTCGATCGGGTTGGAATCGGCCCCGGCTCCATTTGGAACCGTCGTCCCCGCAGCACGTCCCAACCCGCACGATTCATGCTACGAACCCTTCCGGAAGGGAACAATGACTCTGAAGGCCCAAAAACATGGTACTTCGACAGTAGTACGAGCATTGAAAACTAAAGGTTTAGCAGGATTTCGAGTGGGTCCGGGTAGTACTTCGCGTTCGGAAAGCACCCTTTCCTAATTCGAGGATGCCATCGTGGTTATTTTCGAATGCCTCGTGTGCTCAAGCCGAAGATTCACCACAGTGGCTTTTCTTGAATGAACAACCACATTGTGTTTCCACACGGACGCCGCGGTAGCGTCTGACGCGCGAATGTCGTAAAGACCCGGCGGGACGAATTTGAACAAAAAATGCCCATGCGAATCGGTGCGCGTGGCAAGCGGAAGAGAACCGTCGGAGCGTTCGACCATCACTTGCACGCCGGCCGCAGGCTTGCCGTTTGGCGCGGAGATTGTTCCAGCAATCTTGGTCGTATGGACGCGGGCAACGGCACAGGCAGCCAATAGCAGAGAAACTGCACAAAGACACGCGATCTTGCGCATCATTCGAGCCTCCTCGGGTGGGTGATGCAACGATTTTACCCATAACCGGAACGCGGTGAATCGCGGTATGCCGCGAAGGCGCGTGTCGGATAACTGGCCGGATGGCCTGTCCGCACTCTGAACGACTGACCGGTCAGCACATCAATATTTGTAGATTTTTCGGGCGCGGGCGTGCGCGGGGTGGTTGAGGCGCCCGTGATCCGGATTCGTGCCGCGCGCAAGGGCGAGGAAGTACGTCAACAATTGCAGCGGCACGAGGAACACGAAAGGCGAGAGCCATTCTTCCACGGCTGGAATCGCGAACCAATCGTCTGCTGAATCGTCGGGGCGCACGGCGGGAACATGGAACGCGATGCGATGCGCTCCGGTTTCTCCTGCGGCGCGGATAATCATCCGCGTGCGCTCGTCCGCGGGACCGCCGGCGAGGAGCGCGATGAGCGTCATGCGCTCGTCAATTTCGGAGAACGGACCGTGACGGAGCTGTTCCGTTTGCTCGCCTTCGGCGGGCGCGAAGCTCGTTTCTTTGATTTTCAGCGCAATCTCGCGCACCGTTGGCCAATTCGGTCCCGCGCCCATCAGCACGATCCGCTGGCGTCCAGCAATTCTTCGCGCCACGTCTTTCATTTGTCCTTCAAGGCCGAGAGCCTGCTGCATTAAATCAGGAATGCCATTGAGCGACGTTTTGGCAGTCGAGATTTTATCGCCGCGAGCTTCAGCGAAGGCGATGGAGAAAAGCGCCAGGCGCGCGAGCGCCGACGTCAGGCTCTTCGTGTAGGCGAAGGAAATCTCTTGTCCGCATGTGGGAATCAGGAAATCGGCGGAGCGCATGGCTTCGCCTTGGTTCTCTCCGGAAATGCCAATTGTGAGTGCACCGGCGCGCCGCGCAAATTCCAGGGCGTCGAGGACACACTTCGTAATTCCGGTGTGCGAGAGGATGATGACCGCGTCGCGCCTGCTGAGCGCGGGAGGGTAGAAGACAAATTCAAACGCCTGGCCGACGCGGACATCGACGCGGCCTTTGGTAAGCTGGCGGAAAAAATACTCGGCGATCTCGGCCGTGTAGAGCGAACTGCCGATGCCGACGATCCAGAGGCGGTCTTTTTCCGCGGCAGCGCGCGCGGCCTGCGCAACCAAGTCAACATTTTCGTTAATCATGCGCCGCACTAGCGCCGGTTGCTGGTGGATCGCTTCATAGAGATAAAACGGGTGCTCAGTGCGTCCTTCGTTCATTTCGCTCTTTTCCGCTTTGCCCGTGAAGACTGCACGCCGATTGTTTTGCGCGGATATTCTACTGGAATGGCGGCAACCCGTGGCTCGCTTTATTTATTGTTGGGTGCGTCCGGTGGTTGAACGTTCCAACTAGTTCGTGACGACATTTTTCTGTTACCCTCGTTTGCTGGCCAGAGGAGATTCCCGCCGATGAAAAAATTTAGGATTGCGCGGATATGCGGTTTGCTGCTCATTTGTGCCGTCGCGACGCAGGCGCACGCGATTCAAACGCCCGCAACGAATTCTGCCGGATGTGAGGCCGTGGAGTTCCAAGCTGCACACTTGGATGGTACCGCCGTAAGATTCAATATCATCCTGCCGGCCGATTATTCCGAAAGCAGCCGCCGTTTTCCCGTCCTCTATCTGTTGCATGGATACACGGGTCACTACTCGGACTGGTGCGGAAAGACGCGTATCGTCGATTACGCGAAGCCGTACGAAGAAATCATTGTGATGCCGGAGGGAGAAAACGGCTGGTACGTCAATAATTACACGAATCCGAAAATGCAGTGGGAGAATTACATCGTTCAGGACCTGATTCCTTATGTGGATGCGCATTACCGCACGATCCGCTCCCGGGAAGGGCGCGCTATTGCGGGTCTGTCCATGGGCGGATACGGTGCGATGTTTTTGGGACTGAAGCATCACGAAATGTTTGCAGCTGTAGCGAGCCTCAGTGGCGTTGTTGCCAGTGCAAACATGGCGCGCTGGGACAAGCCGGTTACCAAGAACAAGCAAACGATAAAAGAAAATCCGGGCGTGGAGCGGACGGTCTCAGACGATTTTGGACCTGCGAAGAATCCCGCGCGCAAGGACGAAGACCCGTTTCTCCTGATTCGCAAGCTCACGCCGGCAAATTGTCCACAGCTTTATCTTGCGATTGGATGGGGAGACAGCCTGCTCGGCGAAAACCGCGAATTCGTGGCATTGCTCGCGCAACTGAAAATGCCCTACCGTTATGCCGAGGTTCCCGGCAAGCACGAATGGCGCGTGTGGGACGAACAAGTCCAACGCGTGCTTGCCCTGCAAGCGCCCGTGATCGGCGCCAAACTGCAACAAAATTAATCTTCGAAGGAACGCCTGTTTCTACTGTCCGCAAACGGAAGCAGGCAGATTCACGGTCGCGGCCGGAAGCGCGGCAAGCTTGTATTTCTGCAGCAAGGTATTGAGCGCCGGAACATCGTCCGCGTTGAATTTACGCCACGCGTCGAAATCCTTTGTTATCGCCCTACATGCTTCTGTTACGGCCGCGTGAACTGATTCCGATGGCCGGCCATCGCCTGTATCGGCGGCGTAGAGAATTTGAGTCATTTCGGAGTTCGCTCCGCCAAAGCCCGGGCTTGTGAATGTGCCGTCTTCAATGGCGCCGAACTTCTTGCTGAAATCTTCGAATACCTTTACGTCGTCTTTGGCCTGCGTATTCGCCTGGAAACTCTTCAGACGCTCGGCGAGCGCATGCTGCACGGGAGCGAGCGCGGCGAAAGCGTCATAGCTGGCCGACATTCCGGCGGTGACCTGCCTGAGAAGTTCAAACTGCGCTACATAATCGTATTGCGAAATATGTACGCGCGGGTCTTTTACAACGTGGAGAGTCTGGCGGTAGGTCTGGCCGTCGACCGCTAGAGCCAATTCGTAATCGCCCGGGACAACTTGGGGTCCAAGCGGCTGGAATCGCGGAGTCACGCCGGGAACGGCATCTTCCGTGCCGTAGAATGCGACGGACTTTTCGCGTTCATCGAAAAGCGCATAGCTCAGGTTCACCGGATGCGGATAGCGCAAATTCCAAACGAACCGATTCATGCCGGCGTTTTTTGGCAGCACTGTGGGAGGCGCAAACCAATATTCCGGAACGTTGTCTGGTTTGAGCTTTGTGGGTTCAGGCGCCGCGCTTGAATATTTGCGGATCAGGTTTCCTTGGGAGTCCGAAATCGTTAGAGTGATGTCGCCTTGCGGCGCTGATTTCAGGTAGTAATCAATGAATGCGCCGTCGGGCGGATTCTGGCCGGCGGGGACCTCGGGAGGCAGCGGTGTATCCTGATCGTTGTTCCAGCGCAAACGAATGGCGGTCTGCGGGCGGTAAAGAAACGCATCCGCGCTTGTGACGCGATCGCCCTCCTGCCGAAGCGGACTCACGTCATCGAGTATCCACAGGGAACGACCGTAGGTTGCGATTGCCAAATCGTCGCCGTGGACGATTAAGTCGCGAATGTCACACGTCGGCAGATTAAGCTGCAACGATTGCCAATGATCGCCATCGTCAAACGAAACAAAGACTCCGTTCTCGGTGCCTGCATACAGCAGACCCTTGCGTTCGGTGTCTTCGCGGATCACGCGAGCGATTCCATAATCCGGGAAACCTGTCGAGATTGGCTGCCACGTCTTTCCGTAGTCGTGTGTACGGTAGAGGAGCGCGTGCGAATCGCGAAACTTGTCCACGGCGGCGTACGCGGCGCCCGCGTTAAAATGCGAAGCGTCAATGATAGACACCTGGCTGCGGGCATCGAGTCCCGGCATGGAAACGTTTTGCCATGTTGCTCCGCCGTCGCGCGTAAGCTGAACCAAGCCGTCGCCCGTTCCAGCCCACATCACATTCGCCGAAACCGGCGAGAGCGCAAGAGCCGTGATCACCCGGCTTCGCGGGTTTACCGGCGGCTCTTTTTCTTTGCTGTTCGCTTTGCTTTCTTCTTTGGGCCGAACGGTCAAATCCGGACTCGCCTCACTCCAATTCATTCCGCCGTCGGTGGTTTCCAAAACATACTGCGAGGCGTAGTACAAAGTGTGCGGGTCCTGCGGCGAAAATAGGAGAGGAGCGTTACTCGAAGAGCGGTACTTGTTACCGCGGTCAAAGATTGTGACGATCTGATTGGTCCTGCGATCGAGACGCACAATCGTTCCGGGCGCGCCATCGGAATAAACCAGGTAAGGATGGAGCGGATCGCCGACGATGTAGCCGAATTCATACCCCGCCGGAGAAAACACGTCGCGGTCGCGGATACGTCCAAAATCGCTGCGGCTGGGAATCGCGACGGTGCCGCTATCCTGCTGCGAAGCGTAAATGACGTAGGGGAATTGATTGTCGGCGGACAAATGATAGAGCTGGCCCGTCGGCTGGTTGTACCACGGAGTCCATGACTTGCCGGCGTCGAGACTGATGATCGCTCCCTGGTCGACTCCCATCAGCATGCGGTTGCTGTTCGTGGGGTCAATCCACAGGACGTGATAATCATCGCCATCCGGCGCGCCCTTCAGGGCAGCAAAATGTGCGCCGCCGTCCGTCGAGCGGTAGGAACAGGTCTGCATGACGTAAACCACATCGGCATTCTTGGGATCGACAAAGACGCGACTGAAATAGCCGTTGCCAACGACGCGCGGATCCTCGGTAATCTGGCGCCAATTCGCACCCGCATCATCCGAGCGGTAGAGTCCTTCACCGGTGATCGCGAAAACGCGCCGCCCATGGTCACCGGGAGCAACGGCAACTCCGGTGCGTCCCCATTTTTCCGAAGGCATGCCATCGCCGTCCAACATTTTCCATGTGGAACCTTCGTCCGTGGATTTGTAAATCCATGCATCGGGGCCGGGGGCAGGTCTTCCCGTTGGCGGGAAAAAGACGCGCCCACTGGCCTTCCAGAGGACGGCGTAAATCACGCGAGGATTATCCGGATCGGCGGTCATGTCGGCGATGCCGGTCATGTCGTCTTTGTATAAAGTTTTCTTCCAGGCCTTTCCGCCGTCGGTGGATTTGTAAACGCCGCGATTTTCACTGGCCGCGCCGTCTCCCATTGCGCCGACGATGATGATATTGGGATTGCGCGGGTCGACTAGAACGGAATTGATGAAATGGGTGTCCTGCAAACCGACGTTCGCCCAGGTGGCACCGGCGTCCGTGGACTTATAGACGCCATTGCCTTGCGTCTGTTCGCCCGTGCCGACGTAAATGATGCTCGTATCGGAAGGCGCCAGAGTGACAGCGCCGATCGAAGCGATATGCTCCGCGTCAAAAATCGGATTCCATACTGTGCCGCCGTCAGTCGTTTTCCAGACGCCGCCTCCGGGCGTTCCGATGTAATAGACGGCCGGATTGCCGGGCACGCCTGCTACAGCGGTAACGCGTCCCGCGCGATAGGGGCCGATTTCCCGCCAGCGCATTGCGCTGTAAGAATCTGGAGTGGTTTGTTGTGCGAACGCAGTCTCTGGTGAAACGGCGAGAGAAATTACGAAGGCTACGAGTGCGACGGCAACAGAGAAAAAAACACGGCGAGAATCGCGCACGGTCGGGTTACTCCCCTCTGAGATTTAATTTCTGCCAGAATGCGGGAGTATATACCGGCGGGTCTGAATTCGCGAACGGATGCAGAGGGTAAACCGGTTGGAAATCCGGCTCTGGAGAGACTAATGCTTGCGGGTCTCTGGAGTGTAATGCGTTTGGAGATACTTGATGATGCGCGCCTGCGCATCGGTGGGAATTTGCGCACCGAAGGCTTTGCCCATCTTGTTCACTTCCGCTTCCCAGGCGGATGCGGGAAGCGGCGGCTGCATGGTGATGTAACTCGGCGTGTGGCACGTGTTGCAATACGCCGCGGTGTCCTGGCGTCCGGTGCCGGGAGCCAACTGTGGCGCGTAAAGCGGATAGGCCGCGACGCCATAGACGCCGTTGGTTTGCAGGCGCGGCGGAGCGGGCTGCGCCACGCTGCCGAGATTCGAGGATGTGTAATAGCCAAGTTGAAGGCCGGCGTAAATGGCGCCAACAGCGAGAACGCACACGCCAATCAGCAATACTAAAAATATCCGCCCTTTTTTCCCCGCGCCGATCATGCCGCGTCTCCCACGGTCACTTCCTGGAGCTCAATTTTGTTCCAGAGATAGCCTCCGGGGTTCCAGACGCCTTGGTCGGGCTGCACGTTGCCCTTTTCATCGGTGGCACGGATTGCCAGATCATACTTGCCGGGTTTTTCCGGCGTCCACGCGCATTGCCAGGTGCGAAACGCGTAGGGGCCGAGATCTTCGCCAAGCTTGGCTTCGCGCCAGCGTCCACGCAACGAATCGGCAAATTCCACTTTGACGACGCGGCCGAAGCCGCTGAAGGAAGTTCCGCGAACGGTGACCGGCAAGCCTTCGGGAATCTTCGTTGTGCCATCCGGCGAAATAATAAACGAGCGCACAGGCATGCGGTTGATGGGAATCATTTTTACTTTGCCGGCCTTGACGTCGGCGGGCGTGGTATTGCCGCGGGACGTATCCGGAACGCGATACGCGGGATTCATCCAGAAATTTTCGTCGGGTTTGTCCAGGAGACGGACTTCGGTGAGGCATTTCACCCAGTAAGTCGCGAAATATCCCGGCACGATCAAGCGAACGGGGAAGCCGTTGAGCATGGGCAGAGGCTCGCCGTTCATTGCATAGGCGACGATGGATTCATCGAGAACGGGATTGCTGAGATCGAGGGATTTTTTGAATTCGTAAGAAGGCATCCCTTGCGGGCCTTTGCCTCGTTCGAGGCCTTCCATCTGGACTTGAATCGAGCCGCTCTTCACGCCGGCCATATCGAGGAGTTCGCGAAAATGCACGCCCGTCCAGCGCGCGCAACCCATCGCGCCGTTTCCCCACTGGCCTCCGGGAACGCGCGGACCAAAACGGCTACGGCTGTTGCCCGAGCATTGATTGACAGCGGCAAGAGTGATCGGCTTGAATTTGTGCAACAGATCGGCGAACGTGAGAGCGAGCGGTTTATTCACGTTGCCTTCGACGCGCAGCCGCCATGACGTCAAATCCACTTCATTTGGGATGCTTTCGAGATGCCAGCGCACGAAAAATGCGTCATTGGGCGTGATGGGTTCGAGAAAATAATGGCGCGGCGTTTCAAGCTGCACGGGACGGTCGGTCAGCAAAACCAGGGGCACCTTTTCCGGAAATGTCGCCATCGGTCCCACGGAATTCCAGAAGGGATTTGCTCCCGGGCCTGTAAATGATGGAAGGCGTTTTGCAGCGGCGGGCTGTTGCTGCGCGAAAGCGCTCGCTCCAGCGAAACGGCTGAGAGCAAAAGCGCCGGCTCCAACTCCAAGAGCCTTCAATAAGGAACGCCGGCTATGGTTGCTTAAATCTTTTCTCATGTGCGATTCGTAATGCCCCAACACTATCGGCGAGGAAAATCTTCGTGTCAAGAATGTTGTGGAAATAAACGTGAGTTGCGGTTTCTGCTTGCAGGACAATTGGCGGGCGAAGCAAATTGTTCAGTGGAAATCGTGAGAAGTTGTTTCCGCGCGAGTGATGAGCAGCGGCTGAATCCGTTCCACTTTCACGGAAATCACGTTGTCCTGATTTTGCAGGAGGCCTTCCAGCATCAGGAATTGGTGATGAATGACTACGGTATGATCCCGCTCGAAAAATTGCGGTGTGATGATGGCGTTGGCGATGCCGGTTTCGTCTTCGAGGCTGAGAAAAACAAAGCCTTTCGCGGTTCCGGGACGCTGGCGCGCGATCACGGCTCCAGCGAAACGCACGTGCGTTCCATGAGGAAGATGTTCAAGTTCGCTGGCGGAGCGCAAACCTCGCCGCTTTAATTCCGCGCGATGGTATGCGAGAGGATGAGGGCCCACGGTCATGTCGGTGCCGCGGAAGTCGGCGATCAGTCTTTCCTCGATGGTCATCGGAGACAAAGGCGATCCGGCGGGCGGCGAAAGTTTCGATTCGGAGCTTAATCTTTCTTCTGAATTTTCGGCTGCTGTGTCGAGTGTTTCGAATAATTTTCCGGGCCGCCGCGCGGCGCGTTCGATTTGCCACAAGGCATCGCGGCGATGGATGGTTTGGCGATTCTCACCATCAGGGCCGCGCTTGCCTTCGATGAAATTCAACGCGCCAATTTCCGCCAGAGCCGCCAGCTCGGACTTATGGATTGCGGGAACGCGGAGTTTTAGATCTTCAATCGAGGAAAATGGACACGCGGTGCGCTGGAGGACAATTTCTTCGCCAATTTCAGCGCGCAAGCCTTTGACGAAGCGCAGGCCGAGACGCAGAGCCAGGCCTTGAGCGTCTTTTCCTTGAACTTTTTCGAGTGCGCAAAGCCAGTTTGAACAAGTCACGTCAATAGGCCTGATTTTCAAACCGTGCCGCTGGGCGTCTTTGACAATTGTTGCCGGGTGATAAAACCCCATGGGCTGATTATTCAGAAGCGCAGAAGTGAAAGCTCCCAGGTAGCGGCATTTGAGATAAGCGCTGGCGTAGGCGAGAAGCGCGAAACTCGCGGCATGCGATTCGGGAAATCCATAGAGCGCGAACGAAGTAATGGACTGAACGATTTTCTGCTGAATTTCAGGAGCGATTCCGTTTTTGTCCATGCCGCGGCGAAGTTTAATTTCCACTTCTTTCATGCGTGCTTCGGAGCGTTTGAAACCAAAGGCACGACGCAGTTCCTCCGCTTCGCCTCCCGTGAAGCCGGCAGCAATCATGGCCATGCGCAGCAATTGCTCTTGAAAAAGCGGCACGCCCAAAGTGCGCGCCAGAACGGGTTCAAGCGACGGGTGAAGACATTCAACGGATTCGCGTCCCTGACGGCGTTTCAAATAAGGGTGAACCATTTTGCCGACGATTGGCCCCGGGCGAATGATCGCAACCTGCACCACAATGTCGTAAAAACATTTCGGCCGCAGGCGCGGCAGGCAAGACATTTGCGCGCGGCTTTCGATTTGAAACATGCCCACGGTGTCCGCTTTTTGCAGGGCATCGTAAACGGCCGGATCATTCGCGGGCAGGCGGCCCAGATCAATTCCTTCGCCGTAATCCTCGCGAATAATTTTCAGCGAATCTTCGAGCACGGCCATCATGCCCAGGCCAAGCAAATCGACTTTCACAATGCCCATATCGGCGCAATCTTCTTTATCCCATTGCACGACGACGCGGCCCGGCATGGTGGCAGGCTCCAGCGGCACAACGGAATCGAGTTGCCCCTGGCAAACGACCATTCCGCCGGAATGTTGGCCCAAATGGCGCGGCAAATCCTGAACGGCATGGCAAAGTTCGAGAAATTTGCGAATGCGCGGATGGCATGGGTCAAGACCAGCATCGTAGAATTGTCGCGCAAGCGTATCGTTGTCATCTTTATATTCCCAGGCGCCCACGAGACTTGCGACGCGAGCCAGAGTTTCGGGATCAAACGAGAGCGCCTTGCCGATTTCGCGCGCCGCGGAACGGCCGCGATAGGTGATGACATTGGCCGTCATGGCTGCGCCCAATTTCCCGTAGCATTCGTAAACATACTGAATGGCGCGTTCGCGCTGATCGCCGCTCGGCAAATCGAGATCGATGTCCGGCCATTCGCCGCGTTCTTCGGAGAGAAACCGCTCAAAAAGAAGATCCATGCCGACAGGATCAACGGCCGTAATGCCGAGAGAATAGCAAACGGCGCTATTGGCGGCCGAGCCGCGTCCCTGAACAAGAATATTCTGCTGACGGCAGAAACGCACAATGTCCCAAACGATCAGGAAGTATCCAGCGAGGTCGAGTTTCTCGATCAGCGCCAACTCGCGATCGATTTGGAGACGCGCGCGTTCATCGTGGGGACCGTAACGGTGAATCATTCCTTCAAGCGCGCGCTGTCGCAGAAAACTCATCTGCGACTCGCCATGTGGCACGGGATATTTAGGGAACTGGTAGCCCAGATCGCTTAGGGAGAATTTCAGTCGTGAAGAAAGAGCCTCGGTATTCGCGATGGCCTCGGGAAGTTCCGCAAACAATCGCGACATTTCCGCGGAGGATTTCAAATGGCGCTCGGAATTTCGCGTGAGAAGGCGTCCCGCGGTCGCGAGCGTGCGATGGTGGCGAATGCAGGTGAAAACATCGAGAACTTCGCGCGACGGAACTTGCGCGTGCGAGACGCCATTGGTCGTCAGTAAAGGCAGATGCAATTTGCGAGCGATCTCCACCGCCGCTTGATTGCGCGACTCTTCTTCACGGCAAAAATGCCGCTGCAATTCAACGTAGACATTATGGCGGCCGAACATTTCGCAGAGTCGCTCGACGCATTCGATTCCGCGCGCGATCCCCCCGCGAGCGAGCGCATGAGCCAGCGGTCCTTCTTCGCCGCCCGTAAGGCAGATGAGGCCGGCAGATTTTTCAGCTACTTCCCCGGCGGAAACCGAGCCTTCTCCCTTACGTGCCCGCAGTTTCATGCAAGTGATCAGGCGGCAGAGATTCTGATAGCCCGCGCGCGTTTCCACGAGCAATGGATAGCGCCAGCCCGCGGCGAATGTGACTTCCGCGCCGATGTGAGCGCGCAACGAGATCTTTTTCGCAGCCAGATGAAAGCGCGGCGCGCCATAAACACCGTCGCGGTCGAGCAGCGCCATGGCTGGAATTTCAAGCTCGGCGCACACGCCGGCCAATTCTTCAGGCAGGGAAGCGCCTTCGAGAAAACTGAAGGCGGAGCGCGCATGTAGTTCGATGTAGGTCATGCGCAGAATCAGTCGTAAATTCCCCGCATGAACCAATTGCCGCGAAACGCGTCGTAATAAACGCGATAGAGGCCGCGCTGCGGGCATGGAGTAGAGGCGCGTTCCAGATGAATCGCGGGAGAAAAACGAAAATGAATTTCGAGATCCCATTCGTCGTGCCGCCATGGATCTTCTTGCCACCAGTCTCCCGAAGTGCGCCACGGTCCGGAAGCTGCAACGACTTCGCCGCGCATGCCGCGAAAGGAAATACGCGCCGGATGCCCTTCGCGCAATTCAACTTTCAGCGGCAGCGAGGGTCTGAAGGCGCGAAACCCCGTGGCTGGTTTGCTGGATTTGCGATTGCTAAGTTTTTCTTCGCGCGAAGGAGTGAACCGGTTCATGCGAAATTCCCCCGGATGATGCGTGTCCACTAATTCCGGTGAGCCGATATGGGAATCGCCAACCAGATTCGTCAGGCGCGCGATCGTCAATTCCAATTTTTCAGGATCGGGAGAGCTGGGAAGAAACAGGCCACCCTGAACGATGCGTTGCCTCGCGGGATCGGCCGCAAGATAAATTTTTATAATGGATGCCGTCGGGGGGTTGGCCTGCAATTGCAGGCGAAGCAATCGCAGAAGCATTTTGGAATCCCGCATGGGCACAGGTAGGTTCAAAACTTTTTCGTAAACACTGGGCGCAGGCTCGCCAGAAGATTTGTCGTCCAGAGATCGGAGATTTTTTTCTGGAGAGCGTTCTAAATCGAATCGCAAGCGAATGGCGCCGGCGGCGAGCGAACGCGCCGTCAATCGCGCGCACAATTGGTCAAGCAAGCGGCCAAGCAGGAACGCCAGAGGCTCTAACTCCGCGACGGCATAATCGAGCGCCATTTCTTCTTCAAAACCAGAGGACGGCTTGATGAGCACAAGGGAGCGAACGCTCGCGCCGCGCGCCAATTCGTGTAGCCGAACACCTTCCTGGCCCAGGCGTTCCGAAAGCTGCAAAGGCGGCAACGCCGCCAGCGCTCCGCAAGTCCGCACACCCCAGCGCTCGAGCGTTTCGAGAACTTCGAGAGATGGCGAAAGCACGCCGATAGACATGCCGCTTAAGCGTTGCGCTTCTTCGCCTGGAGGAATTATTGTGACGCCCGCAAAACCACGCGCGGCGTGAATGGCTGCTTCGAGATTGGATGAGATGGCAACGTTTACGGGCAGGCTGAGGGCAGTGGCGCGCCGCACCAATTCATGTGCAACATTTTCGCTAGTGTGAAATAAGGAGCTGAGCCCGGCAAGGTCGAGAACGATTGTGTCCCGCGCCGTATTTTCCATGCGCGGAGAAACGGACCAGCCAAGATCGAGCAGTGCGGCATGAGCAGCCTTTTCCCGCGCTCGCGAGCGATTGCGGATTTCGATGCCGCTGAATTGCGTGGCTTGCGATTTCGTCATGCCCAACTGAATTCCCGCGCGCGCCGCGGCGTCGCTTATGGCCACAACTTTTTCGAGCGGTGGAACTCCATCGACGAGTGCAATCACGCGCTCGCGAAGCGCAGCATCGGCGCGCACAGCGGATTGCACCAGGAAATTGGGAACGTAAATGGAAGCGAAAGCCATATAGATTCATTTGCGGATTGGATAGCTGCGGCGACGGCGCAATCCTCATCCTCGTTTTTTCAGTCCTTTGGGTTTCGATTCGAGCGGCAAATTGCCAGGATCATTCCAGATTGTCTTCGTTCCGAAAATTCCCGTATCGCCACCGGTATTTTCGGAAGCAAATCCGCGGTGAAAACCCGCCGCAGCTGCCTGTTGAATGCGCGAACGAAGCACTTCAGCGCGAACGTCGGCTCCATCGAGCAGCCAAGCGGAGGGATGCACGGAAGGATCCGCTGTGTGCATTTCAATCGTGGTCGACCAACGCGCCGCCTCGGAGCCAAGCCGCAGAACCAGCGAAGCGCACGTTTTGGCATTTGGTTCCTGGTCCAGAACAACAAAAATTGTTTGCGTGTCCTCGACGCTGCGTCGAAAACGAAACCAGGCATTGAGCGGAACGTGGCGCACGGTTTTGGGAGGAATGTCGCCCAAATCCAGAGCGATTAAACCGAAGCCGCGACCTTGTAAAAGCAAATCCGTTGCGCGCAGGGCCTGATCGATGCTCCGGCAGCGGACCCAGAGCAATTGCTTCAGTTCCACGCCAGCCGCCTGGGCGGAATGAGGATCGAAATTATCGCTGCCATCGACCAGGACGCACGCTTCCGCATGAGCCGTTCGCGAAGCCAAAGCCGAAAGCAGGAAACTGGTGCGGCCGGAACAAGGAGGCCCGCAAATTTCCGTGAAGCCGCCGCGAGGCAAGCCGCCGGTCAAATAATCGATTTCCGGAATGCCCACGGAAGCCGTTTCGACGAATTTGCGCTCGCGATAATCAAAAGGCGCGGAAGCGCGCCCGCGAAGATCAAATTCGACTTTAGCGCGAAGAGCAGCGAGGTTCTGGGCCATGATGGAATCCTGAGGCGAGGAGGGGATAGGTTATTATATTCGCTTTTTCTTCGCCTACGTGAGATTATGGATAAGGAGGGAGACGTTGTCAATGGCGCGGTGCATCCGTTGTCGATATTGCGCGCGCCGGACGAGGAAACGCGCCACGATGAAATGAAGCGCTTCATTGCGGACCTGAAAAAGATTCCGCGCGTGACTTCTTAGTGCGCTTTTGCTTTTGAACGAAAAATTCGGGACAATATGAAGCGTTCCCGAATATATTAAGAATTCGCTTCCCCAGGATCGCATTGTGAATCCATCCGTTGAGAATCTTCCGTCCGCAGCCGCGCTTGAATGGGCGCACCCGCTTGTTCGCGAGTGGTTCGCGCGCAAATTCGGAACGCCCACGGAGCCGCAGGAGCAAGGCTGGCCGCACATCCTGGCGCAAAAAGACACGCTGATTTGCGCGCCCACGGGCTCCGGGAAAACTCTCGCTGCTTTTCTCGCATGGATCGACCGCCTGGTGCGCAAAGCACTTGCGGGCAATCTTCTGGATGAAACCGAAGTGCTGTACGTCTCGCCATTGAAGGCGCTGGGTAACGACATACAAAAAAATCTGGAAATTCCGCTGGGTGAGATTCTGCAACTCGCTTGCGAGCGCGGATTTCTGATGCCGGAGATTCGCGCGGCCGTGCGCACGGGCGACACGCTAATGCACGAGCGACGTGCGATGCAGAAGCGGCCGCCGCACATTCTGGTGACGACGCCGGAATCTCTTTACATTTTGCTGACCGCGGCGAAAAGCCGCGAACTCCTGCGCACGGTCAGCACGGTGATTGTTGATGAAATTCACGCCGTCGCAGACGACAAGCGGGGCGCGCATCTTGCGCTGTCGCTCGAGCGGCTCGACGCGCTCACGACGAAACGGCCGTCGCGCATTGGTCTTTCCGCGACGCAACAGCCTATCGAATTGGTCGCACAGTTTCTAGCCGGAAGCGGTCGGCCGGCGCCAACCATCGTGCAAATCGCGCAGCGGCGGGAGTTTGATCTCGCTGTCGAGGTTCCGGCAAGCGAGCTGGGGCCCGTGGCGTCGAACGAAATGTGGGAGGAGATTTACGGCCGCATCGCGGAGCTGGTGCGACAGCATCGTTCGACGCTGATCTTCGTCAACACGCGGCGGCTCGCAGAGCGCGTGGCGCACAATCTCGCAAGGCTGCTCGGAGAAGATGCGGTCGCGTCGCATCATGGCAGTTTGTCGCGACAACGAAGGCTGGCGGTGGAGGGTAAGTTAAAGGCCGGCGAAATTCGCGCGCTGGTCGCGACCGCGTCCCTCGAATTGGGAATCGACATTGGCACGGTGGATCTGGTTTGCCAAATTGGTTCACCGCGAGCGATCGGCACTGGCTTGCAACGAATCGGGCGCGCGGGCCACTGGCGCGGTGCGATTCCCAAGGGCCGCCTGTTTGCGACCACGCGCGATGAATTGCTGGAATGCGCGGCTCTTGTCCATTCCATACGGCTCGGCTTGCTCGACCGCATCATGATCCCGGAATGCCCGTTGGACGTGCTGGCGCAGCAAATTGTCGCGGAGTGCGCGGCGCAAGAATGGCAGGAAGATGATTTATTCGCGCTCGTAACTCGCGCATATCCTTACCGCAATCTCCCGCAAAAGGAATTCGACGAAATCATCGCGATGCTTGCGGACGGAATTGCGTCGCGTCGCGGCCGATACAGCGCGTATCTGCATCGCGACGGCGTGAATCACCGCCTGCGCGCGCGCCGCGGCGGCCGGCTCGCGGCCATCACCAGCGGCGGAGCGATTCCAGACAATGCGCTCTATACGGTGATTGCGGAGCCGGAGCATTTGACCGTCGGCACAGTCGACGAAGATTTCGCCGTCGAGAGTTTGCGCGGCGACATCATTCTGCTCGGCAATACTTCCTGGCAAATTCGGCGTGTTCAAGCGGGCTCGGTGCTGGTCGAGGACGCGAAAGGCGCGCCACCCAACGTTCCCTTTTGGCGCGGCGAAGCGCCGTCACGCACCGCGGAGCTTTCAGAACAGGTCGCCGAAGTCCGCGAGAAGATCCACTCACTCACTGAAAATGTATCGCCGAATACCGTGCGAGGCGACGCGTCGCAAGCCACCGCCGCAATTGGCTGGCTGATGCAAGAGTGCGGACTGGACCGTGCTGGCGCGGAGCAAGCGGTGGCATATATCGTCGAGGGCCGTGCTGTGCTGCGCTCTGTGCCGACGCAGCAAACTGTTATCGCGGAGCGGTTTTTCGATGAAAGCGGCGGCATGCAACTCGTCATTCACGCTCCGTTTGGAGGGCGCATCAACAAGGCTTGGGGACTGGCGCTTCGGAAACGCTTCTGCCGCTCGTTCAATTTCGAATTGCAGGCTGCCGCAACCGACAATGGTCTGAATATTTCCCTCGGTGAGCAACACAGCTTTCCGCTCGCCGACGTTTTTCATTTTCTGCAATCGGCCACCGTGCAGGATTTGCTTTCGCAAGCCGTGCTCACTTCGCCGATTTTCGCCACGCGCTGGCGATGGACAGCCGGGCGCGCGTTGGCGCTGCTGCGTTTCCAGGGAGGCAAAAAAGTTCCACCGCAGATCCAGCGGATGCGCTCGGACGATTTGCTGGCGGGCGTCTTCCCGCAAGCGCTCGCGTGCCAGGAAAACATTTCGGGCGAGATTGAGATCCCCGATCATCCGCTGGTGCGCGAAACGATGAAAGACGCGCTGACAGAAGCGATGGACATTGACGGCCTGAAGAGGATCTTGGACGCGATGGCTTCCGGGCAAATTCGCTGCATCGCCGTCGATACGCCTGTGCCGTCGCAATTCTCGCACGAAATTCTGAACGCAAATCCGTACGCGTACCTTGACGACGCACCACTGGAAGAGCGCCGCGCGCGTGCTGTGGAAATGCGGCGAATATTGCCCGAAGCGGTTCTGACGGAAATTGGCCGCCTAGATCCCGCGGCAATTGCGGAAGTGCGCGAAGAGGTTTGGCCCGATGTCCGCGATGCAGACGAACTTCATGATGTGCTCCAGACGCTCGTTGCCCTGCCAGAATCCTCGAATAACGCCTCCGCGCTCGGTCAAATGCTTGCCAAATCGCTTCCCGCTTGGAAGGAATATTTCGAAGCGCTGCGAGCGGACCGCCGGGTGATTTGCGCGAGCATTGGCGAGCAGGTTTATTGGGTAGCTGCGGAAAAAACGGGGATGTTCTCCGCACTTTTCCCCTCGGCGCGCTTCGATGCGGCGCTTCACGATTTCCAAGATAATGTGCAGGCCGCTGCGCTTTCACGCGAAGACATGTTCGGCGCTTGCGTCACGGGCTGGATGACGCACAGCGGCCCAGTGACGGCACAGGTCCTCAGCAATGTCCTTGGAATCGCGGATCCGGAAATTGGGCAAGCTCTCCTGCGCCTCGAAGCGGGCGGCTCTATCTTGCGCGGACAATTCACGAGTGCCGGCGAACAGACTGAATGGTGCGACCGCCGGCTACTCGCGCGCATTCATCGTTTGACCCTCGGTGCTTTGCGCAAGGAAATCCAACCGGTGACCGCGGCGCAATTCATGCGTTGGCTGTTGCGCTGGCAGCACGTTGCGCCCGGAACGCAAGTATTGGGCGAGCGTGGCACGCTCGAAATCTTGCAACAGCTTCAGGGGTTCGAAGCACCTGCAAATTCATGGGAGCGGAAAATTCTGTCGCGCCGTATCGCGAATTATGATCCAAAGGTTCTCGATCAACTTTGCCTTACCGGCGCTGTCGGATGGGGACGCCTGTCTCCGCATCCAGCGACGTTGGCTGAACAAAACGGAACGAACCGGCGCGTGATTCCCACCAGTGTCGCGCCCGTGGCGTTTTTTGTTCGCGGCGATGCGGACTGGATGATTTTACCGCATGGCACCGACGGCGCCGGCAATAGCAGCGAACCGCGAGGCTTGAACCGCGGCGCGCGCGACGTATTGGCGTACTTGCGCCAGCGCGGCGCATCGTTTTTTGCGGATATTGTGCGCGGCACCGGAAAGCTGAAGGCGGAAGTGGAAACGGCGCTTTGGGAATTGGTGACGGCGGGACTTTTGACCGCCGACGGCTTCGACAATATTCGCGCGCTGATTGATCCCAAGCGGCGCTCAGGCCATGGCCGAGGCCAAAATGCGCGCCCGCGGCACAGCCTGGGGCGGTGGTCGCTTCTCTATGCGGGCGAAGCGCCCGACAAAGCGCGCACAGTGGAAGCAACTTGCTGGATGCTTCTTAAAAGATATGGCGTGGTGTTTCGTGAAGTTGTTGCGCGAGAAAGCATCGTTCCCCGCTGGCGTGAATTGTTGTTCGCCTTCCGGCGGCTCGAGGACCGGGGCGAAGTACGCGGCGGCCGGTTTGTGACCGGTTTTCTAGGCGAGCAATTTGCATTGCCGGTAGCGGTAGAATCCGTGCGCGCGATTAGGAAGACCGAATCTGCCGGAGAGATTGCGGCTGTTTCAGCGGCGGATCCCTTGAACTTGGTTGGAATTTTGCTTCCTGGCGAGCGCGTGGCGGCGAATTCTGGAAAGACGATTACACTTCGTGATGGTGTGCCTGTAGAAATGGCAGACGCCGCTGCCAGATTCGCGGGTGCAATCGCGGTTTGAACTCGCTCGCACCCGTTCTTTGAATATCCACGGATTGAAAAAAATCAGACGTTCGAGCGAGTAGTGTTATTGGCAGGGGCCTGAACCGCCTCCGGCACCGGCTGGTCATACGCGGCAGGCAATTTGATCGGGATCATCACTTCAACGATCGCGCCGGGATTGGAATTCCGCAACCGCAACTCCCCGCCGAATTCCTTCACCCGCTGCCTCATCCCGCCGATACCGATGCCAATACTCTCCGGCCGGAACTCCACCACGCGGTCTGAGATTCCTTTGCCGTCATCGCGCACTGTAACGACAACCTGGTTTTCTTCCTTTGCTACCGTCACCCATCCTTTGCGAGCTCCCGAATGCCGGAAGACATTTGTGAGAGCCTCCTGCACGATGCGGAAAACGGCGGTCTCCAACTCCGGTGCGATGCGCGGAAAGCTGGAAGGCTGCACATCGAGCTCCGTTTCAATTCCACTGCGTTTCGTGAACCCTTCCAGGTACCACTTCAGCGCCGCCCGAAGGCCGACTTCATCCAGCAGCGGCGGGTGCAGAAGATGAGAGATGCTGCGCACTTGCTGAATCGTGCGATCGATCAGAGTGCTCACGTCGGATGCCACTTGCTTTTTCGCGGCGGAGTGTTCTTGCTGCAGAATCCCGTCCAACATCATCTTAATGGCAACCAAGTCCTGGCCCAACCCATCGTGCAGTTCGCGCGCAATCCGCCGCCGTTCTTCATCCTGGGTCGCAATCAGGCTGCTGGAAAGCCGGCGCAGCTCCGAATTCAGGACTTCCAGTTGCTGCGTCTTGCGGTGCAGCTCCGCAAAAATGCTCACCTTCGCGCGCAGCAATTCGGGGACAACGGGAACAGAAATGTAATCGACGGCTCCCCGCTGGTAGCCTTTGAGGCGGTCGAGGTCCGTCAGATGCACCGCCGAGATGAAGATAATGGCCGTCTTCTGGAATCGCGGATGCTGGCGGATCATTTCCGCCAGCTCAAAACCATCGAGTTCGGGCATGCTCACGTCCATCAGCACCACGGCGATATCGTTTTTAAGCAAATACTCAAGCGCTTCCCGCCCCGAATTTGCCTTGATCAGGTTCTCACCCAATTCATTGAGTATGGCTTCATAGCTGAGCAGCTTGCCCGGTTGATCATCTACCATTAGTATGTTGGCTTTTTCCTGCATGCTCATGGCCTTCCTTTGACGTCAATGAACTTGAGCGTGGTCCTTCTGTCCCGTGTTCCGCATTTTACCTAGTTCTACCGGTGCAGCCACATCCGTAAAGCCGATAGGAGTTGCTCCGTGTTTACCGGCTTCGCCAAATACTCGGAAGCTCCCGCCTCAAGACACTTCTCGCGATCGCCCTTCATCGCCTTTGCAGTCAGAGCGATGATTGGCAGGCGACGCATGGAAGCGTTTTGCCGGATCACCTGCATGGTTTCATAGCCGTCCATTTCCGGCATCATGATGTCCATCAGGACAATCGCCGTATCGGGCGTTGATTCGAGCATCTTAATTGCTTCGCGTCCCGTGCCCGCGGTCAGAACGGTCATCCCGCGGCGCTCCAGAACGCTGCTGAGCGCGAAGATATTCCGCACGTCGTCGTCGACCACCAGCACCTTCTTTCCGATCAAGGCGTCGTCCGAGCTGTGCAACCGGTCAAGCATTTTCTGCTTTTCCGGTGGAAGATCAGCGACGACGCGGTGCAGGAACAGCGCTGTCTCATCGAGCAATCGTTCCGGCGACTCGACTCCCTTGACCACCACGCTGCGCGCAAACGTGTGCAGCCGCGCATCTTCCTCCGGTGACAATTCTTTCCCGGTGAACACCACGACGGGCAAGTCGCCCAAGGACGGAGTGTCGCTGAGCCGTTCCAGGACTTCAAAGCCGGACATGTCTGGAAGGCGAAGATCAAGCACCACGCAATCGAATTGCTCATCCGCGAGCATTTCGAGCGCATCGGCGCCTCTCGCCGCGGTGAAAACGTCGATATCGTCGTATCCGAGGAGCTCACGAATGCTAAGTTGTTCGGCGGGATTGTCCTCGACAATCAGCAAACGTTTCCGGCGCGGGGCGGCATATTCCTTGATGCGCGCCAGCGCTGTTTCCAGCCCCTCGGGAGTGGTCGGCTTGGTGACAAAAGCGAACGCTCCGCGCGCCAGGCCGTGGTGGCGGTCTTCATCAAGAGTCAACATCTGAACGGGTATGTGGCGCGTGGCCGGATCCTGTTTCAAGTGGTTCAGAACTGTCCAACCCAGCATGTCCGGCAGGAAAACATCGAGTGAGATGGCCGTCGGGTGGAATTCGCGCGCCAGGGCGAGCGCTTCCGCTCCTCGCATGGCTACGAGGACTTTGAAGCCTTTATCATGAGAGAGATCGCACAGGACGTGGGCATAGTGGGGATCATCCTCGACAATCAGCAAAACGGCATCGTCCGGTCGCAGATTTTCGCGGTCGTCTGCAATATGCTCGACCGGGATCTCCGTCACGGTCATGGTCGCCAACCTAACAGGCGAAGTGGAAAACGGGGACTTGCCTTCCAACGCGCTGATACTGGGCGTGACAGGGCCCACATAGGTCTGAGGCACGTACAGCGTAAACGTGCTGCCTTTCCCGGGGATGCTGCGAAGTTGGATTTCGCCTCCGAGCAGGCTGGCCAACTCGCGGCTGATTGCCAACCCGAGGCCGGTACCGCCATACTTGCGGCTCGTTCCCGCGTCTGCCTGCTGGAACGCTTCGAAAATGATTCTTTGCTTTTCGGCAGGAATGCCGATGCCCGTATCGGAAACTTCGAAGGCCACCACGGAGGCCGCTCTGCTGAGAATTGGATGATCTTCGCTCCAACCTTTCCCTGAAGTAGACACCGAAAGCCGTACAGTACCTTGTTCCGTAAACTTGAACGCGTTGGAGAGCAAGTTCTTCAGCACTTGCTGGAGACGCTTCGAGTCCGTGACCAGGCTGCGCGGCAGGCGCGAATCGGGTTGCACCTCGAA
>JBOGNJ010000182.1:0-3432 GCA_050746905.1 Candidatus Acidiferrales bacterium
ATTGGCCGCCGCCTTGCAGCACGCAATCAGTTGAAACATATCATCGCTCTCGCACGTTTCACCATACTAGGGAATAAACCGCAATTCTGACATCAGGGGGAAGATAACTATATGACTGGAAGGCTTATTCGGACCGCCGTTGCTCTGTATCTGGCCGCGGCGCTCGCGGTCGGGTTTCCCGGCCTTGCCCAAGCGCAATCTCAGCAAACGACGCCGCCGCAATCTTCCACGAAGCCGGCGCAGACCCAGGCACCGGCGACTCCTCAAAATCCGGCCGTGCTGCCCTATCCAAATCTTCGCACTGGGCCGGACTATTCCAAGGGGAGACAATGGTTTCCGAATATTTTTGCGCCGTATTTCTCCATCAATGTACCCCCTCCCGATTTGACCAACACGCCGGCGATTTACAGCATGATCCACGATGCGAAGCTTGAACTGAGCCTGCAGGATGCCGTGGCCTTGGCGCTGCAAAACAATCTCGACATTCGCGTTGCTCGATATACGCCCTGGTTTGGTCAAACGGATGTTCTCAGAGCCGAAGGCGGCGGAGTACCGAGCGGACAGTTCGTGCTAGGGTCCGGCGGCGGCGGGACGTTTGATCCGGTGATCGGCGCGACCGCCAGCATCGCCGATAACAGCGTTCCCGCGAACAATCCCTTCACCACCGGACTGGGCGGACAATTGGTGCAGGTGGTGCCTTTCAAAACTCACCAAACTCAGCTCAACATCGGCTACTCGCAGGAATTGCACACAGGTACGTCGTTTTCGGTTGCTCTGGACAACACGCGCAGTTCGTCCACCTCTTCTGCCAACTTTTTCAATCCGTCCGTGTCGTCGGCGCTGGTCGCCAGCATTCAGCAACCGCTGCTGAGAGGGTTCGGAATACTTCCGGTGACGCGCTTCATCATCGAGACGAAAAACACGCTGAAGCAAGACAATCTGCTTTTTGAAGAGCAAGTGATTAATTCCGTAACACAGGTCGAAAATCAGTACTGGCTGCTTGTGTTTGCGCGGCAGAACGTGGACGTGCAGAAAGCGGCGTTGGCCACTTCGCAAAAGCTCTACGAGGACAACAAACGCCAGCTGGAAATCGGCACGCTTGCGCCGCTCGACGTGCTTACCGCGGAATCAGAAATCGCCACGGACAATCAGCTAGTGATTCAAGCGCAAACCAACTTGCTCCAGCAGCAAACCTTGTTGCTCCAACTGATGACCAAAAATCTCTTGGACCCGGCTTTCCAGGACGTGGAGGTGATTCCGACGACGCCGATCGAGGAATCGGAGGCCGTGCCGACAATCGCGCTGCCGGACGCGGTGAAAGAAGCGTGGGCGAATCGTCCGGAATTGAAAGCGGAGCAGCTCACGCTGGCGAATGATCAGGTGGAAATCAAAGCGACACGGAACGAGTTGCTGCCGGCGCTCACGCTTTCCGGAAATTACACGAGCCAGGGTCTGGGGGGCATCTCCAAAATTAGCTCTTCGACCCCGCTCACATTTATTCCAAATTTGAGTGCCCCCGTGCTGGATGCCAACGGCAACCCCGTTTTAACCACCGGTGGCGCGCCGGAATTCATCGGCGTGGGAAACACGTTTAACACCACGGCCACGATTGTCCCTGGCGGCGTTGGGAACGCCTATTCGGCCATTTTTCAGAATCAGTTTCCGAGCTATTCGGCCAGCTTGAATTTGAGCTTGCCGCTGCGCAACCGGTCGGCGCAGGCGGATCACGCTCGAGCGCTGCTGAATGAACGGGAGTACCAAACCGTGTATCAACAGGAGAAGAACACCATCGTCGTTGGCGTTCGCAACGCGCTGATTGCCATTCAGCAGGACGCGGCTCAGGTGGTGGCCACGGAAAAGGCTACGCAACTTGCACAGCAAACCCTCGATGACGAACAGAAAAAATACTCCCTGGGAGCGTCCACGAGCTACAACGTGATTCTCCGTTCGCGCGACTTGACCGCGGCCAAAGGCAATGAACTGCAGGCGAAAGCGAATCTGCGGATTGCGCTGGTGAATTTCAATTTGGCAATGGGCCGCACCCTGAACACAAATAACATCACAATCGCCGATGCCAGGCACCGGGCCATTGATTTTGAGGCGCGGCGGCCGCTGATCCCCGGCACCATTGGCGGGCATCTGACGGGACAAGACGTGTTCGGCTTGGGGCTGCATAAGTAACCGCCCTAAACCAACCAAACAATGAAGGCTCGGGGATTTTTACTCCGGGCCTCCTTTGTGCTTTGGATGCGCCAGTATTCGCCAGCCGCACTTGCCCGCTTTTTCCGCTTGCCCTACAATCGAAGCAGAACTTGGCGAGTGGATAACAGGCTGGACGAACCGGCCGGGAGATAGCGAAATGTCGAAGGAACGGCAAGGTTCGTCCGCGACCACCAGTGCCGAGCCCGAATCACACACTTCGTCGCGCGCGTCGTCAGGGATTCCTTCAGGAACTTCGCTGCGCGGCTCTTCACGGGCACCATCCGCGGCTGAAATCGAGTGGGAGAAGAAAATCTTGGAGCCCACGCTCCAAAAATCGCCGGAGCGCGCGAAGGAATTCACGACGATTTCTGATTATCCGATCCGGCGACTCTACACCCCGGCAGATTTGAACGGATGGTCGTCCGAGAAGGACTTGGGTTATCCGGGCGAGCCGCCGTACACGCGCGGGATTCATTCGACGATGTATCGCGGGCGACTGTGGACGATGCGGCAGTTCGCGGGATTTGGCGCGGCGGAAGATACGAACAAGCGTTTTCGCTATTTGCTCGCGCAGGGGCAGACGGGGCTTTCGGTGGCGTTCGACCTGCCGACGCTGATGGGCTACGACTCGGACCACGCGCTCTCGGAAGGCGAAGTCGGGAAATGCGGAGTCGCGATCAGTTCGCTCGCGGATATGGAAGTTCTCTTCGACAAGATTCCGCTTGCGGACGTGAGCACTTCGATGACGATCAATTCGCCCGCGGCGATTATTTGGGCGATGTATCTGGCGGTGGCGGAAAAGCAGGGCGCGGACTGGAAGAAGATTTCGGGGACGCTACAGAACGACATCCTGAAGGAATATATCGCGCAGAAGGAATACATTTATCCGCCTGGGCCGTCGATGCGGCTGGTGATCGACACGTTCGAATTCGGGGCGAAGCAGACGCCGAAATTCAATGCGATTTCGATCAGCGGATATCACATTCGGGAAGCGGGCTCGACGGCCATTCAGGAACTCGCGTTCACGCTGCGCGACGGGATTGAATACGTGGACTGGGCGATTCGACGCGGGCTCGACGTCGACGATTTCGCGCCGCAGCTCTCGTTTTTCTTCAACGCACACAATGATTTCTTCGAGGAAATCGCCAAGTATCGCGCGGCGCGGCGCATCTGGTACAAAACCATGCGCGAGCGCTTTGGCGCGAAGAATCCGCGTTCGTGGGCGCTGCG
>JBOGNJ010000183.1:0-6202 GCA_050746905.1 Candidatus Acidiferrales bacterium
TCGACGCCTTCCTTGATGTCGCGCCGGATATTGCGCACAGCCGTGCGGTGATTCTCGAGCACTTTGTGAATCAGCTTCACCAAATCCTTGCGCCGCTCCTCGGTGAGCGACGGAATCGGCACGCGCAACACTTTGCCGTCCGAATTGGGATTCAGCCCCAAATCGGAAGTGCGAATCGCCTTGTCAATCAGCGGCACGGCCGTCGGGTCCCACGGCGCAATGGTGATAATCGTGGGATCGGGCACCGAAAGCGAGCCGAGCTGATTGATGGGCATCGGCGTGCCGTGATAATCGACGCGAATGCTGTCGAGCAGCGCCACGTTCGCGCGGCCCGTCCGCACCGTTGCCAAATCCTTGCGAAAATCCTCGACTGCTTTTTCCATGCGCGTTTTCGCTTGCGCCAGCGCGTCTTTCGTACTCGCAATCGTTGTCATCAGCTCCGCCTCACGCGTTCAATTGGTACTTGATCCGCCACTGATGGCCTCAAAGATGGACGGCCTCAGGGGCTAAAGCCTCTGAATCGGCGTCTCATCGGCACGGCTGAAGCCGTGCCCTGACCAAACCGCCTGCTGACCACTCGCCACTCGTTTACCCTGAGGAACGAAGGGCCACTGCCTTCTTACGCCGTAACGATCGACCCGACCTTCTCTCCCATCACCACGCGCTGCAAATTCCCAGGCACGTTCATGTTAAAAACCAAAATCGGCATTTTATTGTCCATGCACAGTGAAATCGCCGTCGAGTCCATCACGGAAAGTCCCTTTTGAATCACGTCGAGATAAGAAATCTTCTCGAACATCCGCGCGCCCTTCACTTTTTCCGGGTCCGCGTCATACACGCCGTCGACGCGTGTCGCTTTCATGATCACGTCCGCTTTGATTTCCATGGCGCGCAGAGCCGCCGCCGTGTCCGTCGAAAAATAAGGATTCCCCGTGCCTGCGGCAAAAATCACGATGCGCTGTTTCTCCAGATGGCGCGTGGCGCGCCGGCGAATAAACGGCTCCGCCACTTGATGCATTTCAATCGCGCTCATCAGCCGCGTATGGCATCCGAGCTTTTCAAGAGCGTCCTGCAACGCGAGCCCGTTGATCACCGTTGCCAGCATGCCCATGTAATCGCCCGTCGCGCGGTCAATCGCGAAAGACTTTTGCCGGCCGCCGCGAAAAATGTTTCCGCCCCCGACCATGATGGCCACTTGCACGCCCAGCGCGTTCACTTCCTTTAATTCCCGGGCGATTCCCGCCACCGTTTCCGCGTGAATTCCCGAGCTCAACGGCCCCTGGAGCGATTCACCAGAAAGCTTCAAGACAATGCGCTTGTAGACAGGCCCGTGCCCGTCCCCGGTCTTGACGTTGGCTTTCGCGTTCGCCTTCGCGTCAATCTTGGCACCGGCCTTCGCGTTAACGTTGGCGGCAATTTTCGGCATGGGCATCTCTACGGTTCCCGTCTTCTGTCGT
Organism: Candidatus Acidiferrales bacterium; assembly: GCA_050746905.1. Lineage (GTDB taxonomy): Bacteria > Acidobacteriota > Terriglobia > Acidiferrales > UBA7541 > DAHUXN01. The sequence goes on from JBOGNJ010000183.1 coordinate 1,458, forward strand.
GCGCTGGCTGAAGGATTCGCGTCCGCGGTTCGCACGCATTCTAGCAGAGATTTTCACGCCCGGCACGGCCAGAGTGGCTTTAGGCGCGAGTCCGTTTCCATACATGCCATTTGGGTGGTTCGTGCGATTGAGAGAGTATGAAGGTAACCGCGATTTCGCGCGAGCGCGAAGCTAGCTTAACTTTACGGTTGCCGCGGGAAGCGATCTGTCACGATTTCTGGGAATCAGCGGCTGGGGGTGAAGAACTGGCGGGGTCCTTAGGCGTCGGCGTGGCGGATTGCGACCCGGCAGTCTCCTGACCAGCGCCACCAGATCCAGCCGCGGCTGCGCCGTCCGAATCGCCCACTTTGAATCGCGCGTACCGGCGCACGGCGATATTTTCGCCGAGCTTGCCGATCGCGAGGTCGATCAATTCCTTCACCGTCATGCCTTCATCGCGAATGAAGTGCTGCTCGTACAGGCAATTCTCTTCGTAGAATTTCTCCATCTTGCCGCTGACAATTTTCTCGATAATGTTGTCCGGCTTCCCCGCCGCGCGCGCCTCTTCCTTGTAGGTTTCGCGCTTGCGATCGAGAATTTCCTGCGTCACTTCCTCGCGCCGCAGAAAACGCGGATCGAGCGCGGCCACGTGCATCGCCACGTCGTGGCACAGCTTCTGAAAATCTTCCGTGCGCGCCACGAAATCGCTCTCGCAATTCAACTCCAGCAGCACGCCGATTTTCCCACCGGCGTGAATGTAGCTTGCAACCAGCCCCTCGGAGGTGGTGCGCTGCGCTTTTTTCTGCGCGGCTGACTGTCCCTTCTTGCGTAGAATCGTGGTCGCCTGATCGAGATCGCCCTTCGCTTCGACAAGCGCTTCCTTGCACGTGGCAAATCCCGCGCCCGTTCGCTCGCGCAGTTCTTTCACAAGCTGCGCCGGAATGTTGGGTGTGTTTTCCGGTGTCGCCATTTTCTGGTCCGTATCCTTCCAAATAGATTCCGGAACTGACTGCTGATTCTGCGGTTTCAAAACCTGCGGAATTCCCTCAAACTACGCCGCGCCATCTTTCGCAATGTCCACGGCGGGAGCTTCCTCGGCGGGAGCTTCTTCGGCAGGCGCTTCCGCCGCGGGCTCGCCTTCAACGAAATCGCCTTCCTGCTTTTCGTACTGCTCGTAGGCGCTCGTATCGACGTACTCGACGCCCTCTTCGCCGCCCTCGGCGCCCTCCGCCGCTTTCTGCTCGGCGATTTGCGTCTGCTCGTATTGCTCGCGCCCGGCGAGCACAGCGTCCGCGATTTTCGAAGTGAACAGGCGTATCGCGCGCAGCGCGTCATCGTTGCCGGGAATCACCCAGTCGACAAGATCCGGATCGCAATTCGTATCCACAATCGCCACCACGGGCACTCCCATGCGCCGCGCTTCTTTCACGGCGTTCACTTCCGCGTTCGGATCGATCACGAACATCAAATCCGGCAGCGTCGTCATGTTCTCGACGCCTTCAAAATTTTGGTTCAAATGTTTTAACTCGCGATCGTGGCGCGCCGCTTCTTTTTTCGGCAGCGTAGTGACGCGTCCGTCCTCGACCATCGCTTTCAGCAGCTTCATGCGCTTAATGGATTTCTGCAGCGTGGCCCAATTCGTCAGCGTGCCGCCGAGCCAGCGATGATTCACGAAAAACATTCCGCAACGCTTGGCCTCTTCGGCGATTGCTTCCTGCGCCTGGCGTTTCGTCCCGAGAAACAGGATGGATTTTCCGCGCGAGGCATGATCGCTGACTTGCCGCGACGCTTCGCGAAACATTTTCAGAGTTTTTTGCAGGTCAATGATGTGGATTCCATTGCGTTCGCCGAAAATGTACTCCTTCATTTTCGGATTCCAGCGGCGGGTCTGGTGGCCGAAGTGCACTCCAGCCTCCAGCAATTCCTTCATCGTGATTTCTACCAATTTTCCTCCTCGTTGGATGGACGCTTCGATCCCGGCGCGCGATTTTGCGAACCGGAACAGCATCCTTTTTTGCCGGTAGCTTGCCGGCCGTGAATTAGGTCCCGTCGCCCGCGATTACGGATGCGAACAAGTGACCTTGATTATGCCGAAGAATTCTTCGTTCAACCGCAACTCGAAATCCCAGCTCACGGACTGCAACAAAAATTCTGTACTGAAAATGCGGTTTTCACTGACCAATCGCCACTGCTCTACCGCTTGCTGAACTGGAAGCGACGGCGAGCGCCCTTCTGCCCGTACTTTTTGCGCTCTTTCATACGCGAATCGCGCGTCAGAAAACCGTTTTTTCTCAAGCCGGGCCGCAGCTCCGCGTTGAACACAGAGAGCGCGCGCGAAAGTCCCATGCGCACCGCGCCGGCCTGACCGCCAACTCCGCCGCCCTTCGCGGTCGCCTTCACGTCGAGCTGCTGCACGGTCTCCGTGAACTTCAGCGGCTCGACCGCGGTCGTCAGCCACGCCACGTTCTTAAAATAATCTTCCACGGGGCGACCGTTCACCGTGAACTTGCCCGAGCCCATCTTGATATAGACGCGCGCGATCGACTCGCGGCGCCGGCCCGTGCCGAAAAATTGCTTCCCTGCACCTTCATCCGAATTTGGCGACGTTCCCAAAAATCCCTCCGAAAATTACGTTACGGAAATTTACGACGCTGCTATTTCTTGTTTTCGAGCCTCTGCGGCGTCTGCCCTGCGTGGCGCGCAAGCTGTTCCTCGCCTACATAAATGCGCAGCTTCTTCGCGCGGCGCGCCCGCAATTTATTTTTCGGCAACATGCCCAGCACCGCTTCGCGAATCACGAAGTCGGCGCGTTGCGGCATCAAGCGCCGGATCGGCACTTCTTTCAACCCGCCCGGGTAGCCGCTGTGCGTGCGATAAATTTTCTGGTCGATTTTATTGCCCGTCAGGCGGATTTTCTCGGCGTTCACGACCACCACATGGTCACCGCAATCGAGATGCGGCGTATAGCGCGGCTTGTCCTTGCCAATCAGAATGCTCGCGACGCGCGCGGCCAGCCGCCCCAGCGCCTGGTTCGTCGCATCGATCACAAACCAATCTTTTCCGGCCGTCAGTTCCTCGACGTCCCGGCCCCTCGGAATATACGTGCGCATCTGTTCTGTGTGCCCTTTTGGTTGAAAGACAAACAATTACGATACGTTATGCGCGCATTTTTGTCCACATTTTTTGCCGGTTGCGAGTGAGCCAGTTTCCGAGTTGCCGGCAACACACGCGAAACTGCGGAAGCAGGAATTGCTAGCCTGCTCTCTGTCTAGCCATTGTCCACGTCAATCGACTCAGTTATTCTGCGGGCTGAAGAGCGCCTCGGGAACTGATGGGCATTGCAAAACGCAGGTGGAAAGTTGCGGTCCTTGTTGTAGCGGTGGCTTTCTTTACGCTTATCGGGTATGAACTGATCGGCGTCCGGGGCACCTTTGCCCCATCGCGGCCTGCATCGGGAGCGGGAGGCACAGCAGTCCTCGTCGGTGCAGCCGGCCACCGCACGGTGGGGCGTGTCTATCTTAGCGGAACACCACCGTCCGCCGCACCGCTGGTGGTGGTGTTGCATGGCGACGCTCCCTTTGAGAAGCCTGGTTACCAGTATTTCTTTGCACTGCGCTTGGCCGACGCGGCCCCAGGGACGCGCGTAGTTGCGCTCCTGAGGCCCGGCTATGCCGACCCGTACGGGGATAAATCCGATGGAGACAGAGGATTTGCCTTGGGAGAAAACTACACGCGCGAGGACATCGATGAACTTGTCTCCGCAATTCAATTACTCAAGTCCCGATGGCAAAACCCGAGTGTCGTTGTGGTGGGTCACTCCGGCGGCGCGGTACTCGCAGCAGACATCGCAGCTCTCAATCCGGGTTTGGTGAAACACGTATTCCTCGTGGGCTGCCCATGCGATGTTCCTGCTTTCAGGCGGCACATGGCGCGATTGCAGTGGAGCCCGCTATGGCTTGTTCCCGTACACAGTCTCTCGCCCATGCAAACTCTGGACCAGATGAAAAAAAACACAGCGATAACCGCGATCTCGGGCAGCGGCGATCCCATCGCGCTGCCTCAATATGCGCAGTCGTACGTCGCTAAAGCCAGGGGCCTTGGGATACCCGCGTCAATGACCGTTCTTCCTGGCAAAGGACACGAGATACTGAACGAACCCGCCGTGATTAACCAGGTCGCAACCTCAGTTCGCAGCGATCCTTAACATCGCCGCCTATTTGAAACTCGCGCGTTTTCTTGCCGTTCCCCCGATGCACTCACCGCTCCGTTTGAACGGCACCTGCGCGGCACGCGGCGTCAACCAGAGTCCGCTTCTTCCAAGAAGCGCGCAAGTGACTGACGTGCGAACCGCTGAACTCACGTTGTCGTATAAGTTCTGAATGGGGTGGCGGAAAAACGAAAAAAGTGCCATTCCGAATCCCGGTCGCACTTGGACCGGGTGAGGAATTTGCCTTTCCCTTTGCACTACATCTACGAGGCGCGACAAATCACTTCGGCGCTTCACCCTGCATTTTTTGCCGCACTTTCCTTATGTCCTCGTCGAACGTGTCCGCTTCCGCCTGCAATCTTTTCCGTTTGCCGGGCCCGACATTCGCGCCGAGCATCTCGCGCTCAATTCGCGCGCGCTCGCCTTCGAGATGCGCCAGCAATTCCCGATCGTCTTTATAAAGTTCGCCGATGGCCCGCTCAACAGCGCGCCGCGCCGCCGCGCGATAGTCCCTCCCCTTGCTCGTCCGCCTCCGCATCCCGCGATCATGCCACACTTC
>JBOGNJ010000184.1:0-32029 GCA_050746905.1 Candidatus Acidiferrales bacterium
TGGCCCGTTCGATGACGCGGCAAAAGGAAATGGCTATCCGCTCGGCGCTGGGCGCGGGCCGTGGCCGCGTGATTCGCCAGTTGCTCACGGAAAGCATTGTACTCGCGATTTTTGGCGGCTTGCTGGGACTCGCACTCGCTGTGTGGGGCACGCGAGGGTTGGTTCAACTCGTACCGGAAGACATCCCGCGAATGTCGCAGATCGGGATCGATAACCACGTTTTCGGCTTCACTCTGCTGGCAGCCATCCTGACCGGAATTCTTTTCGGACTCTTCCCCGCGCTGCACGGCTCAAAAACCAATCTGGTTGATTCGCTGAAGGAAAGCGGCCGCGGCCTTTCGGGCAGCCTGCAACATAACCGCCTTCGCGGGTCATTAGTGATGACGGAAATGGCACTCGCCATGGCGCTGCTGATGGGCGCGGGACTGATGATTCAAAGTTTTGCGCGTCTGCAAAACGTCAATCCCGGCTTCAATCCGCATAACGTTCTCACTTTCAATCTTGATTTGCCGGATTCGCGTTACAGCACTCCCCAACAGAAAACCTTCTACAAACAGTTGTTAAGCCGGTTGAAGACGCTCCCCGGAGTAAGCTCCGCGGCGGCAAGCTGGACCTTGCCTTTCAGCGGTAACAATGCATCCATCACGTTCTCCATCGAGGGGCGGCCTCTTGCCAAAGGGAACGAACCGAACGCCGCGGTTCGCATTATCAGCCCCGCTTATTTTCGTACCATGCAGATTCCCATGATCGAGGGCCGCGATTTCGCGCCGACGGATACGGCCACAGCGCCTGGAGTCGTGATCGTCAATCAAGAATTTGCGCACCTCTTCTTTCCCAACGAAGATCCCATCGGCAAGCACATCACGCCCGGCGTCTCCGATGTTGGCAAGGAAATGGTGAGGCAAATCATCGGCGTGGCGGCCAACGTAAAGGCGCGCACATTGAAAGAAACACCCAAGCCGGAATATTATCTCCCGTATCAGCAATGCCTGATCGGCGGACTCTCTATCGTGATGCGCACACGAACCGCGCCAGAGGGCCTTGTCGGCCCGGCACGCAATACCGTGCATTCCATGGATTCCAATCTTCCGCTCTACGGCTTGCAAACGATGGACGATTTCGTAGGCGCGTCCGTGGCGCAACCGCGTTTCAGCATGTTGTTGCTTTCGATCTTTGCAGGGTTGGCGCTTGCGCTGACGGCGCTGGGACTTTACGGCGTGATCTCCTATTCCGTAGCGCAGCGCACGCATGAAATCGGCATTCGGATGGCCCTTGGGGCGCAAACCGGGGACGTGCTCAAACTGGTTATACGTCAGGCCATGCTGTTGACGGTCATGGGCTGGGTTGCGGGAGTCGCATGCGGATTTGTTTTGGCGCGCTTTCTCTCCAGCCAGCTTTACGGGATTGGCACGGCGGATCCCTTCACGCTGCTCGCGGTGACGGTCCTACTCGGCGGAATCGCTTTTCTCGCGAGCTACATTCCCGCGCGGCGCGCGATGCGCGTTGACCCGATGGTCGCGCTGCGCTATGAATGATCTAGCGCGTAAATTGGCGTGATGAATGGCATTTCTAATCGTTACAGCTGGGGATTAGAAATGACTGTAAGTTATTGAAAACAAATATCGGCGGTCCGTTCTAATCGGTACAAATCCACCACTTCCGCCTCCGGGGAGATGACACGTGATTCGAATGATCGACGTTGAAAAGTTCTATGAATCAGGAGCAGGGAAAACGTGGGTGCTGCGCCGCATCAACCTGGACATACGCGAAGGCGAATTCATCACCATCATGGGCCCGTCCGGCGCGGGCAAGTCCACGTTGATGGGCATCGTCGGAATGCTTGACGGCTCCTGGAAAGGGCATTTCGACTTCGCCGGCCACGAAGTGCATAAACTCGACAATCGCAAGCGCGTGGAGCTGCACAAGAGATTTATCGGCTTCGTTTTCCAGCAGTATCACCTGTTGGATAATCTTACCGTCGCGGAAAATCTGGACTTGCCTCTTTCTTACCGGAATATAAAAAAGTCCGAGCGCGACGGCATGGTGGCGGACATTCTTGACCGTTTCCAAATCGTCGGGAAGAAAAATCTTTATCCCAATCAGCTCTCGGGCGGGCAGCAACAACTTGTCGCGGTGGCTCGTGCCGTCATCGGAAACCCCAAACTGATTCTGGCGGACGAGCCCACGGGCAGCTTGCATTCCAGCCAGGGTAAAATGATTATGGACCTTCTCAAGAGACTCAACGACGAAGGAACGACGATCATCCAGGTCACGCACAACGAAGCCTGGGCAGCCTACGGCAACCGGATCATTCAGCTTGCCGACGGCTGGATTGTTGATGGCGGGGCGCAAGCTACCAAAGCCTGACTCCAATTTCTCTTCGGTGAGTCGAATCGCGCCTTCCCTGAGTCACGCGCCATCACCGGTGGTGCGTTCGGCGCTGGTCTGGGGCCGCTGTCCGGAATCGCAACAGTAAAGTCCCGCAAGCGGGCGAACTTGCCTTATACGAAACCTGTCTTCAAAAATAAGGTGTTTATAATGATAACGCTACGAGCTAACGAGAATGGCGCGCAAGCTGCCCGAACTGTGCTGTGTGAGCGGACGCGTTTGTTTTGGTTCAGAACAGCATTTAGCACGGTCTGGCCATGCCGCCGAAAGGCCGAGGTAACAACGTGGTTTGGGAATGCGCAGTGCAGCCAGGACCTAACTCTTCAATGAGATCGATCGCCGACGTTGCGGCCGGCGCGCATGTGCTCGTCGCAGATGATCAAACCGACGTGCTCGAAGCGCTGCGGCTGCTGCTCAAGGGAGAAGGCTACGAACTGGAAATGGTGAATTCACCGGCAGCGTTGCTTGCCTCGCTGTCGCGCCGCAGTTTCGATCTGCTGCTTATGGATTTGAACTACGCGCGAGATACCACATCGGGCCGAGAAGGCCTCGATCTGCTTTCGCAGATTCATCAGTTGGACAACTCGCTTCCGATTGTGGCTATGACGGCGTGGGGCAGCGTGGAATTGGCGGTCGAAATTATGCGCGAGGGCGTGCGGGATTTCGTCCTGAAGCCCTGGAACAACACAAGACTGCTGAACATCGTTCGAACGGAAATCGGGAACGGCCAAGCGGCCCGCGCAGCGAAGAACACTCAGGCGCACAACATTGCAGGCAGTCATTCTCACACGCACGAAGACGGAGATTGGGAAGAGGCGCAACGAACACAGCTCGGATTTCTGCCTAAAGAAATCCCGGAAATTCTCGGCTGCGAATTCTCAGGAGCATGGCTGCCCGTTCACGGCATTGGCGGCGATTATTTCGACGTTCTGCGGCTTGATGCCAATCGCTTCGCGCTTTGCATCGCCGATGTGGCTGGCAAAGGAATCGCGGCCGCGCTGTTGATGTCCAATTTGCAGGCGACGGTCCGTAGTTTGGCAGCGCAGAATTTGGATCCGGCTGAATTGACGGCGCGCGTAAACGGGCTGGTCGGCGAAAACACAGCGCCCGATCGCTTCATCACCTTCTTTTACGCTGTCTTCGACGCGCAGAATCGCCGATTGCTTTACACCAACGCAGGGCACAACGCCCCGATTGTGCTGCGACGTGATGGTTCGGCCATCCGCTTGAGCTGCGGCGGCCAAGCGCTCTCCATTTCCACAGACCAACATTACGAGCAAAAAGAAATTGTCTTAGCCGATGGTGACCGCTTGATTTTATTTACCGACGGAATCACGGAAACGACAGATAGCCGTGGGGAGGAATTCGGCGAGACAAGATTGTTGGCTGTTCTCCAGGAAAGCCGCACGTTTGGTGCAACCAAGATGCAACAAAATGCGCTCGTTCGAATTGCCGCGTTCAATGGAGAAAATTTCCAGGATGATGCGACGCTAGTTCTTCTTGCAGTTGGCTAAACAGTGGCCGCATGAGGTGAAACCAGTGCGAGAAATGCCATACTCTGAATTTTTAGAGATGTTAGGAATTCGCTGAATCTAAAATCGGTTCACCACGGGGAGGCGCGAAAATGGGAAACCTTTGGCAGGATCTTCGCTACGGTTTCCGCATGCTGACGAAGAATCGTGGCGTGACGTTGCTGGCAGTGTCCGCGCTGGCGCTGGGCATCGGCGCGAACGCGGCGATTTTCAGCGTCGCTGACCCGTTGCTGCTGCGGCCCGAGCCGTTTCCGAATCTGGGCCGGCTGGCGCTGGTGTTTAACCGAGTGCCTCCGTTCACGGATGAGAATTCGATGTATCCGGCGGACTACGAAGCGATGCGCAGGCAGAGCCGCTCGTTCGAAGATCTCGCGGCGTGCACCAATCGCAATGCCAACCTCACGGGCGAGGGCGCTCCGGAGCGCGTGCAGGCCGCGAAGGTCACGCCGAATTTTTTCGATACGGTTGGCGTGCAGCCGGCACTGGGCCGGGCTTTTGCTCCAGAAGACGCCACGCCCGGGTATGACGCGGAAGTGATCCTCAGCTACGGTTTGTGGCGGAGCAAATTCGCGGGCGAGCCGAACGCCGTGGGCAAGGAAACCCACATCAATGAACGCAGCTACACCATCGTTGGCGTGATGGGGAAGGATTTCAGGTATCCGCCGGGCACGGATTTGTGGGTGCCGCTCGCGTTAACGCCAGCCGAAAAAGTGGACCGAAAGGAGAACTCCCTTTTGCCGATCGGGCTGCTGAAGCCGGGCGTTTCGATGGGGCAAGCGGCGGCGGAGCTAGCGGGGATTGGCCAGGAACTGGCGAAAGAATATCCGAAGTCGGATGGGAACATGGGCATTCGCGTGGCGCCGTTTCGGACGTATGCGACGGATGAGATGACGCACAACTTCATGTTGCTGCTGCTGGCGGCGGTGGCGTTCGTGCTGCTGATTGCCTGCGCGAACGTGGCGAATTTGCAACTGGCGCGCGTGGCGGGACGCGAAAGGGAAATTGCGGTGCGTGCGGCGCTGGGAGCGAGCCGCTGGCGCGTGGTGAGGCTATTGCTTACCGAGAGCGTGATTCTGGCGCTGTGCGGCGCGGGCGGGGGATTGCTGCTTGCCGAGTGGGCTGTTGGCCTGACTGTCAATTACATACCGCCGGAGATTTCGCAGTCTGTGGCCGGATGGAACCGCATCGCGCTCGATTGGCGGGCGGTCGCATACACCGTAGCGATCGCCGTGTTCGCGGGAATCCTGGCGGGTCTGGCGCCAGCGCTCGGCCATTCGCGGCCGGATATTTCCGGGGCGCTTAAGGAAGGCGGACGCGGAGGACCGGGACGAGCTTCGCACCGACTGCGCAGCGTGTTGGTGATGGCGGAAGTGGCGGCTTCGCTTGTGCTGCTGGTGGGAGCCGGACTGCTGGTCAAAGGCTTCGGGACGCTGCTCGACGCGAACCAGAAATTCGAACCGCAAAGTTTGCTGACGCTGAGCATTGGGCTTCCGGTCGCCAAATATGCGGGGCAGCCGCAGCTCGCGGCTTTTTATCAGCAGGCGTTGGCGGAAATGTCCGCGATTTCGGGGGTGCGATCGGCTTCGCTGGTGACCGGCGTGCCGGATGCAGAGAGCTTCAGTTACCACCCGTTTACGGGCCAGGACCGGCCGTGGACGCAGGACATGGGACACATCGCGCTTTCGGAATCGATCAGCCCGAATTACTTTCGCACGCTGCATCTGCCGCTGCTGCGCGGGCGCGAATTCACGGATGCGGATGGCCCGAAGGCGCAGCAGATCGCGATTATCAACCGTTCGATGGCGGAGCGTTATTGGCCCGGCGAAGACGCCATCGGAAAACGCATCAAGCGAGGGGAGCCGGACTCGAAGGAGCCATGGCTGACGATTGTCGGCATAGTTGCCGACGCAAGCTACAACCCCTATTTCAAAAACGCGGATGGCGTAGTTTACGTTCCGTACACGCAACAAACGCTGGCGAATATGGCCTTTCTACTGCGAACGGATGGCGAGCCGCTGAGCCTCGTTCCCGCAGTGCGCGCGAAAATCGCGGCCGTGGATCCGAATCAGCCGATTTACGAGCCGAAGACGCTCGCGCAACTGACTTACGAAGATCTGATCGGCATTTCGTACATCGCGGCAATGATGGCGGCGCTCGGCCTGATCGCTTTGGTGCTGGCGGCGTCAGGAGTTTACAGCGTGATGGCGCATTCGGTCACCGAGCGGACGCATGAAATCGGGATTCGGCTGGCGCTGGGCGCGGAGCCGCGACAAGTGCTGCGATGGATTGCGGGTCGGGGAATCCGGCTGGCGGGGATTGGACTGGGCGTTGGACTTTTGCTGGCGTTTGCGCTAGCGCGCCTGATGGCCAGCTTGCTTTTTGGCATTTCCGCTGCGGACCCGATTATTTTCGCGGGCGTGCCCGCGTTGCTGGCGGTCGTGGCGTCCGCCGCCTGCTACATCCCCGCCCGCCGCGCGATGCGCGTTGACCCCATCGTCGCCCTCCGATATGAGTAAGTAACCAGTATCGACATGTGATATATAACCATGCCGGGGTCACCGGAAAACCAGGCATTCGGGATCGACGTTCTCGCCGCGACCGGTACACACAGAAATGGGAACCTTTTGGCAGGATTTTCGGTACGGGTTGCGCACACTCGCGAGAAGCCCTGGCTTCACCGTGGTCGCTCTGCTCACGCTTGCGCTGGGCGTCGCCGCGAATGCGGTGATCTTCAGCATCGTAAATGCTGTTCTGCTTCGTCCTCCTGATTTTCCGGAAGCAAATCAAATTGTGCTGGTTCTTCACACTGAGGAGCGACGAAACCTTCAGAACGGCGTTGCAGCGCCTATCGAGCTGCGCGACTTCAGGGAGCGAAGCCACTCATTTCAGGCACTCGAGGGACAGGCGAACAGAGCCTACAACGTCATCGGCAACGGTGAAGCCGAAAAGGTGCTGGGGACTCAAGTCACGACGGGCTTCCTGGATCTGCTGCGCGTGAAGCCCTTTCTCGGGCGCTCGTTTGAACCGGAAAATGCAGTGCCCGGGCATGAACAAGTCGCGCTGATTGGCTACGCATTCTGGCAGCGCCGCTATGGAGGAAATCGCGATGTGATCGGCCGAAGCATTACGATCGACGACAAGCCTTATACGATCATCGGCGTCCTTCCGGCAAAATTGCCGATATGGGGAGACCGGGTAGCTTATGACCTGATGCTTCCCTACGCCTTTACCAAGGAACAGCTCGACCGCGAATATCACATTCTGACGGTATTTGGACGGCTGAAGCCAGGCGTGACGGTTGCCCGAGCAGACGCCGAAATGAAGAGCATCGTGAATCAGCTCCATAAAGAGTATCCGGTCGATACGGACGAAAGCATTCGCGTGGTTCGGCTGCAGGATTACAACACCAATGGGCCGCTGCGTTCGGCGTTGCGAATCCTGCTTGCGGCCGTCGGTCTGGTGTTGCTGATTGCCTGCGTAAACGTGGCGAACCTACAGCTTTCGCGGGCAGCAACGCGGGAAAAGGAAATCGCGGTTCGCGCATCGCTGGGAGCTGGACGGTTCCGGCTGGCACGACAATTAATGACGGAAAGCGTGGCGCTGGCACTTCTGGGCGGCATCGCAGGCATTGTGTTGGCTTACGGGGGTTTTTACGTTCTTCGAGCCATCCTCGCGTCAGCTTTTTACTCCATACCGTATATCGGCCGGGTCGACATGGATGTAACAGTCCTTGGTTTTACGCTGGCTATTTCCGCAATCGCAGGAATAGTTTTCGGGCTTGCACCGAGCATTCAGATCTTTCGCATGGACTTGAATGCGGGGCTTAAGGAAGGCGGAAGAAATTCGGGAGGAGGGCGCCAAGGGTACAGGCTGCGCGACGGCCTGGTGGTTTCAGAGGTGGCGCTGGCGCTCCTTCTTCTCTGCGGCTCAGGCCTGCTGATTCGCAGTCTGAACAAGCTCCTATCTGAGAACATGGGTTTCAACCCTGATCATCTTCTGATCGCGCAAATTTGGCTGCCCGATAGCCGATATTCCGATATAAGGAAGGCCCGGGCGTTCTTCGAACAACTAGAAACGCAAATCCAAGCAGAGCCGGGAGTGCAGGCGGCAGCCCTGGTTAACTGGATTCCGATGGGGAGCTGGCGTGGCTTCGTGAACTTCGCGATCGAAGGTCATCCGCCTCAGCGAAAGGACCACGAATTGACCGCGCAGTATCACGTGATTGGTTCAAGTTATTTTCGGACAATGGGAACTCGCTTGTTGAGAGGCCGGGATTTTACGCCGGGCGACGGCGAGCAAACTTCGGCCGTTGGTATTATCAACGAAGCGTTGGCGCGCGAATACTGGCCAAACGAAGAACCTATCGGAAAACGCATTCGCATTTTGCCCGAGGAGCGGCAGCCCTTTGAACCACAATTTGTCAGCTCGTGGATCACCATCGTCGGCGTGGCCGAAAATACAACCGAATTTGAGTTGGGCGAGAAAAGCTCCGGAATCATTTATCTTCCGTACGAGCAGAATCCCACGCACTTGATGTTCGCCGCGATGCGCACTTCGTCCGACAGCGCGGGAATTGCAGTTGAGACTCGGAGCATTGTCAACAAGCTGGACCCGGGACAGCCGATCGCGGATTTGGTAACGATGAATCACCTGATCGATCGAGCCGTCAGCGGCCGACGACTGAACATGTGGCTCGCCAGTGTGTTTGCCGGATTGGCTACCATCCTCGCCGCGATTGGGATTTATGGCGTGATCTCCTACACTGTCACCCAGCAAACCCGCGACATTGGGATTCGCATGGCGCTTGGCGCGCAACGAGCCGATATATTCAGAATCGTGATCGGGAGGGGGATGGGTTTGGTGGCCCTCGGAAGCGCGATCGGGTTGGTCGCGGCAGTTGTCATACTGAGAAAAGTCCTATCAAGTTTACTTTTCGGCGTGGCAGGCGCTGATCCCGCCACCTTGGCCGCTGTGACGGTCCTGCTTTTCATCGTCGCGCTGGCCGCTTGCTATTTCCCCGCCCGGCGCGCCATGCGAGTCGAACCGAACCAAGCATTGCACTACGAATGACGCTGCGCGTCGTCCACATCGGCTCAGAAACGTGCCGTTCATCTGTGCTGTTCATTTCGGGTACGACGATGTCCGGAATCGGACACTCCTGTGGAATCCACAACCTCTCTGTCTTATGGTAAGCTCCTCAAAATATGATGGGTTATCACTCGAACTGAACTAGGCGAGGGACGTGCCTCACGTTCCTGAGGGGCTTGGCAATGGGGACTCTGTGGCAGGACGTTAAGTACGGTTTCCGTACGCTCGGGAAAAGTCCGGGTTTCGCTGCGCTTGTTGTGCTGACGCTGGCCTTGGGCATCGGCGCGAATACGGCCATGTTCAGCGTCGTTTATGGTGTTCTGCTGCGCCCGCTGCCTTACCCCGAACCTGACAGGATTGTCCAGCTTTCGATAAGCTACAAAGGCCGACTCGATTATTCCGGGTTCGACGCCCGAGAGTTCGACTTCTGGAAAAAACATAACGAGCCATTCCAATGCCTCGCCGCGACCACCGGCGTGGGTTTCAATCTTTCGAGTGGAAGCCAACCGCTGCGCGTGCGCGCGCTTCGAGTTTCGACAGATTATTTTCGGGCGTTTGGAATCCAGCCGGCATTGGGCCGCGAGTTTTCAGTGAATGAGGACAGTCTAAACGGCCCGAATGTTGTGGTTCTGAGCTACGGATTGTGGAAATCGCAATTCGGCGGAGACCGGGGATTGGTGGGCAAGACGGTGTCGCTCGACGGCTCGCCGTACTCCGTTGTTGGGATTATGCCTCCGGGCTTCCAGAGCATTCCGCCAGTCGACCTCTGGACAACGATTGGCCAAGTGGCTCAATCGATTGGGGGCGGAATCAACTACACCGTGATTGGCCGCCTGAAGAGCGGGATTTCAGGGGAGCAGGCAGACAGTTATCTGAGCACTGCGAAGGACTCCTTCTTCAAAGAATTCCGCCCCAGGTACTTCAAATATCTTCAGGGAATCGGGCTTCAAGCCGAGCCCCTTCGCTCCATGGTTTCTTTCGACTACCACACGCCGCTGCTGGTGCTGTTTGGGGCAATCGGATTTGTGCTTTTGATCGCCTGCGTTAACGTAGCGAACTTGCTGATGTCTCGCGCCGCTGCGCGCGGAAAAGAGATCGCGATACGCACGGCGCTGGGCGCGGGTCGCGGGCGGTTGTTTCGCCAGCTGTTGACAGAGAGCCTGCTGCTTGCTGTTTTCGGCGGCGCGCTAGGGCTGCTCTTCGCCTATTGGGGGCTCGACGTGCTGCTTGCGCTTGCGCCGACGGACCTGCCGCGCGCGCATGCTATCTTCCTGGACCGATGGGCGCTCGGATTCACGGTACTCGCTTCCCTGCTGACAGGAATCTTCTTCGGCCTCGCTCCCGCGTTTCAATCCTCCAAGGTGGACTTGAACAATTCGCTGAAAGAGAGCGTCGGTCGCGCAACATCGGGAACGGGCCGTCGCCGGTTCTGCAGCGCGCTTGCTGTCTGCGAAATCGCGCTTTCCCTTGTGCTGCTAACTGGAGCGGGGTTGCTGATTGCGACATTCTCGAATCTTTTGCACACGAATCCTGGCTTTGATCCGCGGCCCATTCTCACTCTGCAAACTTGGACCACCGGCGAAAAGTTCCCTTCTTCCCCTACGGCGTCCAACGCGTTCCAAAAAATTTTGGACTCAGCCGCAATTTCTAGGTTCTATCAAGGAATCTTGGACAAAGTTCAGGCGATTCCCGGCGTCCAGAGCGCCGCTGTGGTGGGTGGAGGCTTGCCGCTCGAAAGAGGTGGGAACGTATTCGTGTGGCTTGCCTCGGAAGGAGAATCGAGAGGCATCTCTGCGGACATTCGCAGTATTAGTGGCGACTACTTCCGCACGATGGGAATTCCGTTGTCGCAAGGCAGAGCATTCTCCGACGCCGACTCAGCTACTGCCGCGAAGGTGGCCGTGATCAACGAAGCCTTCGTACGCGAGAAGTTTCCAAAACGGAATCCGATTGGCGAGCACGCTGTTGTAGACGGGACACCCCGCGAGATCGTCGGTGTGGTCGGCGACGTAAAATCCACAGTGGGTGATCCGGTTCCTTCCACGGTTTTCATTCCTCTGACGCAGGACCCCGGCGAAATTCAGGGATTCCAAGCCTGGTTTCCCGTCGCGATTATCGTACGGACGGCGCAGCCGCCTCTGAGTCTCGGCCATGCCGTGGAAACAGCCGTTCATGACGCCGAGCCGGATTTGCCGATCGGCCACATTCAATCGATGGAGCAAATTCTTTCCATTTCGCTTGCGTTCCAACGATTCCTAATGACGCTGATGAGCATCTTTGCGGCGCTAGCTTTGATACTCGCCGCCGTTGGAATTTACGGCGTGATGGCATATTCGGTGGGCCAGCGGACGCATGAGATTGGCATTCGTATGGCGCTGGGCGCTCGCCCGCGCGACGTTCTGCTGATGGTAGTGCGCCAGGGAATGTTTTTAACGGCAATCGGTCTGATCGCCGGCCTTGCGGGCGCTTTCGCCACCACGAGATTCCTCGACGACCAACTCTACGGCGTACAAGCCACGGACCCAATCGTGTTCGCCATTGTAGTTGGCGTGCTCGCGTTGATCGCGTTCCTCGCGTGCTACATTCCCGCGCGGCGCGCCGCAAAGGTGGACCCGCTCGTCGCCCTCCGTTACGAGTGAGGCAGACAAAGTGAGCCAGACAAAGTTCCGATCGAGGTAGAGAGGCAGAACGAATGACATTAGCCGATAACCATCGTTACCGCGTGCTTGTGGCTGACGACCAGCCGGACGTACGCGAAGCGCTCCGCTTATTGCTGAAGGGAGAAGGATTCGATATCGACGCCGTGGCATCGCCAGCCGCGTTGTTGGCGGTCCTGGAAACACGCGAGTTCGATGCGGTGCTGATGGATTTGAACTACGCCCGCGATACCACATCCGGCCAGGAAGGACTCGACCTGCTGACGGAAATCCGCATACGCGACGGCAGCGTGCCTGTGATCGTGATGACGGCCTGGGGAACTCTGAACCTTGCGGTTGAGGCCATGCGCCGGGGCGCCAAGGATTTCGTCCAGAAGCCATGGGAAAACGCGCGTTTGCTCGCCGTGTTGCGAACGCAAATCGAGCTAGCGCGGGCCATTCGCAACAGCCTTCGCCTGGAAGCCGAGAATCGCCTCTTGCGAGCCGATGGACGTCCCGTGCTGATTGCGGAATCCACGGTGATGCGTCCTGTGATGGAGTTGATGACTCGCGTTGGCCCGTCCGATGCGAACATTCTGATCACCGGTGAACACGGCACGGGGAAAGAAGTGATTGCGCGAACGCTGCAAGCGCTTTCGCCGCGTTCCGGGAAACCCTTTGTCACGGTGAACGCAGGCGGATTGCCCGAGGGCGTTTTCGAGAGTGAGCTTTTCGGCCACGTAAAGGGCGCATTTACCGACGCCAAATCGGATCGCGTGGGGCGCTTCGAGCTCGCGGATGGCGGGACACTTTTCCTGGACGAAATTGCCAATGTCCCACTGAATCTTCAGGCCAAACTGCTGCGCGCGCTGGAAGCCGGAGAACTGGAACGTGTGGGGTCTTCTACAACGCGCCGCGTGGATGTGCGCATTCTTTCGGCTACCAACGCGGATGTGCAAGCCGAGGTCGAGGCGGGCCGCTTTCGCGAAGACCTGCTATTTCGTTTGAACACCATCGAAATTCATCTGCCGCCGTTGCGCGAGCGTAAAGAAGACATCCCACTCCTGGCTTTACATTTTCTGCGACAATCAGCGCAGCGCTATCGCAAAGACCTGGCGGGCTTCGAGCCAACAGCCATGAAGCTTTTGCTTGAGCATCCGTGGCCCGGAAACGTGCGTGAACTCGACCATTCGATTGAGCGGTCAGTTTTGCTGGCGGAAGGGCCTGAGGTGCGAGCCGGGGATCTGGGACTGCGGCCCGTGCGGGAGGGAAATTTGCGCATCGAGGATATGGGCCTGGAAGATGTGGAACGCGCTTTGATTCAGAAGGCCATGAGCCGCTATGGGGGCAACGTCAGCCATGCGAGTAAGGCGCTGGGCCTGAGCCGCAGCGCGCTCTATCGCCGGCTGCAAAAATACGGGCTGTGAAGCCTCTCGCTTACGAACGCCGCATCCTTATCCGCGCCCTGCTTGCGGGGCTGATCGGATCCACGGCCGCCGTGATCCTGCTGTGGACCGGCAATTACGATCCGAAAACCTCATGGACACTTACCATAATCATCATTGTGGTGTGGCTGAGTTTCGCATTCAGCGCGCAGAACCGCGTCATGTTCCCTTTGCGGACGCTTTCCAACATGCTCGCCGCGTTGCGTGAAGGTGACTTCTCCATCCGCGCCCGCGGCGCCGGACATCGTGATGCGCTGGGCGAAGTGATGCGCGAGGTCAACGCGCTCGGCGAAACTCTGCGGCAGCAGAGACTCGGCGCCGTGGAGGCGACCGCGTTGCTGCGCAAGGTGATGGAGGAAATTGACGTGGCGGTTTTTGCGTTTGATTCGGCCAATCGTCTGCGGTTGCTCAATCGCGCCGCCGAGCGCATTTTGAACCGGCCCGCCGAGCGCGCCCTCGGGAGAACCGCGGACGAACTTGGCATCGAGTATTGCCTGACGGTGGAAACGCCGCACGTCGCGCAAATTGCATTCCCCGGAAAAATGGGGCGCTGGGAAATCCATCGAGGCAATTTTCGCGAGGGGGGTAAACCGCACCAGTTGATTCTGATTTCCGATTTGAGTCAGGCACTGCGCGAGGAGGAACGTCTGGCATGGCAACGGCTGATCCGTGTTATCGGGCATGAATTGAATAATTCCCTGGCGCCTATCAAGTCCGTCGCCGAGAGCCTTGCGGGGATGATGGCGCGCCGTCAGAGGCCGTCTGACTGGGAAGACGACATGAGCCGCGGTCTCGCCGTCATTGCGAATCGCACGGACGGGCTGGCGCGTTTTATGAACGCGTACGCGCGACTGGCACGTTTGCCAGCTCCGCAGTTCCGGCCGGTGAATGTTAGTACTTGGATTCATCGGGTCGCCAGCCTCGATCTGCGCATGCAGATTCCCATCAAGGATGGCCCCGAATTGACGATACAAGCCGATCCTGACCAGCTCGATCAGGTGCTGATCAACCTGATTAAGAACGCAATTGACGCCGCGACAGAGACGAGCGGCGGCGTGCGAGTGGGTTGGGGCACGCAGGACGGCTTTCTGGAGGTTTGGGTGCGCGACCAGGGACCCGGCATTCCAAATGCCGCAAATTTGTTCGTTCCGTTCTTCACTACAAAGCCCGGTGGATCTGGGATTGGTCTGGTACTGAGCCGGCAAATCGCGGAGGCACACGGAGGAAGCCTAAGTCTTGAAAATGTGACATCCGGTCACGGATGCGAGGCGCGGCTGCGTTTGCCGGTGGTGAAGACCTAGCTGCAAGGGCAACTTCCAATGCGGGGTATCGGGCGAGCTTTGGAGTCTCAAGCGCGCCGAGTCTTCCAAAATTCCGGGGCAGGCCGTGCGAAGGATACGCCAACGTGAATGTGTGAGCGCTTTGGGTGACGCTTTAACCCTATGACGTAACACTCCTGCTCCTGTTGCGTCACGCGGTTCATAAGCAAGAGCTTTTGCCCGCGCTGAACGCTGGCGTCGAGCCTGAGCAGACCACCGCCGCCGCTAACTTCCAGCGTATGCGTATCTTGATGGAAAGGCTCGGCGGCGGAGTCGTAGCCATAGACGAAGAGCGGGACGTAAACGTTTGTGCGCGAGCTCTGGCGCCGCTCGACGCCTACGTGGACGGAATTCGGGGCATTCCGCGAGGCCGGATCCTCACGGTCGTCTTCCGTTTTGGAATTCAGCGAATCCCAAATAATGCTCACGTGCCACCCTAGTGGTCAAGGAGAAGATAGCCGCAATTATACTGATGCTACGACTGTAGCACAATACCCTGGGTGCGGGCCAAGCGCTCAGAAAGCCTTCGGCGCTCCGCGCAGCGCATACAGCCCGCAAGCAAAAATGGTTACTTGCTGAAGGCTTGCACGGCGGCGGTTTCGTTGTCGTAGACGTCGAAGACCGTCATTAATTTCGTCACTTGCAGCACTTCTTTGAATTTCGCTCCCAAATTGCAAAGTTTCAACGTACCGCCCTGGGAGCGCGCGCTGTGGAACGTTGCCACCAATGTCCCCAAGCCCGCGCTGTCGATGTACGTCACATTCGACATGTTCAGCACGATTTTCTTATGGTTGCTCGCGAGCAGGCTCTTGACGCGTTCGCGAAAAGAATTGCTTTCCTCGCCCAAAACGATTCGCCCGTCGAGATCCACGACGGTGACCCCGCTCACTTCACGATCCGTCATTCTCAGTGCCACGTTTTTCGCCTCCTGGCAGACTCAAGTTCTACCGCTGAATCTTCCAGCGGCTCCGGCTTAGGCCCAAGATGATCCCCTCAGTAATAGTCCGAGCAGGACATGTAATATCCGCAAGCACAGTCCAACTTGCAATGATTCCGTTCCAACAATCGGAAGCAAATCGGACAATATACCGATGCATTCGCCTTGCCCGAAATCACGTCACCAGCAGGAACGGCACACGATTCTGTTCCTGTCAGGGTTTCCGCGGGCATTTCCCGTGCTTCTTCCGTCCTCATCGGCTCAACGTTATAGCACATCCGGAACGCTCGTCAAAGCAACCTCACGCGAGAAATCAGCCCGCGCATTCGCAACGGATCAATCTGAAACCTGTCACCGTTGGTCGAAAAGTCCTCTCAATCGGCTCTAAAGAATTCGCTTTCGCATCCTGCAGAGATTGAAAAGCTCGGGGAGAAATGAATACAAAAAATTATGGGTGAGCCGACTGCTCGGCTCACCCATAAACTCAAATCGAGATGCGAACTGCCCGATTACCCAATCAAACGCCGCTTAGCGATACCTAAAAGACCAAGCAATCCTGATCCGAGCAGCACAAAAGTGCCCGGTTCCGGCGTGGCGGAGACCGCCGGCGCCAGTGTTGTCTGGTACACACCCGGCGCGCCGCAGCACTCCGTGTAGATGAACTCGAAGGACTGGTTGCCGGTCGCTCCCGAATACGTAAACGTATTGGTAGCTGGCGCCGTGGGACCCGGAACACTTAGAACGTTAACGCCGCCCACGTACATCTCCGTGCCGTCATCGTGCGCAACAGTGAACATTTCCCCGTTTGTGAAAAACGCCGTGCCCGTGAACACCCACAAGGAATTGTCCTGGCTCGAGTTGGCAGTGAAAGAATTCAGATAGCTGATACCCAATGCCGCTCCATTGCTGTTCAGGAAACCACCGAGGGTATACCCACCAACTCTAGTATCGAAGTTGATTGCGCTCGCCGAAAACGTGGCGCACTCCGTGCCACTCGCCTCGCCTGCTGCGAGCGTACCGGTCGTGGGAGCATTGCCCGCGACCGCAGTGCTCACGTTACAGTACGCGACGCCCGTGTACGGCGCGGCATTGGCGACTGCCGTAGTCAGTCCGACCGCCAACGCAACCACCGCGACAGTTACTGCAAGTTTCGCCAATCTACCCATTTCTCCCCCCTTTGAGGAAAGGTACTCATTGAAATTAAATTGAGCCTAGGAACCCGGAGAACACCACGACTACTTACGAATCGACAATGCAGGAATACAGGCAGTTTTGTGGCCAGACTTCCGGTGGGGATGTGCGTGCCTATCGCCAAGATTCCAGAGGAGATCCAGCTCCACCCGAAAACTGCACGGCCGCTTGCAAGTGGACATGCGCAAACCCTTGCACTATTCTGCCTGACTTGCGCAAACAGCTTTCACTAAGGAGAGACGCTCGACATCAGGACTGACAATCAGCAACCCGGCTTGGCGCTTCTTTCGGCGTCGGCCAGCATCTGAATAACGGACTCGGATTTGACTACAGCCACGTTGCCGCCTTGAATCAAAACCTCGGCGAGCGTACATTTTATCGATCCCGCCACGCAGGAACAGCTCGCCTTGACGGAACGCTTGCTGCAAAGTACCCATGCGTTCGGCGGAGGCATCGTGCCGTTTTGGGGCGGAGGCTATTCGGAGCCTGTCCTGGGACAGCGGCAGCCTTCTGTCGTCATTGTGCCACAGCCTGCAGTTGCCGTGGAGTCCGCGCGCACGGTTTCCGCGCCCGCCGGGCCGCCGGCGGAAGCACAACCGCCGCTCCCGGATGTGGACCAATTCGTCCTGGCCCTGAAAGATGGCAAGCAAATCAGGCCGTGGCCTTCACGCGGCAGGACGATCGCATGGTTTACATCACTCCGGATGGACGACGCGAGTCAATCGCAATCGGCGACTTGGATAATGCCGCTGCGCAACGCCTCAACGACGACCGCGGAACGCCGCTTAAGCTCCCTTTTTAGTAGGAACGTTCTCCGGCAATCCAGAAGGCTTTTACTTACTGGATGGGCGGAGTGGCGCGGGCATGAAATAGCCTGCCTCGTGGGGCAGGCCGGCGCGCTCGAACTGAATCGTCGTGTGGGTGATGTGGAAGCTCGACGCGAGACGTTCGCGAATCGCCATCAATATTCGTTCGCTGTCTTCCATATGCATGTCAGGGATCCGGACGTGGCAGGAAATTGCTTGCAGGTCCGTGCCAATGGTCCATATGTGAATGTCGTGCACTTCTTTCACATTGTCGACGCTGAGTATGGTTTGCGCCACGCTATCGAGCTTCAAATTTCTCGGCAAACCCTCCAATAAAATATGGCTGCTTTCGCGCAAGACTCCCGCGGCGCTCCACAGCACCATTATCCCTATGGCCATGCCAATCGCCGGATCCATCCACCGTACGCCGGTCCAACGAATTGCCAGTGCGCCGACGAAAATTGCGATGTTCGACAGCGCATCGCCAAAATTGTGAATCAAGATGCTGCGCAGATTCAGATCTTTTCGTCCGCTCACCAATCCAAGGGTGATTGCGCCATTGACACATAACGCAAGCACAGCGACCCACAGCATCAGCGTGGTGCGTACTTCCACTGGCCGCCGCAGCCTCTGGTAGGACTCAAACAAAATGTAAACTGCCACCAGGATCAGAAGTATCGCATTCACGAATGCCGCAAGGATGCCCGAACGATGATAGCCATAGGTCTTTTCCGCGGTTGGCGGCCGCTCAGACAATCGAACGGCAATCCACGAAATGAGGATCGTCGGGAGATCGGTGAGGTTGTGCACGCCATCGCTTACGAGCGCGATCGAATGGCCCATCGTGCCGGCAACAAACTCGACCACCACGAGCGCGAGGGTCGCCAGCATCGCGCGTCCGAGCACATCGCTCGAACTTGCCGCGTGACCGTGCGAGTGAGCCGCGCCGTGCTGATGGCGGTGCGAATGCATGACGCAATTTTACCTGTAGAAAGTCCTGAGGCGTAGTCCTCCTACATTAAAATCACTTGATTTGGCAACAGCGGAAGCTCACCAGCAGGACACTGGCGGCGAACAAGCATTTGACTTCACTCATCTTCACCCCTACGATAAATTTGATCTTAATTTTCCGCATCGCGTGTCTGGGGGTGGGGTTTTTCCGGACAGTTCAGTCCAACGATGACCCTTTCGATGCACCGGAACGTCGCCAAGCTGGTTTTCTGGGGAGTGCGCGGTTCTATTCCGACGCTGGATCGCGGAATGTGGCGCTATGGCGGAAACACGCCTTGTTTGGACATGACGGCGCCCGACGGCACGCGATTCGTCCTCGATTGCGGGACGGGCCTGCGGATGCTGGGCAATCATTGGGCGAATACCGAGGGCGACGGCCCGCTGCAAGCGCACGTTTTGGTGACCCACTACCACTGGGATCATATCCAGGGGATTCCTTTCTTCCGTCCATTTTATTTGCCGCAGAATGATTTCCGTTTTTACAGTTTCCAATCCAAATATCTGGGACGAGACAGCCTTCGGCAGGTCCTCGAAGCGCAACTCGCGCGGCCTTACTTTCCGGTGGATTTGTCACTGATGCATGCGGGACGCCAGTTCTCGGAAATCACGGGGGGCTATCAGTTTGACATTAACGGCACAAAAGTGACGGCCCGATGGCTGAATCATCCTCAAGGCTGCTTGGGCTACCGGCTGGAAACTTCGGCGGGCACGATCGTCTACGCCACCGACAATGAGCCCGGCGTTCCGGAAATGGACAAAAATCTCCGCGAGCTTGCCGCGGATGCTGACGTCTTGATCAACGATGCGCAATGCTCGCCCGAACAGTTGGCGTCGACGCGCAAAGGATGGGGGCATTCGAGCTGGCTCGAAAGCGTGAAGCTCGCGCGTGAATGCGGCGTGAAGAACCTGGTCCTTTTCCACCACGATCCGGATTCATCAGACCGCGTTGTTGACGGCTATCTTTACGCCGCGCGCCAGGAATTTTCCAACACCTGGGCGGCAACCGACGGCATGGGAATTAAACTTGAGGACAGCAACGTGGAATTCAAGCTCCGCGAATCCCGCGTGGGGCAGCGCCGCCCCGTGCATTTCTCGGCGACGGTGAGCGGGCGCTCACAAGATGGATTGGCATTTCAGGAATACGCAGTGCTGAAGGAATTGAATCTTCGCGGCGGATACATGTGGCTGTTGCATTCACCTCAACTGCAATCACAGATGAACATTCGCGTCGACTGTGGCACCCCCGAAAGCCCCAGCCCGATTGTTCTTCGCGCGTCGGTCGTGCACTGCGACGTGGGGCGCGACAAGGATCGCGTCGGAGTCGGCGTCACCTTCATTGACAATAACGAGAATCCGTTTCCCTTCGACTGAAATTCAGTTCAGCCGGAAACTTTTCGAAGCCCTCAATTGTGTCTGCCATTTGCGCCTCCCGCATTTGTGACACGCGCCAGTTTAGCCGAGGGAACCATGTTTACGAAATCGGCGGGCGTATAGTCCCAAGTTGAGTACGCAGACGGTGACTGCGACGGCAACGAGCAACGCCACCGGCACATGAGGATAGACGGTTGCGTCCAGGTAATGCAGCAGGAACGGCCCGTGATATGGAACGGCGCCGGCGCGCGTCTCGCACCAATTTTCCGCGAGCGTCAATGGACAAACGAGCGCTGTTGTTTCCACGATAATTCCGTAGACAATCGTTACCACATGCGCCCAGGCCAGCAACGGACGCCTTCGCGTAAATAATGCGCCGGAAATCACCCAAAGAATAAATGCGAGATGCACGATAAGCACGCCATCCGCCATGACAAGATAAAATCCACTTTTCATTCGCGTCTACCGTCGTCAATTATATCCCTCGCTTCCGTATCAGGTGTTTACAGTGACCGGTTCGCTTGACCGTGGAACAGAAACGGGATAGAAAAGATTGGGCGCCGGTCCAGGCACATTCCGCCGCACCGAGGATGTCATAATGTCTCGAGACGCGAGCGCAAATGGTATTGCCCACCGCAAGAAGTATGTCAGCCTGGTTCCTTACGGCCTCAACGAACAGCATCCCAACGCCTACAAAGATATCCTGGAAACTGTCTGGGAAAATCGCGACCAGCTTGGTTATGCATGGCGGATTTTGAACGACGGCTGTTGCGACGGCTGCGCGCTCGGCACGACCGGGATGCGCGATTGGACCATGAAGGGCATTCATCTCTGCGCCGTGCGGCTGAAATTGCTGCGGCTGAATACGATGCCCGCAATGAATTGGCGCCTGCTTGAAGATGTTGATGCGTTGCGAAAAATTCGCATGCGGCATTTGTCGCGCCTGGGCAGGCTTTCTGTTCCGATGACTCGCGGGCGCGGCGAAAAGGGCTTTCGGCGCATCACCTGGAATGAAGCCATTGCTCTTGCCGCGAAAGGCCTGCTTGCGGCCGACCCCAAGCGCATGGCCTGGTTCCTGACTTCGCGCGGGCTGACCAACGAGGCATATTACGCCCAACAGAAAGTAGCGCGCTTCTTCGGCACGAATCACGTGGACACCAGTGCGCGCATCTGTCACGCCCCGAGCACTGCGGGGCTGAGTGCGACGGTCGGCTGCGCGGCGACGACGTGCTCCTATTCCGACTGGATCGGCGCCGACTTGCTGGTCTTCGTGGGCGCGAACATTGCTAACAATCAACCCGTCAGCACCAAGTATCTTTATTATGCCAAGCAAAAGGGAACGAAAGTCTTCGTCGTGAATCCCTATTTTGAGCCAGGCCTCGATCGCTATTGGGTTCCCTCGGTCCCCAAGAGCGCGCTCTTCGGTACGCGCTTCGCGGACGATTTTTTTCAGGTCCATATCGGCGGCGACATTCCATTTTTTTATGGAGTACTCAAGCATCTGATCGAGAATAACTGGCTGGACCGCGCGTTCATCGCCGAACGTACAGCGGACTGGAGCGAGCTCGAGACGAAAATCCGCGGCCTGAGTTGGGAATCGCTGGAACAGGGTTCCGGCTTGACGCGCGGCGATATGTTCCGCTTCGCCGAGGCGTTTGGGAAAGCGCGCCACGCGATCATCGTCTGGAGCATGGGCATCACGCAGCATCGCTATGGCAGCGATAATGTACGCGCCATCGTGAATCTCCAGCTTGCCAGGGGCAATATCGGCCGGCCGCACACTGGCCTGATGCCGATTCGCGGGCATAGCGGAGTGCAGGGCGGCGCGGAAATGGGCGGCATGCCCAGCGCATACGTGATGGGCGTTCCGGTAAATGAAGAAAATTCGCGACGCATTGCCGCGCCCGGGATGTGGGGCTTCGCTCCACCGACATGGAAAGGCCTGACCACCGCGCACATGATTCTGGCGGCTGAGCGTGGAGAAATCGACACCCTTTGGCAGAGCGGGGGAAATTTCGTCGACACGCTGCCCGAGCCCGACCGCGTCAGAACAGCCGTTGGCAATATCAAGCTGCGCATTCACCAGGACATCGCGGTCAGCTCGAACATGCTGGTCGATCCCGCGGACACGGTTCTTCTGCTTCCCACGCGCACGCGCTACGAGCAACGCGGCGGCGGCACGGAAACGAGTACGGAGCGCCGCATTATTTACAGCCCGGAAATTCCCGGACCGCGCCTGCCGGAAACAAAAGACGAATGGGAGATTCCGGTTTTGGTGGCTCGCCAGGCTGATCCGGTTCGGGCAGCGAAAAGTTTGTCCTGGCAGGATACGCAAGATATTCGCAATGAAATCGATCGCGTCTGCCCCGCCTATAAAGGAATCGCGAACCTGCGAAAGAAGGGCGACAATTTTCAATACGGCGGGGCGCGGCTGCTGGTCGACCGCTGCCTGACGCCTGACGGCAAAGGACACTTCAGCGTTGTCGATTTGCCCGAGGAAAAAATACCTGCCGGCCGATTTCTTCTGGGCACGCGCCGCGGCAAGCAGTTTAACAGCATGATTCATGGCGATGTGGATCCGCTGACGGGCGCGACGCGCGATAATATTTTCATGTCGCAACAGGATGCCACGCGGATAGGCTTGCACGACGGCGATGGAATTTTGCTGCGCAATGAACGCGGCGAGTTTCGCGGACGCGTGAAAATTGCGCGCATCAAGCCGGGGAGCATTCAGGGCCACTGGCCGGAGGTGAATGTGCTGATAGCCGCGGGATGTCTGGATGCAAGCGGCGTGCCTGACTACAACGCCCTCGTCGAAATCATTCCCGCAGCACGAGCCAAGGAGCCGCTGGCCACAACTGTTGCGACCGTATAGAACCCAAAATCGTATGCCATCCTCACCGCGCGACATCGACGTCACTTTGGTTCACGAGTGGAATGACGGTCGCGTCCGCTCGGTGCAAGATTATCTTGCCGGTGAGGAGCCTCTGCAGGTCCGCGTCGGCAAGCATCCCTTGAGCGTCACCATGCGTACGCCGGGGCACGATGTCGAACTCGCCGCCGGCTTTCTTTTTACCGAAGGCCTCATCCAGCAACGCGAGCAAATTGTCTCCATCGATCATGTCACTGATTGCAAGTCCACGGAGCGCGGCAACATTGTTCAGGTCGAACTCGCACCCGAGGTTGCGCTGGACCTTGAACGCACACAGCGCAATTTCTTCGCTTCTTCGAGCTGTGGCATTTGCGGGAAAGCTTCCATTGAGTCCGTACGCGCCCGCGGTCTGCGCCCGCTGAATCCGGATTTTCGGATTGACGCTAAAGTTCTGTGCCGTCTCCCGGACGCGCTTCGCTCGGCGCAGGAGATCTTCGGCCGCACGGGCGGTCTCCACGCGGCGGGATTGTTCGACGCACGTGGGAAACTTCTTGCGGAGCGGGAAGACATTGGCCGGCACAACGCCGTCGACAAAATTATCGGCTGGGCGCTGCGGGACAAACGCGTGCCACTCTCCGAAGGCGTTCTTATGGTCAGCGGGCGCGGCGGCTTCGAAATCATTCAGAAGGCGGCAATGGCAAGCGTGCCCATTGTAGCGTCCGTTTCGGCCTGTTCTAGCCTCGCAGTGCAGTTCGCGCGTGAGGTTGGCATGACGCTAATCGGTTTTTTGCGCGATAAACGCTTCGTTGTATATTCCGGCAGTGCGCGTCTTGGGCTGACGACGGAAAGCGCGCCGCTGCCGGCCGAACCGTAGAACGCTGCCGAGGCAGTCGTAAAAGAACAACGTGCGGCGGCCTCGTGCATGGATTTTCGCGCGGCTGCTCAATCATTCCACACATCACCGCGGCCAGATGATTGTGTATCTTCGCCTGCTGAGCGTGAGCGTGCCGTCGGTCTACGGCCCGACTGCTGATACGACCGGCAAAGTTATCTATAGGTTGTAGGGGAAAATCGGAGAACGCACCCTAGAGCAAACTGGGAAGTGCGGCGAGCTATTCTGGATTTTGTCCCAGCACGACGCGATTTCCGCCCGCTGCTTTCGCCCGGTATAGGGCTTCATCGGCAATACGCAACAATGCGGCGGCGCCGGCTCCGTGCGCAGGATAAGCGCTGACTCCCAATGACATTGAACCAGGGTTCAGAAATATGTCTCCATGCTGGATCACGATTCTCTTAAATTCCCGCTCGAGCAACTCCGCGCGGCGTTTCGCCGTTTCAAGTGAAGCGTCCATGAGGATCAAGACAAATTCATCTCCGCCGTAGCGGCACGCAATGTCACCGGCGCGAACGACCTTTCCGACCAGATCGCCGAAGGCCTTGAGCAACGAATCGCCCGCCGCATGACCGTAGGTATCGTTGAAGCTCTTGAAAGAATCGAGATCGCACATAATGAGACCCAAGTTCCTTTCATCGCGGTTTGCGCGGTGGATTTCTCGAGGGAGGGTTTCGTCCAAGTAGCGCCGATTGAATAATCCCGTGATCGCGTCGCGAATCGACTGCGCGCGAAGGGTTTCGCGCAACTTTAGATTCGCCAAAGCCAGCGCGATGTGTCCAGCGACCGTTTCAGTCAACTGCTGCCGCGCGATTAGAATCCGCTCCTGCACATCCTTAGGCTGAGTGAGTTCGTACGGGCTTCCTTGCACGCTAAGTACGCCCAGAGTTTCGCCCGAAGCGACCAAGGGGGCGCAAATCGAGCTTGCGGGAGCGACGCGCGTCAGGTGCGGGCACAAAAGAGGCGTGCCCGGGTCGGCAACACGGTGCACATGTCCACGACGCAGGGCCCAGCAGTCTTCCGGCTCGAATACCGCGTCAGCCAACCGTGATTCGCCCCACTTGATGCTGGCTTCGAGCAAGTTCACGGAATTGTTGCGCTCAAACAATGCTCCGGAACCAGCGGGGAATAGTTTTGCCAGCGACTGTTCCAAAACAGGATGAGCCTCTTCCGCCGTCAAACAGGTTTGTAACAGTGTGCTCAATTGTTGCACCAGGTTCATTTCCCGGTTGCGTTGTTCCAGACTGCGAACTGTGCGCGCGAGTTCGTCGTTTGCGCGCCGCAACTGCTGCGCTTCTCTTTTGGCGTCGAGCGTTTCGCGAGCAATCGCCGAGATGCCGGCGATTCTCCCTTCGGGAGTGCGAATCGGCGACACGGACATTGCGACGGCAACTTGCTCTCCGTCTTTGCGGCGGCAAATAGCTTCACCGGGGGACTTTCGCTGGTCACCCCCACCATGTTCGATTAAATGCAGAAGGTCACTTCCGCGAATAGCTGGGAAAACCAGCGAGAGGGGATGGCCGATCGCTTCGCTCTTCGTATAACCGTAAATGCGTTCCGCGCCACGATTCCAACTGACAATCACTGCGTCGAGCGTTGCACCAATGATTGCATCTCTGCACGACTCGACGATCTGTGCGAGCCAAACATCCCCATCGCCCGCCTCGGATTGGGAAGGCATGATGTCCTCGTTGCGCTCCGGCTGCCCTTCGCACTCTTGTTCTGACTTAGAGCGCATGGCGGGCGATTCTGCCGAGCCCATTTGTATTTCTTCCCGATTCCGCGGGACAAATTGGCGAACGTTGGTCATGCGGGCGTTTTGACGCGTCTTTCGGTTTGTATCCGTGAGCACTGTTCGGCTTCTCTCATCAGCTGCCTGGTTTTTGCCGCGTCTCAAGCGTCGAAAGGAATAAGAAAGCCCTTCACTCGCGCACGCGCTTCGCTGGCACGCGGCCTTATGATCCTCCCAAGCCTCCCGTGAAAGCCTTGGTCTTCTGTCCTCGAATCTGCTTGAACATTTCCGAAATCGGGGCGTCTTTGTTGAAAAAGGCGTCTGCGCCGTAGCGCACTGCGGCATCGCGCACGGCAGCTTCATCGACCAGTGACACCAGAATGACGCGGGTCGCCGGCAGCTCCTCCTTTATTCTCCGTGCACCTTCCAAGCCGCCCATGCCGGACAGAGCGAAGTCCACCAACGCTACATCCGGCTTCAATTGACGAGCCAGCGTCAAGAGTTCCAGGCCGCTGGTTGCTTCGCCAACCACTTCCAGGTCCATCTCGGATTCCGACAACCGCCGAATGAACTTACGAAATTCACGGCTTTCGTCGGCAATGAGTATTTTCAGCATTTACAGTTCTTTCACTGCGCGGGTCCCTTGCGGTCTTGTTTTTCCGCACGAGCACCAAGGCACCCTTCTCGCGTTAACTCCTCAATATGTTCGATTTAGAGCGTACGTGAGGGGAGAAGGCTCCGCAATACAGGGAGTAATGGATTATTAAACGTGTAAGGTACTGTACCAGAAGGATGTTTTGTCCTGATCGTGTACGTCCCGCATTACCTTCAATATCCGGCTGAGGCTCAAGGGTTTAACTTGCGGATATGCAGGAAAGACCTTATTGCGGCATTGCGCAACAGTCGTAAATATTACTGAACGCAATATTGGGAGCCTCGCTCCACGGAGAGGTACCTGGGAAAAGGGTCCCCGCCACCGTTGGGATCCCGAAATCACTCCTGTCCCAGTCCCCATCCTCTCCGGCGAGGCTCCTTCAATTATTCATTCGATGGGCGGGGCATTTGCGTCAAGCAAATTGGCCGTTTCTGCCAGGCTTCAGGTTCTCGGCACGGCGCGCGTGCCGACCTCTTCAAGGGTGTAGGCGACGCGGCGCAGGCGAACCTGCAGATTCGATGACAAATTCTGTACTTCCTTGCGATGCGCGTCCAAATGCACCTCAGACAGGTCATTTATCTGGCGACTGAAACGGTCGAGAGCAATCTCGGATTCACCGCCAAGCGCGGATTTGCTTTGTTGCGCGGAAGCCATCACCACGGCATTTAGAGTCGCTGCCGCCTGCCGGCTCAATGACTCGCAAAATTTCTTCACAATCTGGTCCGACAGGGCGTCGAGACGCAGCACGGTCTGATCGTAGAAAAAATTCAGGCGGCTTTCGATATGACCGCAAAACTCCTTGCATCTCCGGTCCAGCAACTCGCTTAGCTGGCTGTCCAACTTCTGATCGGCTGTCTGGCGGTTTTCGGCATGGACCACATTCTCAATCGCTGACGCTAGAGCTGCCTGAAAATTCTTGTGGGCCTCATCCCCGATTCCGGCACTCTCGATTGAATATGGCACCGTCGGGGCCTTATCGGATTCAGATTGAGATTCCTCGAGTGGAACGGTTCTTTCCTCACGTTTAGCTGGCGAACTGCTTCGAAGCTCGCGAACATTCGCTACCAACATGGGACGCGAATTCGACAGGGCGCTCCGGACATTCGGCATATTGGGCATATTGATCGGAAGCACTCCTGGTTCGGTGGTGCGGCCCTCAACCGCAGTGCGGATTGCGGTCCTTCCTATCGGCACCGTTGCGGGGACCGCGTCCGGTCGGACGCCTGGCCGGTAACCCACGTGCAGAGGAGCGGTGAGGAAGGCGCCGCTACTACGCAAGAGCCCGAGGACCGCCTGCTCGGCCGTTGGCCAGCTTGAGCGGCGAAATCGCGTCCACTCGGTCGATACCGCCCGGCTCAAGCGAGTTCCCGCATTGGTCAGCAGGGTCCGGCGTTTTGACAACCAGTTCTGATAATTCGCGCGTGGCATGTTCATTGGGAACCTCACGTTGACGAGAAGAATCACGGACGCCATATTGTCGCATTTTATTCCACAGCGTTTTAGTGCTTATGTGCAAAGCGCGGGCCGTTTCGGTCCGGTTCCAGCGGAACCTGTTCAGGGAATCCTCAATCACGCGCCGCTCGGCCTCCGCGCGGACGGAATGAACGATTTGTCTCAATCCCGGCTCACCGGTCAATTGCTTTGCAGTTTTGGTTTCGCGCTCACCGAGTCCCGCGATCGCCGCCTCGTCATCTGCCAGAACGATATATCTGCACACGAAGTTTCTTAGCTCCCGGACGTTTCCGGGCCATGAATATCGCACGCAGGCGTCCAAAACTCGCTTTGAAAATCGCCGCTTGGGACTATTCAACTGCTCGGACATCTCCCTCATAAAATAGTCGAGGAATAATGGAATATCTTCGCGGCGCTCACGCAATGCTGGGATATGAAGGGTGATGGTATTCAACCGGTAATAAAGATCCGGGCGAAATATTCTTTCATTCAAGGCCTTGTTGATATCGATATTCGTGGCGGCCAAGATGCGTACGTCCACGGTTATTGTCCGGCGTCCACCCAGGCGGCAAAATTGCTGATCCTGCAACACGTGAAGCAGCTTGGCTTGCAGTGCCGGGGACATCTCCCCGATTTCGTCGAGCAAAATCGTTCCGTGATCACAAAGTTCAAATTGGCCCGGTTTCGCTCTCATCGCTCCCGTAAACGCACCAGGCTCGTATCCAAAAAGTTCGCTTTCCAGGAGTTCTGACGGCAAGGCCGCACAGTTCACCTTCAGGAATGTGTTTCCGGACCTGGGGGATCGGGCATGCAGAGTTCGGGCCACAAATTCTTTTCCAACTCCGGATTCCCCAAGCAAAAGTACTGGAACGTCAACTTGCGCGACGCGGTCAACCTGGTTGCGGAGCTCTTCCATTATGGGACTGCGCGTGAGTCGAAGCTCTTCCGTGGCCGCGACGGTTGGCCGGATATCGTGGGCAGCTTGCAGCGGCTCCTTGAACGGGACGACGCGGGGGGAAGCGCTCATTATTTGTTATCTTTCTCCTCGAATATATAGAACAGGGTGACTTAGCGTCGGATAAAACGACCCAACTCCCACTTCTTTTCCTGCACCGATCATCATCCTAAAGGAAGGCCAGGGCGGCGCGCCATCGGTTGAGCGCTGCATTCGTGGCAGGAAAAGTCCCTACCCACATGTCGGGAGTATCCTGGCCGTTGCGGCGCTTATGCCTGAACCAAACCCCGGCGGATGGCATAACGAACGAGTCCCGCGGTCTCGTGAATATCCAACTTCTCCATGATGCGCGTGCGATGTGTTTCGGCGGTCTTCACGCTAATATTCAAGACCCCGGCGACCTCCTTAGTGGTTTTTCCTTCCGCAATCAGCTGGAGCACCTGGCGTTCTCGAGGACTTAACGGTTCCGCGGAGAGCTCGGTTTTATTCTGGTAGGCTTGCACAACAGCGCGAGAAACTTCAGGGCTCAAATACACTCCGCCGCGAGATGCTTCACGAATCGCCTGCACCAGATTCTCGGCAGCATGGGTCTTCACGACGTATCCTTTCGCACCCACTCGCAGCGCGTCGAGGAGATAGGGGTCCTCGTCGTGAACCGTAAGAAACACCGTCTTGGTCTGCGGTGAAACTTTCTGAATTTCTTTAGCGGCATCGATTCCGTTCAGCACGGACATGCTTACGTCCAACACCGCTACATCTGGATGCAAGGATTCCGCTATTTTGACAGCTTCCTGGCCGTTCGACGCCTCACCAACGATTTTCAGGCCTTCCCGTTCTAATAGCACCTTCAATGATTGCCGCACGATCTGATGATCATCCGCGAGTATTACCTGAATCGGCATTCTAGACCTCCAAAGGAACCAATATGTGTATCTCGGTTCCCTTCTGTGGTGCAGATTGGATTTGAAATGTGCCGCCGAGGACGTGAACGCGTTCCCGCATCCCCTGCAGTCCGAGCGTGTTTCCATTTCCCATTCTCAACGAAGCTGGATCAAATCCAACTCCGTCGTCACGAATACAACAATGAAACTCTCCCGCCGTTTGCCAGAGCTGGATGTTTACGCGTGAGGCTTTCGCGTGCCGGGCGATATTGTTGAACGCTTCTTGCGCTACGCGATACATCGCTGCCTCGAGCGTGCCCGTCAGACGTTGCCCGAGTTTGCCATCCACCGTGGCAGGCATTCCAAATCGTTTGGTGAATTTTTCGGCCAGCGACTGTAGCGCCGGCACCAGGCCGTAGTCGTCGAGAATGGTGGGCCGCAGCTCATGCGAAAAGTGCCGCAACTGTTGTTCGATCTGTTCCAGGAGCGTTTCCACTTCGCGAATGCGGCCGCGCTTCGCCGCAGGAAGGTCGCGCGCGGCGTCCTGAAGTTGTATGTGCACCGCCGCCAGAAGTTGACCTGATTCATCATGGAGAGCGCGCGCAATCCTCCGCGTTTCGCCTTCGAGGGCTTCATTCAGGCGGCGCAATGTGGCATTCGCTTCGCCGAAAGCACGGTGCGTCATCTCGAATGGGGACATCGCCTCGACGAAGAACTCTCCTGCCCTCCGCACCAAGTCCGGATTCGGATCATCGCGTACCTTCGTTTCGAGCACTTCCTGATGTAAAGCCACCATGTCCAAAATTCCATGTCCTTCCGCCAGCGCGCGGCGTCCCAATTCGTAGGCTTGCTTCAGCGCGCTTTCTCCGCCTTGACGTAAATAGCCTCCGAGAACTCGATCATAATCACTCTGTAACCCAGCCACGGGCCGCCTCCTTCTGGCGTCCGAAAAACCGCACGGTCAGCACCAGCGCGTCATCGGTTCCTCGCGCGTGGTGCTCCAGAATATTTTCCGCCAATCGCTGGACCGGATCGCCGCTCATCATCGCGTGCAGGAAGTCGTTGCGCACCCCATCCGTGGCAAAAATGAGGGTGTCGCCGCGCGACACGGGAAGAATGCTTGCAATCAAGTTCGGCAATTGGTCACCGACCACTCCTCCTCGCAAGGACAAGATTTCCCGGCTTACTGTGCCGTAGGCATCTCTATGCAACAGCACTCCCTCAACGTTTCCGACGCCCAACCACGTCACCGTGCTTTCTACCGGGTCAAATGTGGCGATACTCATCACCACTCCGCGTGTTTCGCGCAGCCTTTCGTGGCACGTCCGGACGAGCGGGATCACTGATTCATCCGCATTTTCCTGCAGCGTTTCCGCAGCGATTCTCGCAGCTACCGCCGCGTCTTCCCCGTGTCCCAACCCGTCTATCACCGCCACCAGCGCACCGTCAGGCGACTGGATAACCACATACTTGTCGCCACTTTCAACTTGGCCGGGCAATGTTTGTGCCGCGATGCCGCAATCGAGCGGCAATCCCTCTATCTTTTCCATTTCCGCGCCGTTACCGTCGTGCCGAATCCAATTCTCGACTCGATCTCGAATTCATCCATCAAACGCCGAACGCCGGCCAACCCCAGACCCAAGCTGCGGGAAGTGGAAAAACCATCCTGCAACGCTTTTCGAATATCCGGGATCCCGGGGCCCTGGTCCTTTGCTCGGACCATAATTCCTCTCTGCCCGCCACGCTCCAGTAACCGCAAAATGATTTCGCCCTGTTTGGCATACTGCACAATATTTCGCGCCAACTCCGAAATCGCCGTCGCGATCAACGTGAGTTCGCTCGACGAAAATCCGAGCGTCGCCGCGAGCATTCGCCCCTTCTGTCGCGCACCCACGATATCCGTATCGCCCCGTATCTGAACGGCAGCTTCCGCCACCACCAGATCCCGACCGTGAGTCACCGGAGAAGAGGTTGCGGGATGCAAAGTCACCGCCTCGCGCTCACCGTCCACGGAGACTCGCTTCCTTACCCGGTGTCGCACCTTTCTTATTCAAGAAGGCTATGCCTTCTTCCAGGTCAAGAGCTGTGGGGACTCCTTCCAGCTTGAGGCCCAATTGCACCATCGTGAAAGCGACGTCGGGCTGGATGCCCACAATGACCGTCTCGGCTCCGCGCAAACGGATCATGAACGTGATGTCCCTAAGTGTGCGCGTGGCGAACGAATCCATCACGTCCAGAGCAGTCACGTCGACAATTACTCCTCGGGAACGGAACATTCCGACCTGATGCACGATGGCGTCGCGTAACTGAAGCAAGTCTGCGTCCGACAGGGCGGACTGAATCGACGCAATAAGGTAGGGGCCTTGTTTGAGGATCGGAACTTCCACTCTTTAGGTCCTCAACTGTGAGCTGTGGTCGGCCGCTTCGCCGGAGGGAACCACTTTGTATCCGAGGAGGTGTTCCGCTTCTTCAATGCCTCCCTGGAGGTCGCCAACCGTGTTCATCTTTCCGAGGTCGACTCCGATAGTTACCAGAGTTTGCGCGATCTCTGGCGATAGGCCCGTGATAATCACGGTGGCGCCGAGAAGGCGTGTGGCTTCCACGGTTTGCACCAGATTGTTCGCCACGTTCGCGTCCATCACCGGCACTCCGGTGATATCAATGACGACGACTTTGGCGCGGTTTGTGCGAATTCCGCGCAGCAATTGCTCGGTGAGCTGCCGTGCTCGCTGCGGATCGATCACGCCGATGATCGGCAGAATCAACAGCCGTTCGCGGACTTGCAGCACAGGGGTCGACAACACACGAATGGCCTCCTGTTGTTCGCGGATCACGCGTTCCCGTTCTTGCACGAAACCGACTGCCA
>JBOGNJ010000185.1:0-1119 GCA_050746905.1 Candidatus Acidiferrales bacterium
GGCCGGCCAGAGTCACTAAAAATTCGCGGGTCTCGTAGAACTTCACAGGGAGCCAGTGCGCTGCTGCGAATGTGGCGGGTTTTTGTAGGGGCGGCTTTATGCCGCCTCGTTTTAGTTCGCGCCGCAACTGCGGGCGGGATGAACCCGCCCCTACAGAAGCAAAAACTCAGGCAGTGGCGTCGATGCTGGCGCGGACCTGCTGCCAGCGGCGCGGACGGCGTTTGGGATCGAGGACTTTTTTGCGCAGGCGAATCGACTTCGGCGTGATCTCGACGAATTCGTCATCGGTGATGAACTCGATGGCCATTTCGAGAGTGAGCACGCGATGCGGGACGAGTCGAATCGCTTCGTCCGCACTTGACGAACGCATGTTCGTTTGCTTTTTCTCTTTCGTGACGTTCACGTCCATATCCGCTTCGCGCGCATTTTCGCCGATGATCATTCCTTCATAGACTTCCACCGCGGGGCCGACGAAAAGCTCGCCGCGCTCCTGCAAATTCCACAGCGCAAAGGCCGTGGTTTTGCCGGCGCGATCCGCGACCAGCGCGCCTGTGTTGCGCGATGCAAGCTCTCCCGCGTATTCCGTCCAGCCATCGAAGAGCGAATGAAGCAGCGCCGTGCCGCGCGTGTCGGTGAGAAGCTGGCCGCGCAAACCAATCAGGCCGCGCGACGGAATCTTGAATTCCATGCGCACGCGCCCCGAGCCGTGATTCACCATTTTCGCGAGTTCGGCGCGGCGGCTGCCCAGCGTTTCCATCACAACGCCGACGAAAGTCTCGGGACAATCGACGACAAGCAGCTCGACAGGCTCGAGCCGGCGTCCATTTTCTGTGCGCACCACAATTTCCGGCTTGCCCACCATCAGCTCGTAGCCTTCGCGGCGCATCGTTTCAATCAGAATCGCGAGCTGCAGTTCGCCGCGTCCCAGCACGCGAAACGCGTCCGTCGTTTCCGAATCTTCAACGCGAATGGAAACGTTGGTGAGCAATTCCTTCTGCAGACGCGCGCGAATGTCCCGCGAAGTGACGAATTGTCCTTCGCGTCCCGCCAGCGGAGAAGTGTTTACCGTGAAAATCATCGCCAGGGTCGGCTCGTCAATCACCAGAGGCTCGCACGGCG
>JBOGNJ010000186.1:0-2248 GCA_050746905.1 Candidatus Acidiferrales bacterium
CGCTGCCGCAGGATAAGCCAATCGTCATTGCCGCGAGCACGGTCCTCGACGGGCGCGGCCACGTCCTTCACAACACGCGCATCGTCATCGAAAACTCGAAGATCATTCGCGTTGATCCAAACGCCGCACCCGTGACGTACGATCTTCGCGGCCTCACGGTTCTTCCCGGCTGGATCGACTGCCATGTTCACATCACGTATCACTTCGGTTCCAACGGCCGCGCCGAAGATAAGCAGGAAACACCCGAGCAGGCTGCGCTCGCCGTCGAATCAAACGCCTGGCTGACGCTGATGGGCGGCTTCACCACGGTTCAAAGCGTCGGCTCTCCTGAAGACAAGCCTCTGCGCGATATGATCAATCGCGGCGCGATTCCCGGCCCGCGCATCCTCACGGCCATTCGGCCGCTCTTTGGACGCGGCGATGCCACGGGCACGCCCGAGCAGATTCGCGCCTATATCGATAAAGACGCCGACAACGGCGCGGACCTGATCAAAATATTCGCCTCGAAGAGCATTCGCGATGGCGGGGGACCCACTCTTTCGCAGGAACAGCTCAACGCCGCCTGCAGCGAGGCGAAAAAGCGCGGTCTGCGCACGCTCGTGCATGCCTATCGCGATTCAGTGCGAATGGCCACGCTTGCCGGATGTACGGAAGTTGAGCACGGCACATTTGCCACGGATGACGACTTGCGATTGATGGCCCGGCACGGCACCTATTTCGATCCCCAGGTTGGCCTCGTCATCCAAAATTATCTGGACAATGAAAAGCGCTATCTTGGAATCGGCAATTACACCGAATCCGGCTTTGCCCAAATGAAGCAGGCGCTTCCGCTCGACGCCGATCTTTACCATCGCGCGCTAAAAACTCCCAGCCTGAAAATTGTGTTCGGCACGGACGCCGTGGCCGGTGCGCACGGCAGAAATGCCGAGGAATTAATTGACCGCGTGCGCGACGGCGGGCAAGATCCCATGGCCGCAATGATTTCAGCGAATTCTCTTGCTGCGGAATCCATGAAATTGCAAAACGAAATTGGTTCGATCTCGCCGGGCCTTCAGGCGGATATCATTGCTCTCGACGGAAATCCGCTGGAAGACATCACTGCCGTTCGACGCGTCGCTTTTGTCATGAAGGGCGGCGTGGTTTACAAGAACGTCGCCAGCCATCACATTCCGCAATATGCGGGTGTGACGCCGTAAAAGGATTTACGCGACAAGTTTCGTGAGGTGCTTTTCAGAATCGGCAGCCTAAATTTTGGGGAGGTCTTATGCGTCGTCTTGCGTTCTTGGTTGCTTTGGTTTTGTGTCTTCCGCTCGTGACGGTCGGCCAGCAGGAGGAGCAGGCCAGTCTTAGCGGCTTCTTCGGCAATTCCACCGCAACGGAACAAAGTTGGGAGCAGAAATTCCGCGCGATTCCTTCGCCGGAGAATATGATCGCGGACATGAAGCTTCTCGCCGCGCATCCGCACCATGTTGGTTCGCCCTACGACAAGCAGAACAGCGAATGGCTGCTCGCTCAGTACAAGAAATGGGGCTGGGACGCGCACATTGAAACATTCACGGTTTTGTTCCCCACGCCAAAGCTGC
The DNA here is from genome assembly GCA_050746905.1 of Candidatus Acidiferrales bacterium. GTDB lineage: Bacteria > Acidobacteriota > Terriglobia > Acidiferrales > UBA7541 > DAHUXN01. The sequence continues at coordinate 1,584 of JBOGNJ010000186.1, forward strand.
GCGTGCTCGAAATGGTTTCCCCGACGCATTTCGTTGCGCAGTTACGAGAGCCTCCCGTTCCCGGCGATCCCACTTCCTATCAGCAGAAAGAACAGCTCCCAACCTACAATGCCTATTCTCCCGACGGTGACGTCACCGCTCCTCTGGTCTACGCCAACTACGGCGTGCCGGAAGACTATGAAACCCTCGCGCGCATGGGCATTTCCGTTAAGGGCGCGATTGTCATCACGCGCTACGGCCATTCCTGGCGCGGCATTAAGCCCAAGCTCGCCGCTGAGCACGGCGCAATTGGCTGCCTGATTTATTCCGATCCGCGCGACGATGGCTACTACGAAGGCGAAGTTTTTCCCAAGGGCCCGTACCGCCCCTCGCAAGGCGTCCAGCGCGGCAGCGTCATGAAAATGGAACTCTACCCTGGAGATCCTCTCACTCCCGGCGTCGGCGCGGACGCGAAAGCCAAGCGCCTGCCCATCAAGGACGCCAAGACCATCGAAGACATTCCCGTGATGCCGATTTCTTACGGTGACGCGCTTCCGCTCTTGAAAGCGCTCAGCGGCCGTGTCGCTCCTCCCGATTGGCGCGGCGCTCTGCCAATCACTTATCACATAGGTCCCGGCCCCGCCAAAGTTCATCTGAAATTGCAATTCAATTGGGATTTGAAGCCG
>JBOGNJ010000187.1:0-3186 GCA_050746905.1 Candidatus Acidiferrales bacterium
AATGTCCGTTTCCGCAGCCCCCATTCGCATAACCGGACACACGCACCCGCCAACGCCGCACGCCTCGCGCCCGCGTTTCTAAGCCGTTTTTAGAATTGAGGCTCTTGTCGAGATTCGTTACCGTGGAATCGCTGCGGAATCAATTTGCAATCGATGGTGTGGACTGCAACCTGCAACTACCAGCTCAGCCGTGCAAAGCAGCCCCCGTCTCCCCTGCGGCCGCGCGATCCAAGAACCAAATCACTTCACCTTCCGGACGCAGCATCTCCACCGGCAGCTTCTCCGTCCGCGCGCCCGCATCTCGCCGCAACGTCGCCACGATTTCCTGTTTCTCCGCGCCGGCCAGCAAAAAATAAATCACGCGTGCCCGTCGCAAAATTGGAAACGTCAAACTGATTCGCACCGGCGGCTCGGCCGGAGCCTTCACGCACACTACCCATCGTTTCTCTTCTCGCAGCACGGGCGAATCCGGAAACAGCGACGCCGTGTGCCCTTCTTCGCCCACGCCTAAAAACATCAAGTCAAACGAAGGCCCTGTCTCCGAAATAAATTTCCGCAGCACTTTTTCGTAAGCCCGCGCCGCTTCACCCGCCTGCGGAAAATTCGTCTCAATGGGATGGATATTCTCCGGCGGCGTCGGAATATGGCGGAATAGCGAGTCGCGCGTCATGCGGTAGTTGCTTTTCGGGTCGCTCGCCGGAACGAAGCGTTCGTCGCCCCAGAAGAAATGCGTCTTAGTCCACGGCATCTTGTCGAGAAATTCCGTAGACCACAGCTCGTACGCCTTCTCCGGCGTCCTCCCGCCTGAAAGCGCAATCAAGCATTTTCCGCGCGCGCCCACCACCTCATTCGCCACGCGCACCGAATCCTCGACTACCGCCCGGCTCAACCCATCCAAATCCGGAAATATCCGCGCATTCGTTAATATATTTTTGCCCACGTCCGCCCCAGATCGCTCAACAGCGCATCCGCCGCCGCCGGCCCCCAGCTTCCCGCCGGATACGGCAGCACTTTCGGCTTGTTCTCGAGCACCGGCGTGTACAACTTCCACGAAGCCTCCACCCACCCGTCGCTCACGAAAAGCGTCGCGTCGCCGTGAATCACATCCAGCAGCAAAGTTTCATACGCATCCGGTAGCGGCTTGAATTTCTCCGAGTACCGGAAATGTAAATCGCTTCTCTCGATTTGCACTCCCTGCCCCGGCGCTTTAATTTCAAAATAGAGGTCGAATCCCTCGTCCGGCTGAATCGCAATCACCAGCGTGTTGGCCTCGATTGGTTTGTTGTCGAACGGCTTGAAAATCCACACGGGCGGCCGCCGGAAGTTCACCACGATTTGGCTCATTCGTTGATTCAGACGCTTCCCAGTCCGCAGAAAAAACGGCACGCCGTGCCACCGCCAGTTCTCAATCTCCAATTTCATCGCCACAAATGTTTCCGTCTGCGAGTCTTTCGCCACTCCCGGCTCATCTCGATATGCCGACACGCCTTGCCCGTCAATCTCCCCCTCTGCGTATTGCCCCATCACCACGTTCTCGCTCTTGATCGGCAGCACCGAGTGCAACACTTTCACTTTTTCGCGCCGGATCGGCTCCGCCCCAAACGCCTCCGGCACTTCCATCGCCGTCAGCGTCATCAATTGCGTCAAATGATTCTGCACCATGTCGCGCAACGCCCCAGCGCCTTCGTAATACGACGCGCGGTGCTCCACGCCCAACGATTCCGCCACCGTGATCTCTACGCTCTCGATCCGGTCGCGATTCCACTGCGGCTCAAACAGCGAATTCGCAAACCGGAACACCAAAAGATTCTGCACCGTCTCCTTCCCCAGATAATGATCGATGCGGTAGACCTGCTTCTCCTCGAAATGCTGGTGCACCACCTGGTTTAGCGCCTCCGCCGACGCCAAATCCCGCCCAAACGGTTTCTCGATCACCAGCCGGGTCCATCCGTGACTCTTATTCAGCCCTGCGTTTCCCAATCCCGCGATCGCCAGCGGAAACACTCGCGGTGGCAGCGCCAAATAAAACACACGATTGCCGGGCAAGCCATTTTCCTTTTCGATTTGCTGCACACGTTCGGCAAGCTTCTTGTAATCCTCAGGAGTCCCCTTCGCGATGGTCTGATAAAAAATTCGTTTGTCCGACGCAGTCTCGGCGATTTGCTCCTGTGGAATCCCCGCGTTCGCCAAATCCTTCCGGCAGCGCTCGCGAAAACTCCCATCATTCAATTCCGTTTCTATGCCCACGCCCAGGATCAAACTCTTCGGCCCCAGCGCGTTTCGCGCAATCAACCCGTTCAGCGACGGCAACAATTTCCGCCCCACCAAATCCCCCGTCGCGCCCAGTATCACGAATAAATGCGCTTGATTCGCTGCACTCGCTTCTGTCGCCGTCGTATTGTCGTTCGTCGTTCTATTGTCGTTCACCACTGTCGTCCTTTCTCCTCTCCCTCGCTCTGCCCGGTCCTCAGTATCGCCAGCGAATATCCCTACTGCGTGTCATTCCGAGAAGTCCTACGGAGTGCGGCGGCCCGACGCCGCTTTGCCTTTGTCCGGACCACGCATTGCGTCGTTGTCATCCCGAGGAGCCATGCGACGAGGGACCTGTTTTTTTCGCACTCTTTATCGCGCCACTTCCACTCCAAACCCCTTCAATTCCTTCTCCAACTGCGTCGCGCTCTTAAATTGTATCGTGTGCATCCCCAACTCTTTCGCGCACTCCAAATTCAGCTCTCGGTCATCCACGAACACGCACTCTTCCCCCGCGCGCTGCGTAATGCTCAACGCCAACTTGTAAATCGCCTCATTCGGCTTGCGCACGCCCAGATAACACGAACTCAAGAACACCTCGAAGTATTCCCGCAAATCGAATGTCCGAATGCGGTATTCGTTCAATTCCCGCGACTCATTATTCAACGCCGCGATCAAATATTCCTTCCGCGCCGCCAATTTCTGCAGCACCGCCAGCGTCTCCGGCATCGCCTGCGACTGCGAATAAATAAAATCAATAAAATCCTGCTTGCTGAACTGCCGCTCGCGGTAAAAAACCACGCGCTTCAGATATTCGTCCAGACTCACCGTCCCGGTTTCAAATCCGTGCATCAACAGCTCGTGACGGTCCTCGAAATCATCCCAGTCCAGCGCAAACTTCTTCGCCGCCGCCCGCCGCGACGGCCGGTCCCACCC
>JBOGNJ010000188.1:0-8513 GCA_050746905.1 Candidatus Acidiferrales bacterium
CGCGAATTCTCGATGATCAATAATCTCGGCGGCGGGTTTCGCGAACCGATCACCCAGATTCCTTACCCCGAATATGGCACCTACCCCAAGGTATCGACGTTTAGAATCCCGTCCGCGGGCACGCCCAATTCCGCCGTGCGCATCGGCGTGGTGAACGTCAACAACGCGAAAACAAAGTGGCTCGACGTCACTGCCGATCCGGGAAAATCGTACATTCCGCGCATGGACTGGGTGGGCGATTCAAACGAGATTTTGCTGCAGCACATGAACCGGCGCCAAAATGTCAATGAAGTTTACTTGGCTAACGCCCGCACGGGTCATACGCAACAGATTTTTCGCGACGAAGACAAGGCCTGGCTGGACGTCAACGAAGACACGCGCTGGATCGCAAATCACAAAGGATTTTTGTGGTCCAACGAGAGCGACGGCTGGCGGCACGTTTACGTCATCGCGCGAGACGGCAGCGGGCCGCGGCTGATCACGCGTGGAGATTTCGACGTCATCGAAATTCTCGCGATCGATCCCGCGGAGGAGTGGCTCTACTTCATCGCGTCGCCGGAAAATGCCACGCAACATTATCTGTATCGCGCGCCCATGGACGGCTCGGCCGTGCCCGAACGCGTTACGCCGCCGAACACAAATGGCATCCATCGTTACGATATTTCTCCCGATTGTAAATGGGCGCTGCACACGTTTTCGTCTTTTGATGTGCCGCCCATCACGGAATTTGTCAGCCTGCCGGACCATCGCACGGCGCGGGTCCTCGCGGATAATTCCGAGGTTCGCAAAAAAATAAAAGTCTTCGGCACGCGGCCCACGGAATTTTTTCAAGTCGACATCGGCGAAGGCGTGAAACTGGACGGCTGGATGATCAAGCCGGCCGATTTCGATGCGTCGCGCAAGTATCCGATACTTTTCAACGTCTATGGAGAACCTGCCGCGCAAACCGTGCTCGACGGCTGGAGCGGCGGTTCGCTGTTCCACCGCGCCATCGCGAATCAGGGATACATTGTTGCGTCCGTCGACAATCGGGGCACACCCGCACCGAAGGGACGTGCGTGGCGCAAAATAATTTATGGCGCGGTTGGCGTACTTTCGTCGAAAGAGCAAGCCGCGGCCGTGCAGGCCCTTGCGCGCGAGCGCTCCTACATCGATATGGATCGCGTCGCGGTCTGGGGATGGAGCGGCGGCGGCACCAACACGTTAAATTTGATGTTCCGCTCGCCCGAAATTTACAAAGTGGGAATGTCCGTCGCGCCCGTGCCCGACCAGCGCATCTATGACACGATTTATCAGGAACGCTACATGGGATTGCCGCAGGAAAATGTGGAAGGGTACAAGGCCGGCTCTGCCGTGAATTTCGCCGAAGGACTGCAAGGGAAATTGCTGTTGGTTCACGGCACTGGCGACGACAACGTCCATTTCGCCGGCTCGCAATTGCTGGTGAATCGCATGATCGAACTCGGCAAGTCGTTCGACTTCATGGCGTACCCGAATCGCACGCACGGAATTTCCGAGGGCCGCGGCACCACCATGCACATTTACAAACTTCTCGCGCGATTCCTGACCACGCACTTGCCGGCGGGCGCGGCGACTCGCGCGATCACATTGTTGCTCGGCAGAAAGCGCGAAACGATTCAGCGCGCTTGAAATCGCCCACGGCCGCGGCTAGTTGGCAGCGGCTCGGCGGGTGCGAAGAACTTCCTCGACTTTTGCGATGTCCGCCGGCGTGTCGACGGCGATACCTTCATAGGCGGCTTCGGCAACGCGAATGTGGTAACCGTTTTCCAGCCAGCGGAGCTGTTCGAGTTGTTCCAGGCGCTCGAGTTCCCCCGGCGGCAACGCGGGAAATTCCAGCAGCGCATCGCGACGAAACGCGTACAGGCCGACGTGCTTGAAATGGCGGGCCGAGACGCGTTCACCAGCTTCGCGAACCCACGGGATGGGCGCGCGCGAAAAATAAAGCGCGTTCCCGTCGAAATCGAGAACGACTTTGACGATGTTCGGGTCCATGATTTCCGCCGCATGGGCAATGGGGACGCAGAGCGTGGCGACTTGCGTCTCTGTTTCCGACAGAATCTCATCAGCCACGGCGTCGATCGCTTCAGGCGAAATCAGCGGTTCGTCGCCCTGCACGTTGACGTAAACCTCGGCGGGGATATGGACGGCAACCTCCGCGATGCGCTCGGTGCCGGAGCGATGCTCGCGTCGCGTCATGATGGATTCGCCGCCAAAAGATGCGACGGCCTCGCGAATCCGGTCGTCGTCGGTGGCCACGACAACGCGCGTGGCGCTGCGGCTCGTTTTTGCGTGTTCGACCACATGCTGAATCATGGGGCGTCCCGCGATAGCCGCCAGGGGTTTCCCGGGGAAGCGCGAAGAGTCGTAACGCGCGGGAATTATCACGACAACGGAGGAGGAATCGGTTTGGGAGTTCTTCGCCACCAGAAACTTCCAGTCTGCGGAATCATCTTACCACGCCGCGCACGCGCGGCGATGCGCGGAGAGCGCCAATAGCAGAAATCGCAGGGTTTCGACAACGCTCGCGCTATTGCACGGGCGCAACCTTCAAGCACGTCGCCAGTCGACGCGGCCACAACCGCGCTATCAGAAGAGGTCGTGAAGAATTCATCCGCGTGTAATATGCAGGAAAAGCGGGTGTGAGTGAATGTATACAGGTTCGCCGGGCAAAATTTCGGTATTTGTGCTCTTGCAAAGGGGTAAAGCGGTGATAGAATCTGGGAAAGATTGGGCCGGGGGTAGCGTGCTGAAAGCGGCCAGGCTGACAACCAGAAGTTGGACAATATGCGGCGCTTTGGCGCTCGCAATCGGCATAATTCCCTGCGGTGTGGCGGTTGCGCAAAGTACCGGCCCGCTGATTTACAAGCCTCCTCCACCGGACAAAACCTCCCACGTAGCTGAAATCCGCAAAGATGTCAGTTTAGTGCTGGTGAATACGACGGTTACGGATCCGTACGGGCGGCTCGTGACAGGGCTCGATCAAGAGAATTTCAGGGTTTTCGAGAATGGCAAGGAACAGGAAATCATGCGGTTCGCCGAGGACGATGTACCCATTTCCATCGGCATGATTTTTGACGTCAGCGGCAGCATGACGGACAAAATTGCCAAATCCCGCATGGCGGCGGTTCAATTCTTCAAGACCGCCAACCCCGCAGACGAATTTTTCCTGGTGGATTTCGCCGACCGCGCTGAACTGGCAACCATGTTCACCAGCAGCATTGAAGAGTTACAAAACCGCCTCCTTTTCAGCCAACCGAAAGGCATGACGGCGTTGCTCGATGCTGTGTATCTCGGCATGAGCGAGATGAAAGGAGCACGCAACGCCAGAAAAGCTTTGCTCATCATATCGGATGGAGGCGATAATCATAGTCGCTACGATTATAGCGACGTCAAGCGCTTCTTGCGCGAAACGGATGTTCAGATTTACGCGATTGGGATTGTTGATCCCGACGCTTGCGACCGGACTCCGGAGGAATGCAGCGGGTCGGGTTTTTTGCAAGGGCTCGCTTCAATGACCGGTGGCAGATCTTTCGTCGTCAGGAACCTCGATGACCTTGGGGATATCGCCACAAAGATCAGCATGGAGTTGCGGAATCAATATGTTCTGGGCTACAGGCCGAGCGATAAAAAGCGCGATGGGAAATGGCGGAAAATCAAGATTAAGATCCGGCCGCCGCGAGGATTGCCGCCGCTCACTGTATACTCGCGATACGGATATTACGCGCCGGGCCCGTAGGCCGATCGCGGCTTATTCCCCGCTTGGTTGTGTTTGCGTCGTCCTGGGAATCGTATTTTCCTTTTGCGCCACGGGCGCGTCCGCCCAGACTCAGCCGCCAATCCAAAATCAGCCGCCCATTCAGCTTCCTCGTCCCGGAGCGCTTCAACAGAAACCATACACACTCAAGAAAACGGTCGATATGGTGCGCTTGCCCGTCACCGTGGTGGACAGCAAGGGAAATTTTATTCCTGAATTGAAACAACGCAATTTTCGCATTCTGGAAAACAAAACGCCGCAGACAATTTCCGCTTTCAGCAGCGACGACATGCCGATCGCCGTGGGAATGGTCATCGACAATAGCGCCAGCATGAAATCGAAGCGCGCCAGAGTGAATGCCGCCGCGCTGTCGTTCGTTCAGACCAGCAATCCTCAGGACCAGGTGTTCGTCGTGAATTTCAATGACGAGTATTACCTCGACATGGACACGGATTTCACGAACGATCCCAAGGTGCTGAAAGCGGCGCTCGAGCGCATCGATTCGCGCGGGGGCACGGCGCTCTATGATGCGATCCTCGGCTCGATGAATCATCTGAAGAAAGCGTCACGCGAAAAGAAAGTGCTGCTGGTAGTCACCGACGGAGAGGACAAAGACAGCAGAAACTCGCTCGCGAATACGGTGCAAAAGTTGCAGCAATCCAACACCGTGATTTATGCGGTCGGACTGTTCACGGACAACGATGATGACAGAGAACAAAAGCGCCAGGGCAAAAAGGCTCTTTTGGCCTTGACGCAGGCGACCGGCGGCGAAGTTTATTTCCCAAAAACAATCGCGGAAGTGGACGATATTTGTAAGCGCATCGCGCAGGACATTCGCGACCAATACATGATCGGCTACTATCCGACGAACACAGCCAAGGATGGCACGTACCGCGCCGTAAAGGTCGAGTTAACCGGTGTGAAAGGCCACGGGAAAATCGTCGTACGCGCGCGCCCCGGATACTACGCCTCCCTGGGCAAACCAGGCGCCGAAGCTGTCTCGGGAAATTAGGAGAAGGCCCACCGCGAAAGTTTTCGTCCCTCCTCAGTTGCATTCGGTTCCCTAGTTCCAGTGGTGAGAGTGCCACCAGACTTTCTGAAGGTCGAACTCCGCGCCGCGGCAAAGGTAAATCGGGGTGTTTTCCTCGGCCATGCCGAAGCGAGAATAGTGGTCGAAGGCCTGCCACGATGTGCAATTGTCCTTAACGTCCTGCAGACTCCACTGAACAACAATCAAGTTCGTGTAGTGCTCCTTGGGAGGGCCCCAATACCAATAATTCTGGTGGCGGGAGTAGGCGCGCGGCAAGCCGTATCGGGGGCCGAACAAGTTGATGGCTCCGGCCTCGCCATAGTTGCCGGTGAAGATGCCGGTCTTGGCGCGCTCATCCGGCGGCAATGAATGGTAGATATCCGCAACCTGACGCACGATGCTGCGCCAGCCAAACTGATCGCCAAAAAACTGCGGCAACGGACCGGATTCCGCGACTTCGGTTTTGGTGGAATGAAGGTTAACGACGTGCGCGTATGCCAGATATTTTTCCGGTGACAGCATGGGCGTAACCAGCGGAACAAGAAGGCCTCCCAGCAGAATAACCGCCGTGACGATTGCCGCTTTTGGCCACGGACGTTCGCCCGCCCATCTTCGCCGGCGAAGCCAGCCTTCCGTGGCCACCGCGCCGCCGGCGAACAGCATGGGATAAATCGGCGCAACATAATAATCCTTTCCGTGCAGGATCAGCAGCGTCGCGAAGAAAATCAGGAATGTGATGCCAAGGACGCGGAATGTTTTTCCGCGCCCCCACAAGAAGGAGCCTAATCCGGCAAACCAAAAAGGAAACAGGATGGGCTGCTCCATCACGATTTGCTGAGCGATGAACGCGAGCGGAGTGAGGACCACATTTTTCCCACTGCGGCGCACGTTTTCGAGGTCCTGAAGAGTTGGAAAATTACGATGAATTTGCCAGACAAGATTGGGAGCGAAAATCAGCAAGGCGATGGCTCCGCCGAGCCAGATCCACGGCTTGGCGAACTCACGGCGCAGGCTCGTGAGAGCAACTGCAAGAAAGACTGCGAAGCCGAAAAATAGCGTGGAATGCTTATTCTCGAGCCCGAGCCCCGCGAGGAGGCCGAACCACAGCCACAGCTTCGAGTTGCCGGTGCGGACGATGCGGATCAGGACGTACACGCAACCCATCCAGAAAAGAGCCTCGAATGAGTTCATGGAAAGGAAGTCGTCCATGACGATATTCACGGGAACCAGGAAAACGCAGAGGCCGGCGAGGGCTTGAGCGAAACGGCTGCCGCCGAGCTGTCGCGTGATGATTATTGTGAGCGCGATCAGGCCAGTCCCGGCGAGCGCGGGGAGAATGCGCAGCGCGGGCAGCGAGCCTCCCAGGACCAGCGCGATGCGCGCATAAACGGCGGAAAGCGGCGCCATGTCGACGTAGCCCCATGCGAGGTGGCGTCCGCAGTCGAGCAGATAAAGCTCGTCGCGGAAGTAGCCGTAACGGTGGAGGCTCGTGAACGCGTGAAGCAAGAATTTGGCGGCGCAGAGAACGACGACCACACCGCTTGCGAGACGCGGAAGCGGTTCGGTGGTGTTATTGACGTTAGGTCGAGAAGCAGCGTCGACGGCCATGGCTGGAGGAGTCCTCGCCGCCCGAGTGTATCTCAACTTCGCGGATTTTCGCGCCGGCAGAAATCGCTATTCGTAACGCAGCGCAACCAAGGGATCGACCTTCATGGCGCGACGCGCTGGAATGTAGCAGGCCAGCAGTGCAACGGCGAGCAGAACAATGGCCACGGCGCCAAAGGTCACTGGATCCGTGGCGGAAACGCCATAGAGCAGACTCGCCATCAGCCGCGTGAGCAGAAACGCCGCGACGACGCCAACGCTCAAACCGAACAAAGCTAGCTTCGCGCCCTGCCCTAAAATCAAGCGCAAAACGTCGCGCGGCTGCGCGCCGAGGGCCATGCGAATTCCGATTTCGTGGGTGCGTTGCGACGCTGAATACGAAATCACTCCGAAAATGCCGATCGCCGCGAGCACCAGGGCAATCGCGCTGAACGAACCAAGCAGCAGAGTGCGAAATCGCTCCTGCGAGATCGATTGGCCGAGCGCATCGGGCAGCGATTCAATATCCGTGACCGGCAGGTCCTTGTCAATTGCATGAGTGGCCTGGCGAACCGCGGCGGCCACGCTCGATGCGCTCAACGAACTTCTTACGACGACTTCCCCTCCCCAAAGGGGCGCCTGAGCGAAGGGCACATACATCATCGGGCCGGGTTTCCGGCTAAGCGCCGAGTCCCGCACGTCGCCGACGATACCGACGATTTCGCGCGCCACATTGCTGTTTGGCGGAAATCCAAATCTCATTTGCCTTCCTATGGGGTCCTGGTTCGGGAAATAACGTCGCGCCAGCGTTTCGCTGATGATCGCTACGTTCGGATGGGACGGCGAATCTTGCCTGGAGAAAAAACGGCCTCTGAGAAGCGGGATTCGCATCACGCGAAAATAGCCGGGACTCACCGTGGCGTAATCGGCGGTGACGGATTTGCCGCGCGGGAGCGGAGGATTTCCCACAATGCTGAACGCGAAGGTGGCTTCGCCCTGACGGTCCATTGGCAGCGGAGCCCCCAGAGCGGAATCTTGCAGACCGGGCTGCGCATGGAGGCGCGCCAGCAACTCGTTGGAAAAAGCCGTCCATTGCTGCAGCGTCGAATATTGATATTGGGGAAGCGAAACCTCGGCTTCTATCACGTTCTTCGGCTCAAAGCCCGGTCTGACCGACGTGAGCAGTGCAAAACTGCGAATGAGCAAACCGCCGGCAACGAGAAGCACCATGGCCAGCGAAATTTCCGCGACCGCCAAAAAATTCCGCACATGCTGGCCGCCGCGCTGGCCAGTGTGCGCACCGCCCTCTTTGATGTTCGTCTGCAAGTTGCAGGGAGTTGCCAGGAGCGCGGGTGCCAGTCCAAACGCCAGCGCGGCCGCAAGAGACAACAACAGCGCGAATGCCAGGACCGCGCCTCCCACGTGAATCGAATTGATGCGGGTCACATCGGGCGGCAAGAAAGGTCTGAGACCCCAGATACCCGAAGCCGCAAGAAGCACGCCGGCAACGCCGCCAAACAAGCCCAGTAGAGCGCTTTCCGTCAGCAATTGCCGCACAAGGCGGGCACGCCCCGCCCCAAGCGCGATTCGCACTGCAATTTCCCTCCCGCGAGAAGTGGCCCGCGACAGAAGCAGGTTCGCAATATTGGCGCAGGCGATCAAGAGGACCAGGCCAACCGCGCCCAGCAAAATCAGCAGCGCGGATTTCACGTTCCCGACCACCGCCTGCCGATAAGGCTCAATCCGTATCGTCAATCCTGAATCTTGTGCGGGAAACTCCTTGGCGAGCCGCGCGCCCAGTGTGTCCATCTCCGCCTGAGCTTGCGCCAGAGAAACGCCCGGCTTGAGCCGGCCGACGCCACCCAGCACAGGCACGCCGGGCCGCAACATCAAAGGCCCGAACACCGGGTCTTGCGCCACAGGAATCCACACGTCCTGATGTGGCGCGCCGTCAGGATAGCGAAAGCTTGCCGGCAGGATTCCGACAACGGTGAACGAACGCATGTCCAGAGCGATGGCTTGGCCAATAAGAGCGGGATTCGCACCGAAGCGGCTGCGCCAGAGATTTTCGCTCACAATAGCTACCGGCGCCGCGCCTTGCTTCCCATCCTCCGGCAGCAATGT
>JBOGNJ010000189.1:0-7829 GCA_050746905.1 Candidatus Acidiferrales bacterium
TTCCCACTGCACCATCAAAAGTAACATAAAAAAGCGCGAAAATGCGGGCAATATCCGGCGAAGGCGCGAAAAAGAAATCCGCGCAACGGAACTACAAGCTACGGTTGTCTAGGCCGGCGACTGTCGAGAGAGCGTGTCTCCACCGTGAAACGGAGCTTCATCGGCAGTTTCGTCGTTGAACATTTCAACGCGGTCGCATCCGAGTTCTTTCGCGCGGCAAAGGGCTATATTCAATGATCGCAGCACGGATTCGGAAGTGTGGAATTCACCCGGCGTTGCAGAGAACGCGCCGAGACTGGCCGTCAACGAGAAACCTGCCAGATTCGTTTTGATCGGTAAGGCAGCGACAATCTTGCGAATCCGTTCAGCTTTATTGCGTACTGCTCCGGCATCGCAACCCGGCAGCAGCACCAGAAATTCCTCGCCTCCAAATCGTCCGGCAATATCGTATATGCGGATCGAGGACAGAATGCCGAGCGCGATCTCGCGCAATACATCGTCTCCCGCACCCTGTCCCATTGAATCGTTGATGCTTCTAAAACGGTCGAGGTCAACAAGAATCAAGCCAAGAGGTTTACCCTCGCGGTTCGCGCGGCTCAACTCGCGTTCGAGCATATCGATCGCGGCTCCCCGGCTCCACGTGCCCGTCAACAAATCGTGCGTTGATTTGAATTTGACCAGTTCCCGCGCTTGAATAAGATCCGCCTGCATTTGCAAAATCCGTTCGCCAATGCGGATACGCGCGCGCAACTCCGGCGCGTTGCACGGTTTCGCCAAATAATCATCCGCTCCCGATTCCAGACCCTCAAGGACGTCCTGCTTATCGTGGCGCACCGTCAGCAAAATGACGTATGCGTATGGTTCACCAACCCTGGCGCGCAGTTTCCGGCACACTTCCACGCCACTCAAGCCGGGCATCATCCAATCCATCAGAACCAACCGGGGAGCTTCGGGCGCCTGAAGCGCGGCCCACGCTGAAGTTCCATCGTGCGCGACCTGAACTTCATAACCCCACTTATCCAGCAATGGCAAGAGCAGCAAACGCGAAACGGGATCATCATCCACAAGCAGAACTTTCATTCGCAAACTCCAGAGAGAAGGAACGCGAGAGATTCGGAGAGCACGACAATGCCCATCAGCGCGGAGCACGCACGTCTTTAATGCCCCAATATCAGCGGCATAGCGAGGGTAGATGCGCGCAGCGATAAGTTTGCAGTTCGAGGATGTACCAAGAGAAGAGCATGCTCCGTAGTGGAACACAAGCAGCCCACTCGCAAGGATTGCTAGCGGCGGCGAAGCACAAAATGCTCCGCCGCCGCAAACAGTCAGGGCAATGCCGTCGCAATTCGCCCGATTCGTTCCTAGTGCGCGTAGCTCGAATTAATGAAGCTGTCTACATCCTTGTGGAGTTTGTCGTGCGCCTTCTGGTCGATATAGACCATGTGGCCCGAGTCGTAATAGGCGAAGCTGATGTTCTTGCGAATCGATGGCTCGAGACCCATGTGAGACACGGTTTCCTCAATGCCGTTGAATGGCGTCGCCAAGTCGTAATAGCCGCAGAGAACGAGAACCTTCAGCGTGCTCTCCTCGGTCATGGCGGAACGCAGAACTTCGGCGACTTGAGGGAGAGCTTGACTGTCCCACGGCCGGACATTTCCACTGACGGCGTAATACTGGTCGCTGTCCCACTTCAAATCGCGGCGCACGTAGTCCTGAAACGTGGCCACGAAGGCGCCGAGATAGGACGCTTCGCTGGGATCATACTCCGGGCGCTCGCCAGCAGCGTCGCGATTCATTCCGGTGAAGCGCGAATCGAGGCGGCCGACGATGAGGCGCTTGTTGCGCATCAGTTCCGCGAACCAGCGGAAAGAGCTGACGCGCAGATCGGCTTCTTCAATGTACTTTGGTGAAAGCGCCGTTAAGCGCGCCATGTCTTTCACCACTTTTTCTTTCTCTTCCGGCGACAGTTGATCGCCCTTAGCCAGCGCTTGCGCATATTCGCCGTGCGCGAATTCGCGCGCCTGTTGCGCCACTTGATCGACGCTTTCGCTTTCCAGGTCGGGCGCGAGCAAATGGTGATACCACGCGGAAGTCACGTACGTCGGCAGAAAAAATTCGGTACGGTCGTCGGCGCCCCACGAGGCAAAGGCCATCGTGGAAAGCAGGCAGATGCCGTTCAGATACATGGAATGACGATGTTGGAGGACGCCCGCGAGCTCGGCGGAGCGCGTCGTGCCGTAGCTTTCGCCGATCAGGTATTTCGGCGAATCCCAGCGTTCATTGCGGGTGATGTACTGGTAGATGAAGTCGGAGAAAATCTCCGCGTCTTGAACAACGCCATAGAACTGCGCGTGATTCTGCCCAGCAACAGGGCGGGAGTAGCCGGTGGAAACGGCGTCAACGAAAACAAGATCCGTCGCGTCGAGGAACGAATCCTCGTTGTCCTTGATCGTGTATGGCGCGGCCATGCCGTGGCCGTCGGGCGTGAGCACTACCTCTTCGGGTCCCATGCCCATGTGCGTGAAGAGTGAAGCAGAGCCGGGGCCGCCGTTGTAAACAAACGACACGGGACGCTTGGAGACATCCGGCACGCCGTCTTTCGTGTACGCCACGAAGAAGAACGTTGCTTTCGGATCGCCTTGATCATCTTTAATCACATAGGTGGCCGCCGTGGCCGTGTAGTTGATCTCTTGGCCGCCGACGCGCGCGCTGTGATGCGTCACCGCGCTTTTTTCCACGGGCGGCGGTGGAGGTGGGCGGCGTGCCGGCGCCTTTTCGTTCTGCTCTTCGGTTTGGGGCTGCGTCATCCCGGGTGTTGCGCGCTGGCCCGGGCGCTGCTGCTCGCCCGGACGCCTCTGCTGCGCAACAACCGTGAACGACATCGCGAAAATAGCCAGCGTTCCAACAATAATGCGGCTTAGTCTCATAGCATCCTCTCCCCGGACATGAGCAGTTTGATCACAAATTCCGCTCCGCGGGATTTTCTTATTAGGGAACATGCTCTGAGACGTGCGAGCGGCAACTACAGTTTCATGCGAACGCGGCAAATCCAGGGGAGTCTGAGGTTATCGTTTCGATCGAATTCCGATTGGTTGGCGTATGGATGCACAACGCGTGGACGCCGGCGCGGCCATTGTGACCGCACCGAATCGCAGCATCTTCTACGCTGAGATCAGATCACTCTGCGGGGCGGCCGGAAGGATATCGGCGGCCGCGGTCGCGTCTGGCAATACCGCCGTCTTCGCCCGGCGAATCTGTCGCGCGAGTCCCAGCTTTTTCAAGGTCCAAATTCCGTACCAATTCAGATCAACTTCATACCACCGCAGCCCGTGGCGCGCCGAAGTGGGATGCGCGTGATGGTTGTTATGCCAGCCCTCGCCAAAAGTCAGCAGCGCGACCCACCAATTGTTCGTCGAATGATCGCGCGTGGCAAACCGCCGCGAGCCCCACACGTGCGTCGCCGAATTCACCAGCCATGTGGCATGCAGGCCAACCACGGTGCGCAGGAAAACTCCCCAGAGCAGGAATGGAAGGCCGCCGAGGGCGAACAGCGCGACGCCCAGAACGATCATTGGAACGTAATTGTATTTCGTGATCCAAACCTGAAATTTGTCTTTTGCCAGGTCTGGCACGTAACGAGCCAGCGTCGATGTATCGTGATGCATCGATTTTCCCACCAAGATCCAACCCACGTGCGCCCACCACTTGCCGTCGAGCGGAGAATGCGGGTCCCCTTCTTGGTCGGAGAATCGATGATGAATCCGGTGCGTTGCCACCCAGAAAATCGGGCCGCCTTCCAGCGCCAGCGTCGCGCACACCGTCAAAAAGTATTCCACCCATTTTGGAGTCTTGTAAGCGCGGTGCGTCAGCAGTCGGTGATAACACATGCCAACACCAAGGCTCCCGGAAACCCACCACAGAAAAAGTGCGACAAAGAAAGCCTTCCACGTAAAAAAGAAAAGGGCCGCAATCGCGCCCAAATGAAATAAGACCATGGCTGTTGAAGTCACCCAGTTAATGTCCCTGTCGCCGGGCTGTCTCCGTTGCAGATTATCGAGTTCCATTGATTGTCCTTCCCTGTTTTCTTTCTGTCATCACCGGCGTTTTAAGACGCGCGTTTCAGCGCGGGCCGCACAAACTCGCTGCATCCAAGATCGCGCCGAGCAGCAGCGGCAGGATCCAAAGAACACGTTATAAATTCCGGAACCTCCGAAATCCAGAGGATCGTTCCCGGTTCACGCCGGGCACGGTGGGTTCCGAATGCAAACAACTCTGTGGAGATTCAAACCAAACTGCGGAATTCACTCGAACGAGTGGACTACGTCTTAGATGAATCGCTGATGTGATTGGACCTCTCCCTTAGATAGTCTACCTTGACACAAGAAGAATAGTTGTTCAATACCGGACATGCATCGGCACGCTCGTAAGATTACTAGCACCTAAGGACAGGTCCGCTTAAGCGCTATTTGCGTCGCACTCGGCCCATTTGGACGTTTCCGGAGTGCGGGAATTCGGCGTCTCTGATGTTCCGCGGCTTTCAGGGTTCCAACGCGCTCGCTGTGTTGGCTAAAATGAATCGCCTTGTGGGTTTGATGCTTCGCGGGATGTTACTGTTGCACTTATTTCTCGGCGGGTGGGAGGAAAATATGCGCAGTGTCACGCAGACTTTCTGGAGCTATCCGAATCCGATTGGAAAAGCTGTCGATTTGACTTGGACTCCTTCGGCGATTACGGCCGCGATGTTCACGTGCGACTTGACTGCGCGGCGCGGTTCGTGCCGTTCGCCGTGCGAGCCCTTTGAACCCGGCCGGCCAACTGCTCGCGCCTGCCGTTAATCACGTACAAGTCATCTTCGGTTAGTTTTCCCCAATTCTCCTTGATCTTGCCCTTATAAAATTTCCACGAACCCTCCACCCGGTTCCAGTCCATGTTTGCCCTCCATTTTTTTAGATATCATTTGCTTGTGCGAGGTGACATTCCGGTTCGGGAGTTTCGGTGGAGAGACATCTGGTTGCAGAGCCGGGCTAAGGCAATCGGGTATATGCTTTGGGTGTGTTTTTTCGACTGCGGCCGGCGGAAATATGAGAACAATAGGACGCCCAATTGTTGGCGGAGGCGATAACTTCATGAAGAGACTGTCCCTGTTTTGCATAATTCTGCTGATTGCGTTGCCGGCGAAAGCATCCGACCTCCAGAAAAAAATCGAAGCGCTGGCTGCGTCGTATCACGGCCATGTAGCCTTGTACGCGAAAAACCTAACCACGGGTGAAACTGTTTCACTCGATCCGGAGCGTCCAGTGCAAACGGCTTCCGTGATCAAGCTGCCGCTCATGCTGCAAACGTTTGAGCAGGTGACAGCCGGGAAACTGAAGCTCTCGGCGCCCGTTGTGCTGACGAAAGATAATCAGGTTCCCGGCTCCGGCATCCTCCAGCTAATGGATCCGGGACTCACGCTGACCCTGAAAGACACCGTCACGCTGATGATGACGTTGAGCGACAACACCGCCACGAACATGGTCATTGACGTCGTCGGGCTCCGGCCGACCAATGAAATGCTAGCCCGCATGGGCCTGAAGAACACTTATTTCTACAAGAAAGTTTTCAAACCGACGGAAGGCCCGATGCCGCCCGATCAAAAACAATTCGGCCTCGGCAAGACGACCGCCGAGGAGATGGCAAACGTCATGGAGAGTATCTATCACTGCAAAATGGGAGACCGCGAACTCTGCCTTCAGATGATCACCATCATGCGCAACCAGCAATACCGCGACATGCTGCCGCGCTACCTCGAACGAGCCGACGCCAGCGAAGACCTTTCCGCGATCGCTGACAAGATCGGGGCGCTGAATGACGTGCGCAACGACGTTGCCCTGGTTTACACGCAACGCGACCCCGTCATCATTTCCATCTTCACGTATGATAATGAGGATAAATCCTGGACCCCCGAAAATAAGGCTGAGATATTGATCGGACGCCTGGCGCAAGTCATCGTGAATACATGGTCGCCAGAAGGTCTGGCGGCGAAAGTTACAAACCCGGTCGGAACCAGCCGCAAATGAGCAAAAGCACGAGGCAAAATCCAAAATACACCGCCCTCGTTTAGGGTGATCCTCTCACAGCCCATCTGATAATCGTCAGGCTAGAGAAAACATGAACGGAGACATCCAGGCAAGGCGATTAGCTGAGGTGCGTCAGCCGCAATATCGCCCTATAGTGCGTTTCCGATTGGTTCGAAACGCCCCGGCTGCTAAGATTGAACGGTTTAGATCACGCAAATTCAGAAACAAGAATTTAGGGGCGTAGCTCAGTGGTAGAGCAGCGGCCTTTTAAGCCGAAGGTCGTGGGTTCGATCCCCACCGCCCCTACCAACATCTCGTTCATAAATAATGCTTTGTGACTTTTCGAGGGGCCACGAGGGGCCATTAACGCTAGGCTACTTGCGCGGGGAGGACTAAGCGAACGACTTTGCTGTTCGCTTCTCGCAGAGCGCTAGGAACGGCATGCGTGTAGATATTCATGGTCGTTCGAATATCTGCATGTCGCAAGAGTTCCTGTTGCACCTTGAGATCGACACCGAGCGCATGAAGTAACGTTGAATGGCTGTGTCTGAACGTGTGCCAGCCGATCCGGCCCAGCCCTGCTTTTTCAGCGGCAGGGACTAACCAGTTCTCCTGAATTCGACCTGGCCAATACGGTTTTCCTGTTTCCGGGTTCGCGAATATCCAGTCTTCCAATTTCGCTAGCGGAGCCAACCTCGCCTTGTGTTGACGAAGCCTCTCTGCAAGCGAACGGTCAAGAGGCATCCATCGGTGAGAGGTCTGTGTCTTTACGTCGCCCTGATTCCCATAGACGTAAGCTTGTCTAACAGCCAAGCGCAGTCCTTCCCAATCGATGTCCTTCCACCTCAAACCGAGGATTTCGCTTACTCGCAGTCCCAAACACATCGCCACAATGCACATCGTTCGGAAAGGTTCGGGAACGCTTTCAAGCATCCTTCGGAATTCTTCCACCGAAAGTGCTTTCGGCTCCCGCACCCTTTTAGAACCGTCTTTCACGCGAACGAGGCTCATGGGATTGTGCTGATAGGGAATCAGCTCCCATCGCATCGCTGCGTTGAACAAAACGCGCATTAGGTTTTTGAGATGAGACTTGCTTTTCGGTGCCAAGCTGAGCTTTTTGAGCCAATCTTCAACGAGCAGAGGTTTGATCTGCTCGATGGGATAGTCTCGCCATTTCGGCTCAACATGGTTTTTCAGCCAGCACCGATACCGTGAAGCGGTCGAAAATCTTTCGGGAATCTCTTCCGCTAGGTATCGGCGAATGACCGCGCCGAACGAAACAGTTGTTCCGTTTGATGCTTCTGCGTTCATCGAAAATAACCAAGACAGAGCGGCCTTGCGCGCCTGGGACTCGTTCGGAAATTCCTTAACTGTCCCGATGGCTACGCCTCGCCTTTTCGTGCTTCCGTCCGGGAGATTCTCCCGATAGCGCAGAACCCACACGTCTGGACCCTTCTTTCTTGCTTTCAGACAAACCCAACCAAACTGAACCCGTTGCCGCTTATGCTCCATCCGATTCCTCCTTGTTTAAGCGGCACGGATGGCAAGCCGACTGTACATGAGAACGCATCCAGCCTTCCAGATCAGAAACACGGAATCTCCAATGGCGAAAATAACGATAGGCAGGTATGCGTCCTTCTCGTGCCCATCGCTCGACAGTCTTAGGATGAAGACCCCCGAGGACTGCCGCAGCGGCAGCGCAGTCAAGAAACGGCTCAGCAGTTTGATTTGGCGCTGCGCTCGAATTGAAGGGCAAACCTAACTTCTCGG
>JBOGNJ010000190.1:0-107169 GCA_050746905.1 Candidatus Acidiferrales bacterium
ATACTCGAAATTTTTCTGCACGCCGCGCTTTTCCTCGCAAAGCGCCAGAATCGCGCCGACGGAATCATCCGACGTAATGATCATGGCGGTGAGAATCGGCTCCTCGATGCGCGCGATTTGCGCGGGCGGAGGAAATTTCGTGGGATTATCGACTTCGATGGTTTCGTTCGCCGTGGTCGTGATGCGGTAGCGGACGCTGGGCGCGGTGGTAATGAGGGCGATGCCGAATTCGCGCTCGAGACGTTCCTGCACGATTTCCATGTGCAGCAGCCCGAGGAAGCCGCAGCGGAAACCGAAGCCGAGCGCGGCGGAATTTTCAGGCTCGTAAAAAAATGCAGCATCGTTGAGTTGCAGTTTGCCGAGCGCGTCGCGAAGAAGTTCGTAGTCGCTGGCGTTCACCGGATAAAGGCCGGCGAAGACCATTGGCTTGATGGCTTCAAAGCCCGGAAGCGGCGCGGCGGGGCGGTCCGCTTCGACGATTGTGTCGCCGACGCGCGCATCGGCGACGCGCTTGATATTCGCGACGATGAAACCAACGTCGCCCGCGGCGAGTTCATCCAGGACGATTGGCTTGGGCGTCAGCACGCCGAGAGCCTCCACTTCGTAAACCTGATCCATCGCGCAGAGGCGGATTTTCATTCGCGGAGCGATGCGCCCTTCCATCACGCAGACCAGCACCACGGCGCCGCGGAAAGAATCGAACCACGAGTCGAAAATCAAAGCGCGCAGCGGCGCGTCGGACGACCCTGTGGGCGCCGGAACGCGCTTCACCACAGCTTCGAGTACCTCGGCGACGCCGATGCCGCTTTTCGCGCTGATCAGCAAAGCGTCAGCCGCCGGAATCGCCAGCACGTTTTCGATTTGCTCTTTGACGCGCTCGGGCTCCGCCGCGGGCAGATCAATTTTATTGATCACCGGAATCACGAAAAGATTGTTGCGCGAAGCGAGAAACGCGTTCGCGACGGTCTGCGCTTCCACGCCCTGGCTCGCGTCGACGACCAGCAGCGCGCCTTCGCACGCGGAGAGCGCGCGGGAAACTTCGTAGGAAAAATCCACGTGACCGGGCGTGTCAATCAGATTCAGCCGGTATTCCTTGCCGTCGCGCGCGGTGTAATGTAGGCGAATGCTTTTGGCCTTGATGGTGATGCCGCGCTCGCGCTCCAGATCCATCGAATCGAGAACCTGCGCCGTCATCTCGCGCTGCGACAGCGCGCCGGTCAGCTCGAGCAGGCGGTCGGCCAGCGTCGATTTGCCGTGGTCGATGTGCGCGATGATGCAAAAATTGCGGATGAGCTGCGGGTCCATTTTCCGTTTTTCTTTCCGTTTTCGCCGGACAATTCCATTTCGGGGATTTCGATTGCGGCAGCCATAACGCAAAATCCGCCGTGCCTTCTGAACGTTCGAGTGTGCCACAGATTTTCGCGCGCAGCCAGCCATCCACGAATTGCGCCTCATCGCCGCCGAAGTCCGCCTCGTCGCCTTTCCCGCCGCCTCCTCGCCCGTCTCCCCGCCGTAAAATCTCCGTCTCGAACAACCCCTCGCGCTCCGATTGAGCGACTCCTCGTGCTAGAGTATCGGTCGGCAATCCATCGTGTTGGGTCTCGCCCCGCGATTGGCCCGTGGCGAGGGGTAATCATGGTAATCTTCGATAAGATCCTTCAATCTCACGATATGATGAATCGCGCGGATGACCTATGGGTAAGACGATTAAGAAACTTACTATCGAAGGATTTAAGTCAATCCAGAGGCTTGAGGATTTTGAGCTTCGCCGTTTGAATGTCTTAATCGGCCCTAACGGCGCTGGCAAAAGTAACTTCGTAACCTTCTTTCGCCTGCTCCGTGAACTTATTGACCAGAGACTTCAATTGGCCGTCGCAATGGAAGGCGGCGCCGACGCTTGCCTTTACTTGGGACCGAGAATCACCCAACAAATTGTCGCGAGACTATACTTCGGTGCCAACGGGTACGAGTTCTCGTTGGTGCCCACCGTTGACAATAGACTTGTCTTTGCGGAAGAGGTAGTCGTCTTTCACGGGAATTACGGACTCTCAAGGAATCCGCTTGGCTCGGGGCATTCCGAGGCCAAACTAAAAGAAAGCAAAGACGAACCTGGAGCGACAGCAGCGCATGGCGTCCCATATTACGTTTTCGATTCCATTTCGAGTTGGGTTGTTTATCATTTCCATGATACAAGCGCGACCGCTGGCGTTCGACGTCAAGGGGCCATAAATGACAACGAGTTTCTCAGGCCCAACGCTGAGAACCTCGCTGCCTTCCTTTATCGAATCCAACGGACCAATTCGCAGAGCTACGAAAAAATTCGCAATGTGGTCCGATTGGCCGCCCCATTCTTCGACGATTTTAAGCTCCGTCCCGACCCCCACAAACCAGAAGTAATCCAATTAGAATGGCTTCAAAAAGAATCGAGTTACCCGTTCCGAGCCAGCCAACTCTCTGACGGAACGGTTCGGTTCATTTGCCTCGCAACGGCGCTCCTCCAGCCCGTATTACCATCAACCGTGCTCTTCGATGAACCCGAACTTGGATTGCACCCTTACGCCTTGACACTTTTGGCCGGCCTCTTTCAGCAAGCCACCAAACAGCGCGGATACCAAGTGATCGTCTCAACGCAATCCGCTCCACTGTTGAGTGAGTTTGCGCCGGAAGATGTGATCGTGGTCGAGCGCGCAGAAGGCCACTCGACCTTCCGACGTATTGAATCTGCGGACCTTTCGGAGTGGTTGAAAGAATATACGTTGGGCGAGTTGTGGCAGAAAAACGTACTCGGCGGTCGGCCGCAAAACGACGAGTCCCACGAGCCTTCAACCGCGCGAGACAGCGCTTAATGACGCGCGTTTATGTAGTCGTGGAAGGGCGAACGGAAGAATCCTTCATTACGAATGTTCTGGCACGCGCCCTCTGGGGCCGCCAAGTTTACTTGACACCAATCATCCTAGGCGCTCCAGGCCACAAGGGAGGAAACGTAAACTACGCCCGCGTTAGAAAGGATGTTGTCCTCCTGCTTAAGCAGGATCCGACAGCGTATTGCTCCACGATGCTGGATTTTTATGGGATGGGGCAAGACTTTCCAGGTCTGCCGCTGAGCCCAAATCTGCCGAACATTGAAAAAGTTACCAGGATCGAGAATGCCGTAAGGAGAGATATCATCGCTGAAGTGCCGGACCGACGTCCTGAGACTCGATTCTTGCCTTACCTCCAATTGCACGAATACGAGGGATTGTTGTTCAGTGACCCGGTAGCTTTTGCTTCTGTAATCGGCCAAGAACATGTGGCCCGACAACTTCAAGCGATCCGCAATGACTTCGACACGCCTGAGGATATCAATGATGGTGTGAATTCGGCACCATCGAAGCGCGTCTTAGCTACTTGTCCGGCTTATCGCAAGGTGCTCGATGGAACTCTCGCAGCTGAGACGGTCGGGATTGACAAGATGCGACAAGAATGTCCCCATTTTCGGGGCTGGATCGAGACGATCGAGGCTTTAGGAACACCTTAGGGCATTTATGGCTCAACTTCCTTTCGTTCTTAAGAAATAACTTGACTTTTATTTACTCTTATGCTAACATACCTTTAGCAGGTCGAAATCCCTGCCGGACGAACTTCGTGCCCCGGTCACGGATCGCATCAAGCTCCTCCGCAAACTGATTGGACATTTGCCAATCGTCCCGGTATCGCTCCGGGGCGATTTTTTTTGGCTTTTGTAGGGCCCGTCTGAAGACGAGCCGTCGGCCGCAAGGCGAGCTTTTATCTAGTTTTTGTAGGGGCGGCTTTACGCCGCCCGTTTTGATTTTAATTTCGCATCTCAAAGGAGAACCACATGGCACCAAACGTTTCAGCAAAGCATCACTATTCCGTTCGCCGCAACGAACGCTCCGTCAACCTCGGTCGTCACGCCGCCCAATGCCGCATTTGCAATCATCCCGACCGCGCCTCCATCGAATTCGATTTCCTCAACTGGCGCAGTCCTTGGGACCTCGTCAATCACTACCATCTCCGCAGCCTCACAACCATTTACCGCCACGCCCACGCCACCGGACTATTCGGCCGTCGCCGCCTCAATCTCCGGTTCGCCCTCGAACGCATGGTCGAACGCGTCGGTGAGGTTCCCGTCACCGCCAGCGCCATCCTGCGCTCGGTCCGCGCCATCGCGTGCATGAACGACTCCGGTGAATGGATTGACCCGCCAACGCGCGTCATCATCTCCCGCGCCCGCTCCCACGACGAACCCCGCCCATCGCATGAGCGCAAATCTCGCGCCGCTCGCAAGCCCGCCCCGCTCATCTTCGAGACAGCGCTTTTGGAAGACTCGTTTCCTCCCCCGGAACCCGTCCCTCCCGAAAAGGACCAGCAAGATGAGCACGCCGAACAACATCCTAGCCTCTGCAAGAACCCTCCCTCCTCCTCCCAAACCAAGACAAAGTCCAAAACAATCCCCGAGAATATCGAGATGGTCCTTGATCCGGCATTCGCTGCCGCCGTCGAGGAACGAAGGCGCGGCATCGAGGAAGATCGCGTGGCCCGTGAGCTCGCCGCAGCTAAAAAACGTGATTTCTTGATCGGTAATGAAATGCACAGTCGCGAAGAGTCAAATGCTTGAAAACGCATCCACTTCCGATTTCTTGACCGGTAATGAATTTCAATTTGTTTTGCGGCCTCGCCATGACGCTGCCGGATTCCTCAATTTGCCGTGCGGACGGGATTGCCTCGGCGGGGACGTTACAGTAGGCTGTAGCAGTTTTTGCGCAGGGGGCTCACGCTTGGGGAGAGTCTTATGACGAAGCGGGAAGACGCGCGTTGAACACATCCGCTGGAACCCCAATCGTGCGAAGCTCGCGATCGCGCGCTTATATATGGATTGGGTACACCATTTCGGCAGCTTGCCTGATTTATGTCTTGCACGGCTTCCAGGTCAAGCGGGCAATCGAGCAACTCGCGGACGTGAGTTGGCGGTGGGTGGTCCTGGGAATCGGATTCGACATTGCCAGCTACGTGGTTCAGGCGCTGCGGTGGAAGCTCCTGCTGGCGCCATTTGGGCGCGCGAAACTGCGGGACACGATTCGCGCGGTCTTCGCCGGGCTGTTCGCGAACTTGATTTTCCCGCTGCGTCCGGGCGAACTGCTGCGCTCGTACCTGGTATCGAAGGCGGAGGATATTGGGTTCGTCACCGTCGTGGGTTCCGTGTTGGTCGAGCGCCTGATCGATCTGGTGGTAACAACGGCGGGCCTGGCGGTGATGTCTTTGTTCGTGCCGCTGCCTTCGCGTTTCCGTCATGGAGCGAACGCGCTCGGCATCGCGACGCTGGTGCTGCTGGGCCTGTTCATCGCCATGATTTTGTACATTGAACTTCGCTTTGGCGGCGACCCGCGGCGCATGTCGGGCGGAAAACGGATGCCAGGGAAACTGATGTCGGCGCTGATTGGGCTGCACGCGATGGGCACTTCGCCGAGTTTTTATCCGGCGGTTTTCACGTCGCTGCTGATGCCGTTTTGCCAGGTGCTCGCGCTGTGGGCGCTGATGAGGGCTTATGGAATGGGCCTGCCGTTTTTGGCGGCGGTGGTCGTGCTGCTGGTGATTAACCTGGGCGTTTCGCTGCCGAACGCGCCGGCGAATGTGGGTTCGTATCAATTTTTCTGTGTGCTAGGACTCAACATTTTTGAAGTGGAAAAAAATACGGCGGCGGGCTTTTCGTTTTTTGCTTTCTTCATGCTGACCATTCCGTTCCTCTTCCTTGGATTCTACGCGGTGATTCACAGCGGACTCTCGATGCGGTCCATGCGCGAGCAGATGAGCCGTCTGCCGAGCGAGGCGCGAGTGACGCAGGCGTAGCGATCTTGCTGCTCTATCTCTTCATTAATTACGCGAGTTCCTTCGAAACGTCATCGATTGCACTGCGCAGCGCGTCTGCCAGGAACTGAATTTCACTGGTCGAAATAATGAACGGCGGCGCGAGGACAATGTGGTCGCCGCGCGAGCCGTCGACGCAGCCCTGAATCGGATAGGTGAGGATGCCGCGGGCGAGAGCGGCGTCGTAAATTCGAGAGGCGACGGTTGCGTTGGGCGGGAAAGGCTCGCGTGTGCGGGCGTCGCGCACAAATTCGATGCCGAGAAGCAGGCCGAGGCCGCGAATGTCTCCGACGATTGGGGATTGCTTCAAAGGCTCGAGCGCGGCGCGGAGCTTTTCGCCGATCGGACTGACGCGGGCGAAAAGATTGTTTTCGGCCATGTAGTCGAGGACAGCGAGGCCGGCCGCAGTCGAAACAGGATGGGCGCTGTACGTGAAGCCATGAAGAAACGCGCCGGAACCTTTTTCAATCGCGCGCGCGATGCGTCCGGTGACGATGACCGCTCCGAGGGGCGCATAGCCGCTGGACGTTCCTTTGCCGAGGAGAATTATGTCCGGCGCGATGCCCCAATGATCGACGGCAAGGGGTTTGCCGGTGCGGCCCATTCCGGTCATTACTTCGTCGGCAATCAAAAGTATTTCGCGGCGGCTGCAGATTTCCGCGACGCGGGGCATATATTCGGCGGGAGGGACGACGGCGCCGAGAGTCGCGCCGGAAATCGGCTCGACGACAAAGGCGGCGATGCGATCGGTTTGTTGACCGGCGAAATTTTTGTCGAGGAGGTCGTCCAGTTCGGCGGCGCATGCGACGTTGCATTCGGGATAATGCAGATTCAGCGGGCAACGGTAGCAATAGCAGGCATCGATGTGAGGCCAGTCGCGCAAGAGCGGCGCGAAGGGCGCGCGACGCTTGACGTTTCCGGAGACAGCGAGCGCGCCGAGCGTGCTGCCGTGATAACTCTGCCAGCGAGAAACGAACTGAGTGCGATTTGTTTCGCCGCGCTCGAGGAAATATTGGCGGCATAGTTTGAGGGCCGTTTCGGCGGATTCCGAGCCGCCCGAGGTGAAGAGAACGCGGCCGGGGCCGTCGGGCGATTCGCGAAAGTTGCGAGGAGCAAGTTCGAGAATGCGGCGGGCAAGTTCGGACGCAGCGCGCACGGTGAACTGAGAGGAATGTACGTAAGCGAGCGACCTTGCCTGTTCGGTCAGTGCGCGCGCGACGGATTCAACGCCGTGGCCGATGGAGACGACCGCCGCGCCGCCGCAGGCGTCGAGGATCTTGCGGCCGTCAGCAGTTTCAATGAAACAGCCCCGGCCGCGCACCGCTTCCGGGTACGATTTGCGGAAATTGCGCGGAAAAAGAGCGTCGGCCACGTTTTTTTGTCCCGTGCGAATGACAAATTGCCGCGCACCGCGTGTTTCGAGGCGCATTTACTGCGCGGGTGGGGCGATTCTAGCAGAAATACCTGAAATGCATTCCCGGTGAGTTGCAGTTTTCAGACAACCGCATCGCGGGTCCGGGAATCTACCTGAAGGCAAAGATAAATCATGAAGGAGGCCCATACATGAAAGAACAACTGTCATCCAAGAATCGAGACTTGCAGATCGCGAGACATACTCAGGCGACGCGCCCCGAATTTGTGGGGTTTGACGAGCTTTTCGACCACGTCCAAGAGCTTCATGAATCCATTGAGAAGAGAGCGTATGAGCTTTTCGAGCATGACGGGCGCGACCAGGGCCGGGCGCTGGAGCACTGGCTGAACGCGGAGAAAGAGACATTGCATCCGGTGGCCGTCGAGCTGAGGGAAACCGATGATGCGCTGACCGTGCGCGCCGAGGTTCCTGGATTCCGCGGCGAAGATTTGAAGCTGAGCGTTGAACCGCGAAGAGTGGCGATTTCAGGCAAGAGGGAAGCGCACGAAGAAAGGGAATCGCGGCGGACGATTTATCAGGAGTACCTCTCGAACCAGATTTGCCGTTCACTGGAACTGCCGATGGAGATCGACCCGTCGGAGACGAAGGCGGCAATTCAGGATGGCGTGCTGGAGATTTCGATGCCGAAGGCGCCGCGCAGACGGCAACTCCACGTGGCGGCGGGGCGCGCGACGTAAATCCGGGCGAGGAAAGTTACGGTTCGACATAGTTCCTCCGCGCCAGGCGAAAGAGGCCACTTCCCGTGAATCGGGTTCGGACGGCGCTTTAACGCAGAAGTTTGTGAAGTTTTGCAAAGGCATCTGCTAACCTAAGACGGGCTTTCGACATCTGAAGGAGACGAGGGGGACGATGCCGATGAAGAAGCATGTGCTGATTTGTGGACTTCTGCTGGCGGGGCTGGCGGTGCCTGCGCTGGCGGGGTCGTCGCGAAGCGATGATGTAAGTCGCATACAGGCGGCAACGGATGTGTTCAAGGAGATCGTGGACACTCCGGAGAGTTCCATACCGCTGGATTTGCTGCAATCGGCATCGTGCATAGCGATCATCCCGGGTCAACTGCATTTCGCGTTTATTATTGGGGGAAATTACGGCAAGGGGATCGTGATCTGCCGCATCGGCGAAAAACCGACCAGGATTTGGAGCCCGCCGGCGTTCGTAATGATCAGCGGCGGAAGCTTTGGATTCCAGATCGGCGGAGCGTCGACGGATTTGATTCTTGTGTTCCGGAACCGCAACGGACTGAAGAAGCTATTGAGCGACAAGTTCAAGATAGGGGGTCAGGCGACCGCAGCGGCCGGGCCAGTGGGCCGCGATGCCAGCGCGAGTACGGATTTACAGTTGCACGCGCAAATATTGTCGTATTCACGAAGCCGAGGCGTTTTTGCGGGCATCAGCCTTGCCGGCGCCGTTTTTCAACCGGATCATGACGGAGACGTGGCCATGTACGGCGAGACCATGGATTCGCAGACAATTCTGAACGGCAAGGTGGTTATGCCGAGAGAAGCGGCGGAGTTGATGGCCGAGGTGAAGAAGTACGCGTTGTAGGGAACCCGGCGAGAAGGCGGATTTAAGAAGCGAAATTACGGCAAGCAACGCGACGGACTATTTGGAGCAGGATTGGCCGGCTGCACGGGACAACCGATTTGCGCCGTCGCGTTTTCCCGCGGCAGTTGACGCGGCGGTGGTCCAATTTTCCATCAGCCCGCGAAATTCCCGCATCAGGTGGCCGTCCCACCAACCTCGATTTACTTCTTCCTGAAGAATTTTCCATGCCTGAGCGGGCGCCAGAGCGGGGCGATAAGGCCGCCGCGTAGTTAGCGCGTCGTATACATCGGCGATTTGCAAGACGCGCGCGGTGAGAGGAATCTGGCCGCTGCGCAATCCATCTGGATAGCCGGAGCCGTCCCAGCGTTCGTGATGATGGCGAATAATGCCGAGGACGGTGCGGAATGATTTCAGAGGTGAGCAGATACGCTCGCCGACGGCGGGATGTTGTCTGATCGCGGTGCGCTCCTCGGTAGTGAGCGGCCCAGGCTTAAGCAGAATCGCGTCGGATACAACGACTTTGCCGATATCGTGAACAATTCCGGCGCGGCGGAGGGCAGTGATTTCGTCGTCGGGAAGCCCGAGGCGCACGCCGAGACGCGCGGAAAATTCCGACAAACGCGAGCAATGGCCGTGGGTGTAAGGATCGCGAGCTTCAATGGCCAGGGCCAAACTGAAGAGCACGGCTTCGGCGTTTTCGAGTTCGTCGGTGAACGATTTCAGACGCAGCAGGGAACGAACGCGCGCATCCAGTTCCGTCATGTCGATCGGTTTGTTCAGGAAATCGTCGGCACCGGCTTCGATGCCGCGAATGCGGTCACTTTTATCCGAAAGGCCGGTGACGAGGATGACGGGAATGAGGCGCGTCTCCGGGCGCGACTTAATTTCGCGGCAGACGGAGAAACCGTCGCGGCCGGGCATGAGGACGTCGAGAAGAATCAGGTCGGGCTGAAACGAGACGCACTCGTCGAGAGCGCGATTGCCGTCACTCGCCGTGCGCACGTCATATTCCCGGCGGCGCAGGAGCAACTGCAGGCCGCTGCGAGTATCAATATCGTCATCGACGACAAGGATTTTGCCGTTCACGAAATTCCGTTCGCGTTGAATAGGCTGAATAACGGGCGAGACTGAAAGAATACGCTTCCCGAGAGAAGTGTGCAATAAGAGACAGTATTCGGTAGTGGGTCAGTTTGAATTTCGACCCCTTGTGTCACTATCAAGAAAATTCAAACTGACCCACTTCTCAGTATTCGTTTTCATGGGGAAGTGAAAGGCTCCGTGAATTGTTAGCGCGGCGTCCGGATATTTGCGAATCAGGATTCGCGGCGCAATGTTGCCTGAACTAATCCACGCGGCTCCTCCGAGGGCGAAAAAACTTCGCTTTCGTTTTCCATGCCAAACGGTTTGAGGTCGACGAGCGAGTAAAGGTTGTCCGCGAGAGCGAGCTGGATTTCAGCGATGGCTCCGAAATTATCGAGCACGGACTGGCCCATGGCGTAGGCGGTGTGTTGAAGGGAACGGCCCGGATGATTCGCGAACGCCTCGAGCAATATTTTGCGGATGCCATGCCACGTCGCGGAAAATGGCGCGTCCGCTTCGGAGGTTTCGTAGGTCCACGCGGCGTTGATGTCCGCAGAAATAACGGAATTCGAAGGCTGCTGGAGCGTTGTGTAAGGATCGCGGAGAAAGCCTCCGAAGGCCGCCGCGGTGGTTCTGAGGAGAAGCAGGTTTTCAATGCCGGATTGAATCGTTGTATGTTCGCGCGTCGCGGTGATGTGCGTGGTTCGCCGTTCGCCCGCGTTGGAGACGAATGCGGAAGCGTGCGGTTTTTCGGCGATGAGGATGCGAGACCAGGGACGTTCGCTGGCGTTCACTCGAATGCGAGAGAGTTGCGGATTGTAGGTGAGGAAATGTTCGACGATGTGGAGGACGAATTCCTCGACCGCCTCGGCCGGATATTGGCGAGCGAGCACGTAGACGGTGTTCGTCATGGTGCCGGCGGGGAGGATTTTACGATTGTCGCCGGCAATGTGAGCGGCGTCGAAATCGCCTTCAAAATAAATGGAGAGGGTGAGGTCTTTGAGTTCGTGAAGGCTGCCGCGAGGCATGACTCGCAGCAGCCGGATGCGTGATTCGCCGTACGAGTTGTGTGCGAGCTTTACATTCATGAGGCGGCTCCTCGAAATTCCGAATGAATTCTAGCGGGCTGGAAGCGAGCGCGCGGGATAGGCATAACGTTCAGTACGAAATCTTGTCCGGCTTCGCTTGCCACGTATGAAAAACCTCTATTGCGTCGTCGCGCATCAGGGGAATCATCGGGATGCGACGTTCGGGCGCGGGGTGGCGGATTTCGCCGTAAATCACCGAATCATCGAAGCCGATTTTCGCGGCGTCCGCGGCCGTATTGGCGAAATAGATTTTCGCGAGGCGCGCCCAGTAAATAGCGCCAAGGCACATGGGGCACGGCTCGCAGGTTGCATAGATTTCGCAACCGGCGAGGTCGAAACGTTTTAATTTGCGGCAGGCTTCGCGGATGGCGACGATTTCGGCGTGGGCGGTGGGATCGTTGGTGGACGCGACGCAGTTCACGCCTTCGGAAATAATTTCGCCGTCTTTTACGACAAGGGCGGCGAACGGACCGCCCCGATCCGAGCGAATGTTTTCGAGCGAAAGCGCAATCGCGCGAGCCATGAACGAATCCGGCGCAGATTGTTTTGCGAGCATGCAGTTCCTCAACGTAAAAGACGAAACAAGATGGGATTGTAACAGCGGTCAGTGCGCGATGACGCGCGATTTGCCGGGCCTGGCTTTCTTTAAGATGAACATGACGGGAATCATGGCGAGGCAAACATATCCCATGACGCGAAAATCGTCGATGAACGAAAGCATCATGGACTGCTGCTGGATGATGCCATAGAACATTTTCTGCGCTTGATGAAGAGCGTCCACTGGACTGGACCCGGCGACGATGAGCCGCTGCGCCAGGGCGTGCATTTGAGCCTGGAAACCGGGCGTTGTTGCGGTGACGTGCGAAGTAAGGAGAGCTTGATGTTTCTGTCCGCCGCGATCGAGCAGCGTGGTGACGAATGAAATTCCCATGCTTCCGCCGATATTGCGAGCGAGGTTGATGAGGCCGGTGGCGTCGTTGGTTTTCTTCGGGGCGACGAAATAAAATGCGATCACGTTGATGGGAACGAACAAGAAGGCCACACCGGCACGGGAAACAATCCATACCGTTACGGGCGTCCGAATGCCCATTTGGAGATCGAAATGAGACATCATAAAGAGTCCGGACGCAGTGATAGCGAGGCCCACGACGACAAGCCATCGGGCTTCAATTTTTCCGAGCAAAATGCCCACGATGGGCAGGATGGCGATCATGACGGCTCCGCCGGGGAGGAGCACGAGGCCGCTTTGCATGGCGCTGTAACCCATTAGGGTTTGCATCAGTATGGGGAGTAAGACCGTGGTTCCATATAAAACGAAGCCGAGGATGTACATCGTGAATACCGCGACGGCGAAATTGCGCTCCTTGAGCAGATGCAAATCCACCACGGGCTCTTTTTGCCGCAACTCCCAGATGATCGCGCCGACGATCCCGGCGCCGCCGAGGACACTGGCCCAGATGATGAAGTGAGAACCGAACCAATCGTCGCGCTGGCCTTTGTCGAGGACGACTTGAAGGAATCCGAGGCCGACGCTGAGGAAGGCGATGCCAATGTAATCAATTTTGAGGCGCAGTTTTTTCATGTAAGGCGGATTCTTGATCAGCATCGTCGTCATCAGGATGGAGAGGATTCCGACGGGAATGTTGATGAAGAAAATCCAGCGCCAGGTGAAACTGTCCGTGATCCAGCCGCCGAGCGTGGGACCGATTGTGGGCGCGACGACGACGCCCATGCCGTAGACGGCCATGGCCATGCCTTGTTTTTCGCGCGGGAAACTATCGACGAGAATCGCCTGGGAAATTGGCTGAAGGCCGCCTCCTCCGGCGCCCTGGATGATGCGAAAGAAGACAAGTATCGGCAAACTTGGTGCGAGGCCGCACAAGAAAGAGCTGATGGTGAAGACCGCGACGCAAGCCATATAGAACTGCTTGCGGCCGAAGACATTCGAGAGCCAGCCGGTCAAGGGAAGGACGATGGCGTTCGAGACCAAGTAAGAAGTGAGGACCCAGGTGCTTTCGTCAACGCCGGCGCTGAGGCTGCCGGCGATGTGCGGCAGGGAAACATTGGCGACGCTGGTGTCCAGGACTTCCATGAACGTCGCCAGCATGACGGTGACGGCGATGAGCCAAGGATTAACGTCCTGTGTGCGCTCGCGCGGAAGTGCAAAAGTGGCCATCGGGGAATTACTTCGTGATGATTGTGGCCTCGACGTTCATTCCGGGGCGCAGAACCGCCTGCTTCAACACGTCAGGGTCGATGAGGATTTTTACGGGGATACGTTCGACCACTTTGACGTAGTTGCCGGTGGCGTTTTCCGGAGGCAAGAGGCTGAGGCGCGAGCCGGTGGCGCCCGCGATGGAGTCCACGCGCCCCGGGAAAGTTTTCCCGTACGTATCGACATGAATTTCGGCGCGGTCACCGGGCTGCACGTGCGCTAGTTGGGTTTCCTTGAAATTGGCGGTGACCCAAACATCGTTTAGAGGGACGAGAAGGAGGAGGCCCTGGCCGGGTTGGACGATTTCGCCGACTTCGACGGTTTTGTTCGTGACGGTGCCGTCTTCCGGGGCGGCGATGGTTGTGTAATCGAGATTCAGCTGCGCGGCATTGAGATTGGCTTGCGCTTGCCGGACGGCCGCGCGCGCTGATGCAGCATTGGCCGAGCTCACTGTGACCTGTTTGATATTCGCCTGCGCCTCGGTCAAGCCGGCGTGGGCCTTTTCGAGCTGAGCCTTCGCCGAGGCTACCTGAGCTTGGCGCACAGAAACCGTTTGTTGGGCCAAAGAAAAATTTTGGCGCGCAGCGTCGAGTTGGCTTTTGGCCTCTTGCTCAGCGGCCACGAAGCCGTCATATTGCTGCTGCGAAATCTCGGCCTTGGCGGCGAGCGGCTTCATGCGAGTGAGGTCGGACGCGGCCTTTTGGTGCTTCGCTTCCTTTTCCTGCACGTTAGCCTGGGCGTAAGCCAGGCCGGAAGTCCGGGCGGTTTGGAGAGCGAGATTCGCTTGCTCGTAACTTGCTTGAGCGGCGGCCACAACGGCGCCGGCGCTGGTTGTGCCGCTATGCGTGGTTTCGGACGTGAGCGGGACATTCACATTGGCGGCTTGGGCGCGGCTTTGCGCGAGGGCCAGGGCGGCCTTGGCATCGTCAAGTTTGGCTTGAAAGTCGCGCGGGTCGAGGCGAACGAGGAGCTGCCCTTTCTTCACGGTCTGATTGTCTTTGACGAGAACGTCGATGACGCTGCCGGAAACGCGCGGAGCGATGGGAATGATGTGCCCGTTGACTTGCGCGTCGTCGGTGGATTCGCGATTGCGATAATGCAGCCATAGTACGAGAGCGATAACCGCGACGACGACTCCGGCGATCAGGAGGGCGCGGCGCACGCGCGGATTGCGCAGGGCGCTTGGCTTGGGGCTGGCGGGCTTTTCTTGCTGGGGAGCCGCCGCTTCTTTTTCCGGTTCCCGCTGTTTTTCAGGCTCGAGTTCAGTGGTCTTGCTGCTCATGGATATAGCTCGCTTTCACTTATTATAAAGCAATTCGATGCGCCCAATGGCGTGCGCCAGATCGGCGCGCGACTGGTTGTACTGATAAAGGGCCGAGATTTGATTTTCGTTGGCGCGCGCGAGAGCGTCCTGCGCGGTGACGACTTCAATGTTGTCGGCGACGCCGGCTTTGAAGCGGTCGCGCGATTGCTGGACTTCCTGGTTGGCCAAATCGACGCCAAGATTGGCGACCTGCACCTGATTTCGCGCGGAATCGAGCTCGGCGATAGCTGTGTGGACGTCGAGGGCGATCTGGTTGCGCTCGTCGGTGATGTTTTGCCGGATTTTCTGAACTTCGAGAGCGTCGCGCGCAATTTGATTGTGGATGCGGCCGCCGGTAAATAGAGGCATGGTGATGCCCGCCTGGTAGACGTAGGTCGGGATGATGGTGCTGGACGAGAGACCTTGCTGCTCGTAATCGCCGCTGAAGGCTAGGGCGGGCCAGCGGGATTCACTGTCGGCGCGTTTCTGATATTCGAGCGATTGCCGCTCGGCGAGCAGAGCGCGCATTTCCGGACGCGTTTGATAGGCTTGCGCGAGGCTTTCGTCCGCGCTGATTTCCGGCGTTTCGAAAAAGCTGGTCTGATCGTCGAGGATAATTTTCTGTTGCGGATCGAGATTCAGTAACTTTGAGAGGCCGTACAAAGCGATTTGCTGATTCGTTTGCGCCACGATGAGGCGCTGCTTTTCGTTCTGGAGTTCGACGTTTGCGCGCAAGGCGTCGACGCCCGTGGCGACGCCATTTTTCTCCATGTCGGAAGTTTGATCGTAAAGGGCTTGCGCAAGATCCACCTGCGATTGCGCGGCCTGCGTTTCCGCGCCGGCGTGCAGGCTGGAGAGATATTGCGAAACGACTAGGAGCACGATTTGTTCGCGCACGGACTGGCGTTGCGCGTCCGCGCTGAGGATAGTTTTGCGCGAGGCCTGCCAGCGCCGCCAGAGAGAAAGATCGAAGACGGGCGCGGAGAAATTCGAGCCGGCCTGGAACACCTGGAACGGGCCGACCGCTTCGGGTACGCCGGGGATTGTGAGGCCGATGCCGGCGCGAATGTTCGAGCGAATGGCGCGATCGGAAACGTTGAAATCAGCCTGAGGCAGCAGGGCAGAGCGCGCGATGGCGCTGTCTTTACGGCTCTCGGCCAGATTCAGCCCGGCGATTTGTACGCTGGGATTTTGCTTTAGGGCGAGCTCGATTGCCTGATGCAGATTGAGCCGCAGGGGCTGCGAAGGGGCGATTGCCTGGGAATGTGCGGCTGTGATTGTCAAAACCAACAAAAGAAGGAAAGCGATGAGGCGAGCGCCTCTTTGTAACGATTTCAAGCAAGGCTTCGAGCGTTGATTGCGCTTGGAGGTTTGCTCCTCAGAAAACATTTGAGTAATACTTGCCTTTCCGCGAATCACCGTTGAAACCGACGGTTGCGATTTCGACCACTATTTGATGTTGCGAGCCTCGGCTGCGATGCGCGCATTGTTGGCGGCACATTGTTTCACGAGCCGGGACGCCGGTTTCTCAATTGTGAGCGTGACGTGAACTGCCAATTTCGTTCACCGGTAAGCGGCGTTAGAGACGGTCGATTTTCGCGGCGAGGATGAAGTCGCTTTCCGTCAACCCGTCGATTTTATGAGTCCATGTGGTGATTTCCGCTTTGCCCCACGTGAAATTGATGGCGGGGTGATGTCCCTGCTCCTCGGCTACGGCGCCCACTTTGTTGACAAAGGCGAGGGCCTGTTTGAAATCGGAGAAGGTGAAGGTTTTCGCGAGATGGTGTTCGTCGATGACTTTCCAGCCGGAAACTTGTTTCAGGAATTCGTCGAGCTCCTTGCCCTTCAGAGGAGGCACGCCTCCGCGGCAAGGCACGCACGTTTTGCTTGCTAGATCTGTCATTGTGGCTCCTGATCCACAACTTCTGGACACACGCCGATTGTAGCGAATCGCGCAGGGATAACAAAAGGCAGAATGATTGAGAACGCGGGGAGCGCGCCGAATTCAGGGTTTCGCGGCGGCCGCGGAACTGCGCGCGAGATAGTCCTTAATGTAAACCGTGAACGCTTCGTCGAGACGGCGAGTGATCGGGCCGGGAGCATTCGCGTACCGGTGGCCCGCAATTTCGCCGATGGCGAGGAGAGTGCGGTTCGTGGATGAAATGAAAATTTCCTCGGCGGAAAACAGGTCGGCGGGCCGAAGAACTGCTTCTTCGCAGGGAATGTCGGCGCGCGGGCCGATTTCGAGCAGGATGCTGCGGGTGATGCCTTCGAGGCAGCCGGACGTGAGCGGCGGGGTGAGCACGCGTCCTCCGCGAACACAAAAGACATTCGCGGCGGTGCACTCGGAGACTTCGCCACGCTCGTTGAGAAGCACCACTTCGTCGAAGCCGCCCTGCTGCGCCTCGTAGAGATTCCAGACGTTGTTCAGCCACGAAGTGACTTTCACGCCCGCGAGGGGCGAGGCTGCGTGGCGTCCATGCTCGCGAAGATTCAAGCGCGCCGGCTGGCGATAGGCAGGGAGGTCCGTGCTGCAAAGAAATAAGTCGACGAGGGGCATGCTTTCATCGCTGCGCCAGTGGCCGACTTGATTGTAGATGGCGTAAATGCGGGCGCAGCCTTCCTTGACGTGATTGGCGCGGATGACTTCGAGCAGTTGGGCGCGAACTTTTTCGGCGTTGAAGGGAAGCGGACAATGCGTGCGCGCCGCGTCTTTCTCGAGGCGTTTCCAGTGGCGCTCGAAGGCGAAGATCTCGCCGTCGAAAATGTGGAGGGTGGTGAACAGGCCCCAGCCGTTGAGGAGGCCCGCCTGGCCGGGCGAGAAGCGCGCTTCTTCGATGGGCATGAGTTTCGTGTTGTGAAAGACGAAGCGATGGAACATGCGTCCTCCGGCGTCGCGGCCATTGTAGCGCAATACTTGGGTGACGGCGGAGAAGCGTGCGGAATTTTGGCTGAGGGTGGGTTGTAACAAAGACTGGAGGGAAGAGGGCGGCATAAACCCGCCCCTACAACGCTGACGGAGGGAAAGAGCGGGCAGGCCCGCCCGCCCCAACAAAGACTTTTAGGCGGCTTTGATGCGGGTTTCGGGGACTTCTACTTCGGTGACGCCTTTGAAGGAAAAGAGGAGGCGGACGAGATATGACGGAGGGTCTTGCGATGTTTGGCGAATAATGTTTCCAACTGCGTCCGTGACGGCGGCGTGGAACATGACGTCACCGACCTGCATTCCCGAGAGGTTGACGCGCACGTGCTGCCCTTCCGTGAACATGGAGTCATTTTCAGGCTGGTCAGGGAATTTTGCAATCCGCCATCCGAACGAAGTTTGCGAGGAGAAAAATGCCTTCCGCAAGATAGGGCAGGGTCTCCCCGATTTGGACAGTATGTTGCGGATGGGCCATTGACGATTCGCATGGTAGAGGCTTAAAGTGGGAGTGGCCCTTCTTTGGAGGTAGCTGTGCGATTCGTATGTAGAAGTTTACTCGCCTGCATCCTTTCGGTCTCTTTGATCAGCCTTCCGACTTTTGGGGCTCCGAACCGCCCGCTGGGTTTCGTCCTAGCGGCGCAAAACGCACAACTAGACGGCAATGCCGCAGCCAGCGGCGCAAATATCTATGATGGCGATACCGTAGCGACCAGTGCCAGTGGTCAAGTTCGCCTGCAATTCGCGGGAAACCAGGTTTATTTCTCACCCTCCAGTCTGGCCAAACTGACAACGAACGGATCGGTGGTAACGGCGGTGCTGACGTCGGGAACGGCCGGGTTCATGTCGGCGCGCGGCGGGGCCGTGGCGATTCGCGCGCTGGACGTCCTCGTGCGACCACAGACGGTGCAGCCGACCACAGCGCAGGTGACCATCCTGGCGCCGGATGAGCTGAAGGTTGCCAGCGTCGCGGGCCCACTGACTCTCGAACTTGACGGCCAGACCTATACGCTTGCTCCGGGAAACACGTACGGCGTAAAAATCGTCGCGGACAACACGCCGCCGTTGCAGGACGATCATTTTGCGGCGCGGAAAAGAAGGGGATTGATAATTTTTGTATTCACCACTACCGCGGCGGTCGCCGGGATCATTTACCTCGTCAAAGAACTGACCGAAAGCCCGGACACACCATAAAGTTCCATTTTTGGCAGGCGCGTGGCATCGTTTGAAGGAGCGTCGGCGGTTGACAATGCAAGCGCCGGACGCGTATCATCCTGACGATACAGCGCGTTAACTTCGCTGCGTCCCCTCTTTTGCTCTTGCCCGTCGGGTAGAGTGCCCGAGGTACGTCCTCGGTGAGCGGGTATGGTTCCTCAGGGAGAACGTCGGCATGTCGCCCGAGTACGACAACCCAGAGTTAGACTTATCCCCGGCGGAAGCTTCTGCGGGCGGCGCGGCTGGCGCGATTCGGGTGGAGACGCCGGTTCAAACTGTCGAGGAGCGCCCTAAGGAAAATTCCGAAGCTTCTGAAACTGATTCTTCGTTCCGAGGCGACGCACCCGCGACTATGGGCGGCGAGAACTCAAACGAGCCGTCGAACGAAGCAGCCCCCGAAGCACCGCAAGTACAAAGTCCCGAAACGAGCCAAGAGCAATCTGCTGAAAAGCAACTCGATGAGCCGATGGAGCAGCTCATAGAGCAGTATTCCGTTCCGGCGCCGGTGGCGGCAGGCGGCGAGATTTTCGACGGCCGCGTGGTTGCGGTGACGGACTTGGGCGTAGTGGTGGACGTTGGGGCGAAATTCGAAGGACTTGTGCCGGCTCAGGAATTCCTCGATACCGGCGGAATCCATTTTCAGTCAGGCGACGCGATTGCGGTGGAACGGCTTCCGGAGCAAAAGGACGGTTACGTCCTGCTGTCGCACGTGCGCGCGCACCGGCACCGGGTTTGGGAACAGATCGAGAAGTCGCACAGGGAAGGGCTGACGCTCACGGGCAAAGTGGTGGACCGCATCAAGGGCGGCCTGGTGGTGGACATTGGGATCCGCGCGTTTCTGCCGGCTTCGCAACTCGACTTGCGGCCTGTGCACGATTTGGAAGCTTGGAAGGACCGCGACGTCGAATGCCGGGTCTTGAAGCTGAATCGCAAGCGCGGAAACGTGGTGGTGAGCCGCCGCGTAATTCTGGAAGAAGAGCAGCGGAAACAACGGGAAGCGTTCGCCGAGACGCTGAGTGAAGGGACGATTGTAACGGGCAAAGTAAAAAATATCACGGAGTACGGGGTCTTCGTCGATCTGGGCGGGCTGGACGGCTTGCTGCATATCAGCGACCTCGTGTGGGGACGAATTGCGCACCCGTCGGAAGTTGTTTCGGCGGGCCAAGAACTTGAAGTGCAGATTCTGAAGTTCGATAAAGAGAAGATGCGGATTTCGCTAGGGCGCAAGCAACTGCTTACTGATCCCTGGGCGACGGTTCCTGAGCGCTTTCCCGTGGGCACGCACCTGCACGGGAAGATCGTAGGCTTGACGGACTATGGAGCGTTTGTGCACATCGAGGCCGGCGTGGAGGGACTGGTACACGTCAGCGAGATGAGCTGGTCGAAGAGGCTGAAACATCCCTCGAAGATGGTCAAGGTTGGGGACGAGATAGAAGTGGTGGTACTGGAATTGAGGCCGCAGCAGCGCCGCATTTCGCTGGGGTTGAAACAGACTTCGCCGGACCCGTGGGCGGGCGTTGCGGAGAAATATATGACGGGCTCAATCGTCAGCGGTCGCGTGAGGAATTTCGCGGACTTTGGCGCGTTCGTGGAACTGGAAGAGGGAATTGAAGGCTTGATTCACATCAGCGACTTCAGTTGGACAGAGCGCGTGAAGCATCCGAGCGAGAAACTGAAAAAGGGCGACACGGTGGAAGCGAAGGTATTGAAAATTGACGGCGAGCACCGTCGCATATCGCTGGGACTCAAGCAGGTCAACGATATTTGGACGAACTGGTTTGCGCAGCACAAGCTAAACGAAGTGCTTAAAGGCAAAGTGGTGCGCAACGCGGCGTTTGGGGCGTTCGTGGAGCTGGCGGAGGGGATTGAAGCGCTTTGCCACATTTCGGAAATTGAAGAGCGGCGTCCAAAGGGAGAATCGGGCGAGCATAATAAGCAGAAAACCGGAAAGGGCACAACGGGACTGGCACAAGGCAAGGAATATGAGTTCAAGGTTATAAAGCTGGATCCGGAGCAGCGGAAAATCAGCTTGAGCTATCGCGCGGCGCAGAAGCAGGTGGAGCGACGGGACATCGAGATGTTCCGGCAGTCGAAATCAGCAAAATCATCGCCCAATGCGACCATCGGCGATGCTATCATGGCCAAACGGCAGGCAAACTGAGTCGAACCCAGCCAGAGGAACCCGGGGAAGTCATCAGCAGAAAAAGATTTACGTTACAGGGCCATTGGTGATATGGAAGGGCCACTAAGTGCCCTGTAGGGTGTGTTGTTGCCCCGGGACTTAGGGAACAAATTCAGCCCGGCATCCAAGCTTAGAAATTCGGGTAAAAAGGGAGGGCCGTGGGCCCATGGCGAGCGCTACGGGTAAGCCGGAGGCAGCAGAGCGCACAGTGACGAAGGCGGATTTGATCGAAGAAGTGATCCGCGTGACGGAGCTGCCGCGAAAAGAATCGGAAACCGTCGTGGAGACGGTATTCGAGAGCATCATCGAAGCGCTGCAGAAGAACGACAAGATCGAAATCCGCGGCTTTGGCAGCTTCCGTACCAGGCAGCGCCGTGGAAGGATCGGGCGCAATCCGAAGACCGGAGCGAAGGTGGAAGTGCCGCCGAAGAGAATTCCGTTTTTCAAGCCAAGCAAAGAGTTGAAGGATTTCGTAAACGTGCATAAAGCCGCGCAACCTGCAGTGCCTGCATCCCCCTCCGAACACGCACCACAAGGCTAACCCGGTCGAGCGGAATGGATTTTCTCTGGACTCCGTGGCGTTACCGCTATATTGCCGAGGCAAACAAGGAAGAGCGGTGCATCTTCTGCGACGCCGTGGCACTGAACGATGACGTGGCCGCTCAAATCGTTTTCCGCGGCAAGCTTGCGTTCACCATACTGAACCGTTTCCCGTACACAACCGGCCACGTAATGGTGGTGCCGTACGCGCATGTTGCGGAGCTGGCGGAATGCGACGCCGAGGCTCTGGCGGAAATGATGCTTCTTGCGCAGAACGTGCAGAAGGCGCTAGCGAGCGTTTATCATCCCAACGGGTATAACTTGGGCCTGAATCTTGGGCGCTGCGCGGGAGCAGGCGTCACAGGGCACTTGCACATGCACGTGCTGCCGCGATGGATCGGCGATGCGAATTTCATGACTACTGTCGCGGAGACACGCCTGGAGCCCGAGGAGCTTTCCACCACTTTTGAGAAGTTACGGCGCGCATTGAACGGGTGAGGATTTTTTCCCTCCGTGAGTACGAAGCAGCCTGACAGTCGGGCGGCATCCCGTTACAATACCGCGCTGTCGCAACGCGCAACAATCAGGAGCACGAAATTTGGACCTGGGGCTGACAGAAGAACAAACACTGCTGCAGCGCACGGTGCGGGACTTTGCCGAAACGGAAGTGAAGCCGCTGGCAAAGGAGTTGGACGAAACCGGCCATTTTCCGCGGGAGACATTTCGCAAGGCGGCCGAGCTGGGGCTTACAGGCGTGGCGTTTCCCGAGCAATACGGCGGGGCGGGAATGGACCACGTCAGCTATACGATTGTGATCGAAGAAATCTCCCGCGCATGCGCCTCGACGGGCGTAATTCTCTCCGTGCAGAATTCGCTCTACTGCGAACCGGTTTATCGATTTGGGACCGAGGAGCAAAAGCAAAAATTCCTGGCTCCGTTTGTGCGCGGCGAAAAGATTGGTTGTTACGCGCTGACCGAGCCGCAGGCAGGTTCGAACGCGGCGGCGTTGCGGACCAAGGCCGTGCTGAAGGGCGACAAGTACATTGTGAACGGCACGAAAGCGTGGATTACAA
Source organism: Candidatus Acidiferrales bacterium (assembly GCA_050746905.1). Taxonomy (GTDB): domain Bacteria; phylum Acidobacteriota; class Terriglobia; order Acidiferrales; family UBA7541; genus DAHUXN01. The sequence goes on from JBOGNJ010000190.1 coordinate 22,459, forward strand.
ATGGCGGCGCGGCGGATGCGGCGATTGTCTACACGAATACGCAGCCGGAGAAGGGCGAGAAGGGAATCACGGCGCTGGTGGTCGAGAAAGGCACGCCAGGATTCGCGGTGGGCAAGGAGGAGAAAAAGCTCGGCATCAACGCGACGGCCTGCTGCGAGTTGTCGTTCACGGACTGCGAGATTCCGGTGGCGAATCGCATCGGGGCCGAAGGCGAAGGATATAAAGTGGCGCTTTCGACGCTGGATGGCGGGCGCATCGGGATTGCCGCGCAGGCGACCGGCATTGCGCAAGGCGCATTTGAGGCGGCGCTCGCGTACTCGCAGCAGCGGGAGGCTTTTGGACATCCCATTGCGGATTTTCAGGCGATTCAGTTCATGCTGGCGGATATGGCCACGGAAATCGACGCCGCGCGACTGCTGGTGCGCAAGGCGGCGTGGAAACAGGAGACAGGTTCGCGATTTTCGATGGAAGCGTCGGTGGCGAAACTGTTTGCTTCCGAAATGTCCACGCGCGTCACGCACAAAGCGATACAAATACACGGCGGCAATGGGTACAGCCGGGAATATCCCGTCGAGCGGGCGTATCGCGACGCGCGCATCACGGAGATTTATGAAGGGACGAGCGAGATTCAGCGGCTGGTGATTGCCGCGTGGGTGTTGAAATCCTTCTGAACGTTTCCGGGAAAGATTTCCGGGAAAATTTTTCTGGAATCCTTCCGCGGAATCAGTTCAAGGCGAATTTGGCTTCGATGTATCCTTCTTTCGTGTTGCCTCTGGAAGCTGGCCTGGAATTCGATCCCTCGTGCGAGGAGCAGTTTTTCCCCTCGATACCACATCATGCGGGAGTTTTTCTGGTGGAAACGCGCGCGGCTCCGGGTGCGGGCGCGTCCGCGGCGAAACCATATCTGGCGCGTACCGCGGATCTTCGCCGCGCCGCGGAGCGTTTGCTGCGGCCGCCGGAAGCTGCTTCAAAGAAACTGAACCTGCGCGACGTTGCGACGAAATTTTCGTTTCGCGTGACGGGCTCGCGATTCGAACAATCGCTCGTGCTCTACCATCAAGCACGCGCGCGTTCTCCGAAAGGGTATCGAGCGTTTCTGCGATTGCGGCCACCGGCGCTATTAAAGGTTAGCTTGCGAAATTCGTATCCACGATGTTACGTGACGCGGCGGATTTTCGGGGATGGCGGCTACTATTTCGGGCCGTTCGCGTCAAGACAAGTAGCGGAATCGTTCGCGAATGAGTTCCTGGACCTTTTTAAGATTCGGCGATGCCAGATCAAGATCCGCCGCGACCCCAGTTTTCCGGGATGCATTTATTCGGAGATGAAGATGTGCCTCGCGCCATGTTTCGCGGGCTGCACGAAGGAGGATTACGACGCGGAAGTGAATCGCGTACTCGACACGCTGGAATCCGGCGGGGCTTCGCTGACGGGAGCGATGGAGCGCGAACGGGAAGCTGCGAGCGAAGCGACGGATTTTGAGCGCGCGGCGGCGTTGCATAAAAAACTCGAGAAGGTGCATGGCGTGATTCGCGGCCTGCCGGAGATAGCGCAACGCGTGGACGCATTGAATGCGGTGATTTTGCAACGCGCGGTTCGCGACAAGACGGTTGCGATTTTCGCAGTTGTGAACGGAATGATCGCGGAGCCATTGTTTATTTGTTTCGATGAATCGGGCGAGCCGCGTTCCGTCGAAGCGGTGCTGCGGCAGCATTTTGAGGAACTGCAATCGAGAGACGCGGCAGCGCAATCAGAGCCGTACGTTAAAATAAGCGGCGGGGGAACCGCGCCCAGTGGCGAGCGATTCAATTCGCGCGGCGAGACGGCGGAGCGCGTGGAGCATCTATCCTTGGTGGCTCGCTGGTTTTATTCGAAGCCGCGGGCCGGCGAAATTTTGTTTCGCGATACGGATTGGCCTTACCGGAAAATACTCCGTGCGTGCGCACGCGTGCTGACGGCCGCAGCGCCGGATAGTAAATAAAAATGCCCGACGACGCTTCCCTAAACACGGCTGAAAAAACGGCGAACGGCGAGACTGGGGCAGTTGTTCCGGTTTCGCGGTGGTCCGTGATGTTTCGCGCGCTGCGCTACCGGAATTTTCAGCTTTTTTTTGCCGGACAATTGATCTCGCTGGTTGGCACGTGGATGGACAACATCGCGGAAGCGTGGCTGGTCTACCGCCTGACGGGATCGTCTCTTTTGTTGGGAACGGTGGCGTTCGCCGGGCAGATTCCCGTTTTCCTGCTGGCGCCGATTGGCGGCATGGTCGCGGACCGTTGGGACCGGCGGCGCGTGGTGATTGCGACACAAGCGAGCTCGATGGTGCTGGCAGGCATACTGGCTGCTTTGACACTTTCCGGGCGAGTGAAAGTGTGGGAAGTGATTCTGCTGGCGTCGCTGATGGGCGTTGTGAACGCGTTTGATATCCCGGCGCGGCAAGCGTTTCTGGTGGACATGGTTGGACGCGAGGATTTGATGAACGCCATCGCGCTGAATTCGTCGATGTTCAATGGCGCGCGCGTGATTGGGCCGGCCATCGCCGGAATTTTGGTTGCGAGCATCGGCGAGGGCTGGTGCTTTTTTGCAAATTCCGTGAGTTACATCGCTGTAATCGCGGGACTGCTGATGATGCGCATCACGCGTCGAGTGGTCGAAGAGCGCCATGCTTCGGCATTCGAGCACATTGCGGAAGGCTTTCGTTTTGTTCGCGGCACGGCGCCGATTTTGGCGCTGCTGCTTCTTCTGGGCTTGGTGAGCCTGGTGGCGATGCCTTACTCGGTCTTGATGCCGATTTTTGCGGCGCGCATCCTGCATGGAAACGCCACGACGCTTGGCACGTTGATGGGCGCAACGGGGATCGGCGCGCTGACGGGCGCTCTTGTGCTGGCATCGCGAACGGGGCTGAAGGGATTGAGCCGCTGGGTGGCAGTTTCATGCGCAGGATTTGGAGCGGCGCTGATACTGTTTTCATTTTCACGATGGTATTTGCTGTCCGTGATGCTTCTTGTGCCGGTGGGTTTTGCGATGATGGTGCAGATGGCGTCGTCGAACACGCTGATACAGGCGATGGTGCCGGATCGTTTGCGCGGGCGGACGATGGCGGTCTATTCGATGATGTTCATGGGGATGGCGCCGCTCGGTTCGTTGCTTTCGGGGGCGCTCGCCGACCACATTGGCGCGCAGTGGACCGTTGCACTGGGCGGTTTGGGAGCGATCATCGGCGCATTGATTTTTGCGCGCTCGCTGCCCAGACTTCGTGTGGAGGCACGGCAATTAATTGTCGCGCAGGGCCTCGCGGGCGGAGAACCGGCGGGCGGAATGACTTCACGGGCCTTGGAATAACTTAGAATAACAGGATGCAGCGAGTGCAAGTGTGGCGGAATTGTAAGAACGGGTATTTTGGGGCCTGTTACACTCAGCGGCCATTTTGAAAGATTGGAGAGCTGCCGACGCAAATGAGTTCTTCATCGTCGCTTAAGACAGGCAGTGCCACGGCGGAAGGCACGCGAGCATTTGCTGCGCGTTTCGGCGGCCGGGCGGCTGCGGGACATTTTCGGGACCGGCGCGGGCTGATGATGTCTTCGATAGGGATTGGCACGTATCTGGGCGAAGCGGACGCGGCAACGGACAGGAATTATACCGAGGCAGTTTCGGCAGCGGTTCAGGGCGGCGTGAATGTGGTCGATGCCGCGATCAATTACCGACTGCAGCGCAGCGAACGGTCGGTTGGAGGCGCGCTCGAAAAGCTTTTCGCCGCCGGGTTTGCGCGCGAGGAAATTCTGATCTGCACGAAGGCCGGATTCCTGACGCCCGACGGCGAGATGCCCGCCGACGCCAACGATTATTTTTCCCGCGAGTACATATCGAAGGGAATTTTCGCCGTCGAAGACATTGCAGCGGGGTGCCATTGCATGACTCCCCGATATTTGCGAGATCAGATCGAACGAAGCCGGCGAAATCTGGGTATTTCGTGCATCGACGTTTTTTATTTGCATAATCCGGAAACGCAATTGGATGAAGTGGCGCGGGAAGAATTCAACCGGAGGCTCGTCGCGGCGTTTGAGACTCTCGAGGCGGAGGCGGCCGCGGGCAAGGTCCGCGCGTACGGCATGGCGACGTGGAATGCTTTTCGAAACGAATCACGGGCACCCGATTATCTGTCGTTGGAGCAAATGGTGGAATTGGCGCGGCAGGCGGCGGGAAGCGATCACCATTTTCATTTCGTGCAGTTGCCGTTCAATCTTGCGATGCCTGAGGCACTGATGCGGCCGAATCAAACCGTCGGCGGAAAAACCATGTCGATGGTGCAAGCGGCGCGGGAGTTGGGCGTAACGTTGATCGCCAGCGCGTCATTGCTGCAGTCTCACCTGGTGGGCAAAGTGTCCGCCGTGATTCACGATACATTCGGATTGAAGGACGATCTCGAGTGCGCGCTGCAATTCGTGCGTTCGGCTCCCGGCATCGCCACAGCGCTGGTCGGTATGAAACGAGTGGAGCACGTGAAAGCGAATCTGAGACTGGCCGGGATTCCGCCCGCTTCGCAGGAACAGTTTCGGAAGATGTTCGCGGCGCGCCGATAGCGGAATTTCCAGCGCGATGAATCAAACGTGCTGCTGGCTGATCCAACGTTCGAGGGCGCGGCCCATCTCGGGCAATTTGCCGGCGAAGAAGTGGTCCGGGGCGTCGATGAATACGAGGTTTTTCGGTTCGGGAAGTTTTTCGTAGAGCGCTTCGACACGCTCACGCGAGCCGAACTGGTCGTGGGCGCTTTGCAGAATCAGTTTTGGCTTCCTGCATTCGGTGAGAAAAGACAAATCCGAGCTGTCCACCGGAATTCCGAGCCCCACGAGGTCCGCGACGCGGGAATCCTCGCATCCGACGCGCAATCCCACATACGAACCGAAACTGAAACCGGCCAAGAGGATCGGTTTGGCGGGGAATTCCTTCGCCAGATAATCCAAGGCGGCGCGAACGTCGCCTGTTTCGCCTCGCCCCTTGTCGTGTTTACCTTCGCTGAGTCCCGCGCCGCGAAAATTAAAGCGCAGGACGGGAATTTCCAATTGGTGGAATGTTTTCGCGACCTGAAAGACAACTTTGTTATGCATGGTGCCGCCGAAAAGCGGGTGCGGATGGCAGACAATGGCGACGCGACGCGGAATTGCGGCCGAGACGGTCCAGAGCATCGCTTCGAGGCGCCCCGCGGGACCCTTGAGAAAAAAAGTTCTATGAAATGCTTTGGCCATTGCGAATTTCGGAGTGTAGCGGATACGCAAACGCGTGCCAAGCGCCTTCGAGGAATATGCGATTCAATAATGAAGTAATCCGCCGCGCCGCGGAGCCAAAAAGAATTGCGCGTTGCGCCGGGCGGTGCTAGGGTTATGGGAACTTCCATCGGCTTTCCGGGGAGGAACAATGGATCAAGAGACAACGGACCGCCGAACGGCCCGACGTTTCACGATGGCGCTTCCTCTGCTGGTACGTTTCGCGCACAACGGGAATATGGAAGAGAAAGTGGCGCAGACGCGCGACGTAAGCTTTCGCGGCGTGTACTTCCTTACGGATAACCCTCCTGAACAGGGCAGCGCGGTGGAGCTGGTGCTGACATTGCCGCAACAAATCACACTGGCCGGCGATGTCCGCATTCGCTGCTTCGCGAATATCGTGCGCGTGGAAGCGCATGAAGAAATGCGTGGAGTTGCCGCGCAGATCGACCGCTACGAATTCATGCCTGCCGCTGCGTGATTCTCGCTCATCCCTGTTAAAATGCTTCCAGCGTTGGAGGCGATATGTATCACTATGATCCCGAAGTGGCGCTGGAAGAATTGCGCGACGAAGCCGTGCTGCCGCATCCTGTTCACTTGCGGGACATGATCTTGCGCACGAAGCTGGATGTGCCGGGCGCGCTCGATCTGAATCGAGAATTTCAGGAGTACTTGACGCAATTCGGGGAAGCTCAAAAACTTGCGCGGGGGATCCTGGAGCGGCTTGCAGCCGGAGTGCGCAAAGCATCCTGACGATTGACAGCACTCGATTTTCACGGCGGCACTCGCGGTGTGCCTGACTGGCGATGAGCGCGGCGTCAAACAAGCGCATGAACAGAGGCTGAAGGAAACGCGAAATGGCTCGACAGACAATTTTGATTGATGCCGACGACACGCTCTGGGAGAACAACATCTTCTTCGAGCAGATCATCAATCGGTTTCTTTCGTGCTTGATTCATTTGGGCTACACGCCGGAATACTCGCGGCACATCCTGAACGAGACGGAACGCCGCAATGTTTTGCAGCATGGTTACGGCGTTAAGTGCTTCCGGCGCTCGCTGGAGGATACGTACTTGAAACTGGCGGGCGGAATGGCGCGCAAGGAGGTGGTGCAGGAAATCGAGAAGATGGCCACAGAACTGGAAAGCACGCCGCCGCAGATTCTGGAAGGCGTGCCAGAAACACTGGCCTATTTGAGCGGACGGCATCGCTTGATTTTGCTTACCAAAGGCCAGCCTGCCGAGCAGGCCGCCAAGGTGGAACGCTCGGGTTTGGCGCGATATTTCGAATCGGTGGAAATCGTGACCGAGAAAGACCACTCGACGTATGAGCGAGTGATCAATCAGTTCAAGATTGTGAAGGCTCACGGTTGGATGGTGGGGAACAGTCCGCGCAGCGATATCAATCCGGCTCTGCGCGCGGGGCTGAACGCGGTGTTTATTCCGCATCACGCCACATGGATTTTGGAGCACTCCGAGCTGGAAAGCGGGACAGGCAAGCTGATTCTGGTAACCAGTTTTCGCGACTTGCGCGGACATTTCTAGGGCATTCTGGAGGGTCGTTTGGACTGTCGCTCTGAATTCGCGGAATTCGAAGGTGTCACTTATTTGAACGCCGCGGGGCAGGGCCCGCTGCCGCTGGCGTCGGCCCGGGCCGCGCAGGCCGCGCTCGAATGGAAAAAATTGCCGCATCGGATGCCGGACAGTGTTTATTTCGGTTTGCCGGATCGTGTGCGCGCGCTGCTTGCGGGATTGTTGGGCGGCGAGCCTGAAGAATTCGCGATCACCTCCGGCGCGAGCAGCGGCATGATCGCGGTGGCGGCGAATTTCGATTGGAAACCGGATGACGAGGTTTTGGTAGGCCGGGGAGAATTTCCGGCGCACTTTTCGACGTTTATGCCGCTGGAAGAAGCGCGCGGCGTTCGCGTGAAAGTGGTGGCGCCTCGCGACCGCTTTATCGCGGCAGAGGATTACATCGAACAGATTACGCCTCGGACGCGCATGGTCTCCGCCAGTTTGGTGCGCTTCGATGATGGTTCGTGCTTGGATGCGGCGCGGCTTGCGGCCGCGTGCCGAAAAGCGGATGTGACATTCCTGCTCGACTTGAGCCAGTGCGCGTGCGCGATCCCGATCAATTTACGCGAGACGGGCGCGGATTTCGCCGTGAGTTCCGGATACAAATGGCTACTTGGTCCGTATGGAACGGGCTTTTTTTGGGCGCGCCGCGAGGCAATGGAGAAATTGCGGCCTGCGCCTTTCTATTGGATGGCGTTGGAAGGCGCGCGAAAGTTCCATTCGTTGCCTCTGGATAAACTGAAACCGGCCGCGGGAGCGCGGCGTTGGGACGCGGCTGAGACGGCCAATTTTTCGAATGTTTCCGCGATGCAGGCTTCACTCGAATTTATCGAGCGCGTTGGCGTGAAAGCCATCGCCGAGCACAATGAAACTCTGATGGCGCAACTGATTGAGCGTTTGCCGCGAGACACCTGTGTGTTGGCAAGTCCCAGCGCGGCGGAAAAACGAGGCCCGTACGTCTGCGTGGCGGCGCGAAGGCCGGAACGGACGCCGGAGCTTTTTCAAAAGTTGTGCGACGCGCAGATATTTGTCAGTTTGCGAGAAAACGCGCTTCGCATTTCGCCGCACGTTTACAACATCGAGCGCGACATTTCGAAGCTGATCGCCGTGCTGTCGAGCTAAGTCGTGCTTTGGCTGGCGCTGGTTTATGCGGATTATGCGGCCATGGCCAGGCGATAAAAGCTCAAGGCCGAATCGCCCTGCTCAACTGTGCGGGAACACTCCAGCCGATCCAACCGCAGCGGAAGTTCCATTTTCTTGCGATGCTCGACGATTACAATTCCGCGCGGCGCGAGCAAATGCGAGCCATCGAGAAAATCCAACACGCGGAGATAATCCGCGGCGAGCGCATACGGCGGGTCGAGAAAAATGAAATCGGCGAGGGTGCGCCGCGAAGCTGATCGTTCCAGCCCCTGAATCGCATCCATCGCGAGGATTTCGCCGCCGGTTTTGATGCCGAGCGAATTCAAATTGTCGCGAATCAATTTCGCCGCGGGTCCGTGCCGCTCAATGAAGATGACCTGGCGCGCTCCGCGGCTGAGCGCTTCGATTCCGATCGCGCCGCTTCCGGCAAAGACGTCGAAGAACAGGGAATCCTCAACGGTCGGGCCCAGAATATCGAAGAGCGTTTCGCGCAGGCGGTCGCTCGTGGGGCGCAACTCCATCCCGCGCAAAGTGCGCAGGCGGCGGCTGCCGAATTTTCCACCGATTACACGCATGATTTATCCCACCGATGCCAACTGGAAGCGTTTCTGCCACGCGGGCCCGAGGTACGTGAAGAGTTTCGCCATCTCAGGCTCGCGGGCACGGTCTTCGATGAGCGCGAACGCCTCGGCGCGTGCTTGTTCGAGAAGTTTGTGATCGCGCAACGGATGAGCGATGTGGAAGGCGACGTCTCCATGCTGTTTGGTGCCGAAGAATTCCCCGGGACCTCGCTGTTTCAGGTCGTGCTCGGCAATTTGGAAGCCGTCGGTGGTGGCGACAAGCGTTTCGAGGCGGTTGCGCCCTTCTCCGGCGATGTTTTTTGGCGCGACAAGAATGCAATACGATTTTGCCGAGCCGCGACCGATGCGGCCGCGCAACTGATGAAGCTGCGCGAGTCCGAAACGATCCGCATGTTCAATCACCATCAAGGTGGCATTGCGGACATCGACGCCGACTTCGACGACGGTGGTCGCGACCAGAATTTGCAGTTCGTTAAGGCGGAACCGTTCCATGACGTCATCTTTTTCGTCGCTGCGCAGGCGGCCGTGAAGCAGCCCAACTTTCCATTGCGGGAAAACTGATTTCGAGAGCCGCTCGTATTCGGCAGTCGCCGCTTTCAGCTCCTGCTTCGATTCTTCGATCACCGGATAAATAATGTAGGCCTGCCTGCCCGCGGCCACTTCGCGACGAACGAATTCCCAGACTCCCGGAAGCTGCGCGTCGGCGCTCCAGCGCGTTTCGATGGGAGTGCGGCCGGGCGGCATTTCGTCGATGACCGAGAGTTCGAGATCGCCATAAAGAGTGAGAGCCAAAGTGCGCGGAATCGGAGTTGCGGTCATTACCAGGGCGTGCGGCGAGGCCCCTTTTTCAGAGAGCCGCTTGCGCTGAAGCACGCCGAAGCGGTGCTGTTCGTCGATAATCACCATGCCAAGGTTCGCAAACGCCACGCGATCTTCGATCAGCGCGTGCGTGCCCACGACGAATTGTCCCTGGCCGGAAGCGATGCGTTCGAGTGTGCGCGTTTTGTCGCTGAATTTCATTCCGCTGACGAGCAGTTCCACGGAGTAGCCGGCAGGCGCAAAAATCCGCCGCGCCGAAAGGTAGTGCTGGACGGCGAGAATTTCCGTGGGCGCCATTAGGGCGACTTGATAGCCATTTTCGATGACAACTGTCGCGGCTTCGAGCGCCACGATTGTTTTGCCGCTGCCCACGTCGCCTTCGAGCAGGCGGTTCATCGGCGTGGATCTTTCCAGGTCGCCGACGATTTCGGCAAGCACGCGTTTCTGCGCGCCCGTGGGCTTGAAGGGAAGAATGCGCTTGAGGGCCTGGCGAATCGGCTCTTCTCTGACGCGCATGGCGATGCCGGCGCGTTGCTGTTCGTGTTGCCGCCGGACGGCGAGGCCGAGCTGGTAAAGGAAAAATTCCTCGAAAATCATGCGAACCTGAGCAGGACTCCGGAACGCGTTCAAGGTTTCGACATTCACATCATGGGGAGGGAAATGAATGGCAATCAGCGCGTCGCGGCGTGAAGGAAACGCATAGCGGCGCAACACGTCGGCAGGCAGCGGATCGGGAACGTCACCCTGGAATTCCTGCAGAGCGGCATAAATAATCCGCCGCAGCATGCGTGAGCTGATATCGCCGATGGCTTCGTATATGGGAACGATCCGGCCAACCTCGGTGGAATCCGCGGAACGATTGCCCTGGCGCAGCAACTCGAATTCCGGATTGATCATCTCTGTGCGCAGCGGCCGGTTGGGATCGAGGCTAGCCTTACCGTGCATCACGAGAGGCTGGCCTGGTTTCAGTTTCCCATTCAGGTAACCTCCGTGAAAAAAGCGCGCGGCAAGTTTGCCGCTCCCATCCTGAACGAGCAGGTGAAACATGGCGCCACTCCGCCGCGCGAAGCGCATCAGGCTGCCGCTGACAACTTCTGCGCGCACTGTGGCGATTTGTCCGGGCACGAGCTCGGCGATGGGCGTGAAATGGATACGATCCTCGTAGCGGAAGGGCAAGTAGGAGAGCAGATCGCCCACAGTGGTGATGCCGCGCTCGGCCAGCAAGGCGGCGCGCTGCGGGCCCAGGCCCTTCAGGTACGTCACGGCGGTGTTGAGATTCAAATTCATCCGTCACCAGCGTACGGCATAACATTTTACTAAGGGCATGCGCACGTCCTATTATTTATGAATCGCGAAGCATCAGGGCGGATGCTTAGGCGCAACGAAAATGGCGCAATTTCTGGGAACCGGGCTGCGGCGATGGATTGAGTACCTGGCGGCGATTCTAGCCGGCAATGCCATTTATTTTTTTTCGCTTTTCGCACATCTCCCCGCCGGCCTGCGCCATAAAACCCGCAAAATCGATTTCGGCATGGCTCTGGATTTCGCCATATGCGTGGCGGTGTACGGGCTGATCCGGCTGGGGGAGCGCATTTCGCGCTAATATCTTAAGCCATATTCGTGCTCACCTGGGAGGATAGCCAGCGTCTAACCGGATGTGGATAGAGACGTGGTCAAGCCGGCGGATTCGCCAAGAAATAAGCAAGACGACCAGGCCCCACCACAGGCAAGTCGCATCCGGCTATGAACTCGATGGGAATCAGTGCGGCGCTCGAAGGGGGTGCGGGGTACCGCGCGGTGCAGAAAGCGGATGAACAGGTCCTGGTCCGGCAAGCGCAAGCGGGCAATCGGCCGGCTTTTGAGGAACTGGTTCGCCGCTACGACCGCGACGTGCTGCGGCTGGCGCTGAACCTGCTTCGCGGCAGTGAGGACGCCCGCGACATCTATCAGGAAGTTTTTCTGCGTGCTTACCGGAACCTGTCGCGCTTCCGGTTCGAGTGCAGTTTTTATACATGGATTTACCGGATTGCGACGAACGTGTGCCTGGATCATCTGCGCCGGAAGAACACGAGGCGCGAGGAACAAGCTCCTGAACCGGCGGATGCCGAGGGCGCGGCTCCCGATTTTTTCGACCAGCAAACCGAGCATCGATCGGCTGCGAATCCGGAACGTCACTTTTTGGGGCAGGAATTGGGCCGGCACATTAACAGGGCGCTCGACGGACTTTCGCCGCGGGAACGAATGGTTTTCGAGCTAAAGCATTACGAGGGACTGAAATTGCGAGTGATTGGCGACATGCTCGGCACTTCGGAAGAGACTGTGAAGAACTCGCTGTTCCGCGCGACGCGCAAATTGCGCGCCAGCCTGGACGGCATGAGGTAAACGAGGAGAAATCCATGCAGCAGGAATTCAATCCAAACTCCGGCCGGCAAGCGTGTCCGGAATTCGAGTCGCAGATCATGCTTTTCGCGCTGGACGAGCTGGAGGGCGCGGAACGCGATTCGCTCGAAGAGCATCTGGACAGTTGTTCGCGATGCGTTGCGGCGCTGACCGCGGAGAGACGCATGCTGGAAATTTTGGCGTCGCAGCAGCGCCCGGAGCCTTCTCCCGCTTTATTGTCGAGCTGCCGCAACCGGTTCGAGGATTCACTCGATGAGATGGATCATCGCAGTATTTTTGCGCGCTGGGCCGAATCCATTTTCCCCGCACACTGGCTCGCGTTGCATCCCGCGGCCAGCGTGGCGATGTTGCTGCTGATCGGTTTTTCCGTCGGCACATTGACGCCGTGGCGGTCACAGACAGGAACTTCCTCCTCCCCATCGCGACCGCCAGCAACTCTGGACTCGATGGCGATGGACAATCAAGAATTGCAGACCGCGGCTGTTTCCGGAATCAATTGGACTCCGACAAACGACAATCGTCCGCCTCGGGTGGAAGTGCAGATGACGACCGAGAGACCAGTGATCGTTCAGGGCACCGTTGATGATAAAGAAGTGAAGCAGGTGCTTCTGTATGTTCTGCACAACAACCGCCGATTCGGTCCGGACGTGCGAATCAACGCGGTGGAACTGCTGAGGACTCGCGCAAATGATCCTGACGTGCAGCAGGCGCTGTGCCAGGCCGTGCGCGGTGACCGCAACGCTGCTGTGCGGTTGAAGGCGCTTGAGGCGTTGACCGATACGCAGCCGAATCAGCAAGTGGTGCAGACGATGCTCGATGCTTTGGTTAAGGATGCGAACATTGGGGTTCGCGTGGAGGCCATCAACTCGCTGCGCGCATTTTCCGCGCGTGGCGCGCTGCTCTCCGATCCTCAGGCGTTCACTGTTCTCCGTGACCGCATGCGCACCGATCCTAACAACTATATTCGCCTGCAAAGCGCGGCGGCAATTCAGCAGACTCCAGCGGGGCAGAAGTAAATGGGAGCTAGAGGCGCGCTGCGGCAACGATATTGGCGATGCGGCGTGTTGACGCTGGCCGCGCTGCTGGCATTCGCATCTCCCGCGTCCGCGAAAGGGAAGCGAGGGTCGCGAGCTGCAACGAACCATTCGGATCGGTTATCCGCCGATAAGACCGGCCAGCTTTCGACGAGCGCCGGCCTGCGTTTGCGTCTGATCGCCGATGAAGGTGACATTCGGATCACCACGCATGACTCGCCGACGGTCGATTATCGCGTACACCTTGAAGTGGATTCGAACGACTCGAACGCGCGGGGAATTCTGGACGGCTTCAGTCTGCTTGCGCGCAACACGAAGGATGGAGTGCTGCTGTTGGGACGCACGCCGCATCACGGTTGGGGACAGCATCTCTCGGTGACGTTCGAAGTGGCCGTTCCTCGGAATTACAACCTGGATATTTCGACGCAGGGCGGCAATGTGCGCCTTGGTGATGTCCAAGGGCACGTGGCCATAGGCACCAACGGCGGAAATATATCCACGGGGGAAATCGGAGGGCCGGCGAGGCTGGTCACGGACGGCGGGCACATCTCCGTGAAGAACGCGGGAAATGATCTGGTGGCAACGACGGGCGGGGGCAATATTACGGTGGGCCCCGTGGCCGGCACGGCGGTTTTGCGCACCGGCGGCGGACACATTCACGTGGCTTCCATCGGCGGCGTGGGCAAACTTGAAACCGGCGGCGGGAATATTTCGTTGGAGCATTCCGGCGGCGGATTGATCGTGAGCACGGGCGGCGGCCAGATCGATGTTGGAGAAGTTTCTGGGTTGATTCGTGCGCGCACCGGCGGTGGCGGGATTCGGATCGTTCACGCTTCCGGCCCCACGGAACTGCAGACCAGCGCGGGAAACGTTTATCTGATGCAGGTTGAAAATTCCGTGCGCGCATCCACGGGGTCGGGCGGCATTACGGCGTGGTTTGGCCCGGACGCGAAGCTCACGACTCCCTGCCGTCTGGCGGCGGGCGAAGGCGACATTGTCGTTTATCTTCCGAAGCTGCTGCCCGTTACCGTTGATGCGCAGGTTGAACTCGGCGGCGATCATCGCGTCATCATCGACCCTGCGTTTCCGCTGAAAGTGACTTACGGCGAGCCGGATGAAGGCAGCCACGCTGTCCGCGCGGCAGGCGAGCTGAACGGCGGAGGCGCGCCGCTTGTGCTGCGCACTGTTTCGGGCAACATCCGCCTGGTGCTGAACGATTCAAATGAAGAGAAACATCAGAGGGACCTGTTGAAGCTGCAAATGGACAAGCTTCGCCGGCAGCTTGAGATGGATTTGGCGAACATGAAGATTCCGATGCCACCGCCTCCTCCGCCACAGAATTGATGCGGAGAAACGGGATAAGTTCTTTCAACATTCTTTCAACACGGGCCCGAGTACGATTCTAGAGTTCAGGAGACTGGTGATGACTCGAGTGACGACCCGGCTAAACGACCTGGCAATTCCAGTAATTCGAAAATCGATTTTTCCCCGCGCACAACGGGCCGCATGGCTTCCTCTCGCGTTGATGGCCATGCTTGTCTTCGCTGCTTTGCCGGCATCCGCGTCCACGAAAATATTCGACCAGACGTATCCGCTGCAGCCCGGCGGAATGTTTTCGCTCGCAAACGTGAATGGCTCAGTGCAAGTGGATGGATGGGATCGCAATCAAGTGGAAGTGCGCGCCGTGAAGACTGCGCTGCACAATTCAGAGGATCTGGACCGCGTGCAGATCAGCGTGCAATCGGACGGCGAGCACATGGACGTGAGCACACACTATCCGGAAGGGAGCGGCGTCGAAGTCACCGTGGAATATCACATCAGAGTGCCTTATCGCGTGCAATTGGCGAACGTGGATACCGTGAACGGCGATGTGCATGTGCGGGGAGTTTCCGGCACAGGGACGCTCGACTCCATCAATGGAAGTGTCGAAGTGCTCGACAGCGACGGCCGCTTCAATGCGCGAACCACTAATGGCGACGTGCGGCTCGAGTTGAAACGACTTCCACAGGGCGGTCCGATTCAACTGGCCACGGTAAACGGTTCGGTCGTGCTCTCGTTGCCTCCGGATGCCAACGCTGAAATCAATGTAGCCAATCGGAATGGCGATTTTCATTCCGACTTCGCATTGCGCACACTCAGCGCCTACAACCCGCGGAGGTTTCGCGGGCAGCTGGGGGATGGCGGCGGCGATATCTCGATGAGCACGGTAAATGGCGGCATTCGATTGGTGCAAGGGCGTCCAACAGTTTAGCTGAGCAGGAAAATTCAGCAACGGAGAACAAATATGAGCGTTATGACGTATATCAAACAGGGGGCTTTCGCGACAGTGGCTTTGGGTGTTTTCGCCGTGGGCGCCCATACACAGACTGCGGGGACGCCCGCGGCTGCTCCATCACAATCGACTGTCGCGGCTGACGGCCAGGGGACGGCAGCAGCAGTGGATCAAGCTCAATGGCAAAAAGACACGGAGCGGCAGCAGGAGGATTTGAGGGCGCAAGCCGAGAAGATGCGGACAAGGGCACGAGAGATTCAGCGGGAGGTGGCTAAAGAAATGGCAGAGAATGGAGTGACGAACCGGGCAGACCTGGAAAAACTTACGGCGCGGCTGTATGCGCAGAGGGCGGGGATTGCCGCTGAGACGCAAGAGGCTGCCGCGCAGGCACAACAACTTTTCGCGCAAGCACCGGGATTATCGGATGCGAGCGAGGACACCGGTTGGCTGGGAGTGGAAATCGCCGAGGTCACCCCGGAGAAAGCAAAGGAACTCAAGCTGCCTCGGCCCGAGGGCGTGATTGTTTCCGATGTTTTGCCGGACAGTCCGTCCGCCAAGGCCGGCCTGGAGGCAAAAGACGTGATTCTGGAATACGATGGCCAAGTAGTGGAAGGAACAGTGCAATTTCGACGGCTTGTGCGTGAGACACCTCCCGGGCGATCGGTGGCGATTGAGGTCTCCCGCAATGGGCAAAACGAAAAATTGAACGTTCAAGTTGGAAATAATGCGCGAAGCGTGGAGAGCCGGCTTAGGGAAGCGCTTCCGGAGCGCAATTTCAACTTCAAGTTCAGCATGCCGGAAATTTTTCCGAACATGACGCCGGTGCTTGGCGTTCAGGCGGAGGATGTCAGCGGACAACTGGGGACCTACTTCCATGTTCCGGGCGGCGAAGGCGTCTTGGTTCGCGAAGTTACGCCAGGCAGTCCCGCAGCCAAGTCGGGAATGAAAGCGGGCGATATAATCACGCATGTAGATGGGGCCGCGATAAAGACAGTCGATGATTTGCGCGAGCACTTGCGGGAAGAGCGCCAGCAGAGAAATATATCGTTGACCGTGGTCCGTCAGGGCTCCGAGATGAAGATAGCCGTGACCATAGAAGCGCCGGCGGAACGTCCCGCGAGGACGCGGGCTGCGGCGCTCTGAGTCCGGATTTTTCGAGAATAAAAAAGGCCCTGGATTTGCAGATCCGGGCCTTTCCATTTGCAGGTGAGGTATTTTATTCCCGAATGATCTCCGCACTCGCGCTGGGAACTTCAACCCGGACCAGGCGTTTCCCGTCGAGATACAAAGTAATCTCCAAGTCCTGGCTGCGGACCTTTAGCCGCTGCAAGTTTTTCCCGTCGCGATTCGCCGGATCGAGCGCTTCGACCGTGATCGTTCCCGGAGTCATTTCCTGCGGGATGAAAACGGGGAAAGTCTGTTGCCCCTTCTTCGACCAATCATAGAGATCCGCGAGGATGGCGTATTGATGATAGAGATTGTCGTCAAGGATGGCGACGACGGGCGTATTGAAGAAAAACTGTTGCGTGAACGGTTTTCCGCCATTGAGCACCAAATGAACGGTGGCCGTGCCGTTATCGAAATCGATCGACGCGGTCGCTTTTTTTGAGCCGGCCGTGGTTGACCATTCATAATGCAGGGGAGCGCCATTGCCGCGAAGACGCAGCAGGGAAGTGATATGCGTTTGCGGACCGTGGGCAGTCTTCACATCTGACGTGCCGCGCGCCACCCAATCGCCGCCGTTCGAGGCTATTTCGAATTCCTCGCTGCCCACTTGTTTTCCGTTGACGGTGTCGCGGAACTTGCCCTTGTCGGGAGCGAGCGCTTGAGACCAGGCCAGAGGCATCAGCAAAATGATGGCGCCGAACGCCAGAACGCATCGAAGAGTAATTGCCGTGAATCGACTCACGTGGGGACTCCTTCCAATATGCCGAGGGCGATGATGTTTTGGACGACGCGGAGCGGTTCCACGGCGCTTTCCACGCGATGCTCGGCTAATTCGTAAAACGGCAAGCGCTGTGCGTAGAGCTGACGAAAGCTTGTTTCGTCGCGGAAGAGGGGACGGTCCGTGATGTGCGAGCAGCGCCTGATCAGTTCGTCAATCTGGCAATCGAGCCATACCGTGGGGCAGCTTGCCTGGCGCAGCGCTTCGATGTTTTGCGCCTGGGCCATTGTGCCGCCGCCCAGGGAGATAATGGTGGGACGCGACGACTCGATGGATTCGCCGAGGATTCGTTTCAACGCTTCGCGCTCGATCTTGCGAAATGCAGGCTCGCCAAGCTGAGCAAAAATGGCAGAGATCGCCATGTTGGCGTGCTCGGCGATGTGTTTATCGAGATCCGCATGGACCCAACCAATCTGACGCGCGAGCAGGCGCGCGACGGTGGATTTCCCGCAGCCCATGAAGCCAGTCAACGCGATTAACCGGCGATTGATGCGCGTATTCGGTGAAGGCGCTCCGGTGGAAAAAACTTTGTGGGCAGGGTTGGGTGCGTTAGTCACGCTTATGGATGTTGATTGTACCATTGAACGACGACAGTTCGAGCTTTGCCCGGCCTTGATTGAAACTGCCGAACAAACTGCGAGAACCGCGCGGCGGCCGTTGGTTGGGATGACGGGGAGGTATTAACGTGGCTTGATTGTCCACCTTGCCGTAGAGGGAAGTGGCGCTCACGTCGAACGAATCGCCGCGTGAAAACTGCACATTGATTGCGCCGCTGTAGTTCTTCAGGCGGTAGATGCCATTCGGCAGGAAATCACCATCAAGAACGATGTTGCCGGTGGAAGTCTGCGCGAAAATGCTCGAGCTGTGATCATCGACAAGCCGCACGTCGCCGCTGATCGAATGCACTTCAATGCGCCCGCTGCAGCGCATGCACGCGAAATCGCCTCCGACGGTTTGAACTACGAGATATCCGCCGATATCTTGGGCGTCCACGCCCGCGGCCACCGTCTCGACGTTCATGTCGCCGAGAATCCTTGAAACACCCACAGTGCCGGAATCGTTGTGAATCTGCAGCTCCGAATCTTCCGGGACAGTGATCACATAATTTGCACGAAGTTCGTCGGGGGCGATTTGCTCGGAGAGCTGGTGGGTCACAACGTCCACTCGATTTCCATTTTGTTCCGCATCCACTTCGATTTTCTGGCTTGCATGATCGGCGACAACCATCACTTCGGACTTATCCCATGACGAGATGGTGACCGTGCCGCTCGGATTGTGCAGCGTAATGAGAGGATGGGGTTGAACCGTGAATTGTTTTTCGAGGTGATGGGCGTACAGGGGAGCCGCGCCGAGCAGCAATATCGCCGCACAGCCACCGGCCGTTCGCCACATGGGATTCGAAATCAAAGAGGATGCCATTATCGTTCCTCGCTCTCGGCCATGGTGGCAAGCAAATCCGCTTTCTGCTGATAGGCCGTATACAGGTAGTCGCGGGTCATTTCGTTTTGGGGATCTTCGCGCACGCTCTTTTCACACATTGAAATCATATTGTCAACAATGGCGAGGTTGTGATTCAGCGTGGCCGTGACGTCCGGACTTTGCGCCTTCATGGCCGGAAGATTGGTCGTTTCCGCGGAAGCCAACCCAGCCTCCAGCGGAGCCATCGCCGCCTGTGTGTGACTCAACCAAGCGGCCTGATCTTGAAGACGAGTGTTTGTGTTGGCGTGCCAGCTAAGCGCCACGGATCCAATTATGACAAGAGACAGATATGCTCCAGCAAGCGCGGGGCGGAAAGCTCCAAACGCCGCGAATCGCTCCTGCCATCCGGCGCGGCGGGGGCGAATCAGGCCTTCCTTCTCCAACTGCGCTCGAATTGCCAGCCAGACGCGCGCGGATGGTTGCTCTTCGGCAGCCGCGAGAGCGGAGCTAGCCTGACGGATGCTTTCCAGGTCCGCGATCAGCGTCCGGCAGCGGCCGCATGCTACGGTATGCGACACCGCGTCGGCATGTCGTTCGCCATCCATCCATTGCTCACTCAGTTCCCAAAACTTCTCGCAATTCATCGGAGACATGACCTTTATTCCTCGGGCACGACATCGCGCTTGAAAGCTTCGCGCTCTTCCCTGGCCCTGGCTCTTTCCCGTTCGTGCAGCAGATCCCGGAGTCTCATTCGCGCCTTGTGCAATTGGGATTTCGAGTTCCCAATCGAACAGCCCATGATCTCCGCGATTTCGTTATGCTCGTAACCCTGCACATCATGCAAAACAAATATAGACTTATAACCGGCCGGCAACTGGTCAATCGCCCTTTGCAAATTCACGCGATCGATGGAGCCGCTCAATCCTAGATCGGGTCCGCCGAAGTCTCTGCGCGGGCCGCCGGTCTCCTCGTCCGGTTCCGTGACCTCCTCGAGGGAAGTTTCCGAACCGGTTTTCTTTCGCAACCTCATCAACACCACGTTGACTGCCAGGCGATGAAGCCAGGTGGAAAACGCCGACTCTCCGCGGAACGTGGCGATTTTGCGAAACAGTTGTAGAAACGCTTCCTGAGTGAGGTCCTCTGCTTCCGCCGTATTCCCAACCATCCGCAAGCATAGTGAGTAGACCCGGCGATTATGAAGCTGGTAAATCCGCTCGAACGCCGCCGCGTCGCCCTGTTGTGCGAGCCGGAGCGCATCCGCTTCCGGCAGCTCTCCGTTTTCGTCTCGCCTCGTTCGGGCCACGATACCCGTCGCGGCGCACCTGTTCTTCCGATGCGACGCCTGTTCTAGAAGTTGTACTCAGATGTTCCCGGGAAGCACCGGCGGTAGCAAATCACCGGCGTCCCGATTTATATCCCGCCCAACGATGCAGCGCGTCCGGCTGCCCATCCATTGTCATCGGAATCTGTCCGCACGTCTAGGAGGAAACCCGCGAAAGTCTGGGACGAACGCGGCTTCGAACCGGAGAGATGGAAGCCTTCCAGTCATTTCGGAGGCTATCGAGACTCGCATCTGGCAAGACACGCAGAAAAGACTTTAGCATCACGATCGATTCGCGCAGGCAAGTATTCAAATCGTAGTGCAAATTGTCGAGGGTCGACCAGGATTCTTGCGGGTGAATCTGTATTCCCTGGGCCAGTTCCGCGGCAATCTCTTGAAAAAGCGCCGTTGCGTCGTCGACCGTCATCCCCAGAACACGCAGCTTATGCAAATACCTCGAACGGCTCCCGAAAAGAATCCGATGGAGCAGTTGATTCCAAGTGGCATTCTGTTTGGCAGCTTCGCTGCGGAAAAATTGTGGATTCAGGGAATTAACAGCCGGGGCGACAACCAACTGCCGCCCGCGTTTCTCGAGTATTCGATAAGCCGCGCAGAGCGGCTGCGCCAGCCGGTTCACCACCGCGCCCGCCATTTCGACGGCCTCGCGAGCCGACACGAGCTCTCCGCGATCACGGTGAGACAACGCTTCATTGAGCGCCACGGAAAGGACGGCGTAAGCGTCCTCCCACTCGCGGACCACGCTCTTATAAAAGAAGTGCTTTTCCTGGGGGAGCCAAGCTGCCCAGTCTTTCTTTACCGAGCTTCGCGAACTCAATGAATTTTGCCTTTTTCGTCCGAGCACGAATAACCCCAAGAATTCGTCGCGCATTATAACAGATTAGGGGAGCGCCGCGGATTCCTTGAAAGAGTGTGCTATATGGAACGGAAAGGTTTTTGGGCATTTTGTGGAAGACGGACAAAACAAAGCGTACCGAAGGAACGTTGCAGTTCTTTGAAGCATTGAAGGAGGCGTGGGCCGGTCAACTTGAGAAGCAGTTGACGCTCCTCACAGATCTTAATCATCGTTAGTCCTTCGCGGGATACCCCAAAGTCAATTTAGAAATCTGTGATGAGTTCATTGGGAGAGAGCATGCCTCGCCGTGATTCGTTCAGTTGAAATCAATGTCCAGATGAATATCATCACATCCTCTGTACACACACCCGCTTTTAACGGAAAGCTTAAAGCTCCTCTAACAAGGTACTTCTCTATTTCTGCACGGGTTGCACCGATTTTCACGTGCCGATAGTCGCGGAGTGCCTCTTCGACGGTATCGCATGATGAACATTGTCGCATCAGATGTCCCCGAGGAAGCAAGAGACGCGACAGCTAGTCGCTGGGTAAGGCTGCTGATACGAACCAGGTGGAAAGTTCTGGTCGTTACTGCCGGCAAAGCTTGAGGCTCGGCACGAATTGGAGGGCCTACGCTATTTCTTGACTGACGCCTTTGCTGGCGCGGCCGACGGGGTGAAAGTGCAGGGCGGATCCGCCAGCGCCGTGGGAGACACCCGCAGCGAATTCAGATGGTTCTTGCCGAGAAGAGCATCGAAGCCAACCAGATCCTGCGACTGCATTTTTTTCCATGCCGCCACGGTAGCGTTGTACTCCTTGCAGTCGGCTACCCAGGTATCAATCTGGGCCTGCGTCGGCGCTTCATCCAGCCCGACCTGCGACGTGCTGACAATGGCATTGAAGCTGCCGTTCAGGGTATTGAAGGGCACGAGCGCGCCTGGAGTGGGCGCGCCGCGACGGCGGCCTCCACCAACGAAGGCCCCAGTGCGGTCGGCGGAGACACCGCCAAATGCGGCGAGTTTGGCGCCAATATTCTTTTTCGCCTCGGCCACATCGGCGGGAAGCTGATTGGCGCTTAACGATGCCACCTGCCGGCGTAGGGCCAACACTTCCGAGTTGCCGGCATCGGAGTCCTTAGACCTCTGGTACGCCAACAAGATGAGCTTGTTCTTGGCGCGCAGCTCGGCAATGACCCTGGCGCTCTCGCCGACGCGCGGATCGTTGTGAACGGTGAGCCTCTGGGTGTAAGTCTTTCCATCCACGATGAGCTTCAGCGTGTAGACGCCGGGGATGACTTGCGGTCCGTGGGGACCAGGGGTGACAAATCCGCCCGGCGCCACGTTCATCTGATTTTCAAGGTCCAGGTTGAACGCCGGCGGATCGTCGTAACGCAAGTCCCAATTGGCGCGGTTGGTGCCCGCTTTGGTCGGCAAGGCCAGTTCGGAACCCTTCGCGACCCAATATTCGGGATAGGGCCAGCGCTTGGGAAGCACGGGCGGAATGCTCGACATGGTGCGGACGAGTTTGCCCTCTGCATCGAAGACCTGCAGTTTTATTTCGCCCGAGGGCGGGCCACTCAGGTGGTAGTAGAGGATCGCGCCATAGGGCGGGTTAGGCGCGTGCGGCAACTCGGGATTGAAGGGCTGGTCCCAGTTATCGCTTATGCGCGCGCGTATGGCATTACCGGGCTTGAAAAAATAGACCGGCGCGGCCGCAATCGCCTGCGACTTGACGGCGATCTCGCGCAGAGGAGTGGTGTCATCGAGAACGTAGATGCCGCGGCCGTAGGTTCCGATCACGAGATCGCTCATGCGATCGTCGGTGTGAAAGACCATGTCGCGAATGGAGGTGCTGGGCAGATTCTGGCGCAGCGATTGCCAATGGTCGCCGTCATCGAACGACACGTAGACGGTGGTCTCCGTGCCGGCGAAGAGCAAGCCCTTTTGTTTGGGATCCTCGCGGATCACGTTGACCCAGCTTCCGGTCGGCTCGTCGCTGGGCAATCCGTTGACGATTTTGCTCCAGGTCTTGCCGCCGTCGTGCGTGCGCCATATCAACGGGATGTTGGCACCCGGGCCGGTGCGTGCGGAACCTTCCTGTCGGCCGGAGACGTAGGCAGTGTTGATGTCAGTATGTCCCGCTTCAATGGTGTTGAAGGTGACGTCAGCGTCTTCGGGAATGTTGCTCACATTGTTCCAGTGCGCGCCATTATCCATCGTGTTGTAAATCTGTCTATCGCTGCTCACCGTCCAAAACACGCCCTTGCGAACGGTGGAGATGGCAAAGTCGCTGATTGAGGGCGGGGGTGGGGTGGCGCTGCGTCCGCCGACAGGTGCTGCGGCAGGTGATGCCGCCTCGGGTGCTTCCGGCGTGCCGCACGGAACCTGCGGCTTGGCCTTCTCGGTAGTGAGGTCCGGGCTGAAGACCCTCCAGGAATGTGCCTGATCGCGCGACACCATCAGACACTGCATGTCGGTGTAGATTGCATGCGGATCGAACGGATCGACTCTTCGCCAGGCATCGCGGCTCGAATGATACTTTGTCGCATCCGCCCCAAAATTTGGCGCGACGTTCTCCCATTGACCGGCGGCCAGGTCGATCTTCACCAGACCGCTGCCACCCCCGGCAGCGCCGTAACCAACGCCATAGATGATATTGGGATCAAGCGGATCGGCTGTGAGCGTGCCGAATTCGGAAGAAGGCACCGGCATCCAATCGACTTCCGAAATCATGCCGACGTCGCCGCGGGTGCGGGTCATGACCGCGCCCGTATCCTGCTGCGAGGCCATGACCCAGTAGGGATACCGATTGTCGGTGGAGATGTGATACAGCTGAGCGACCGGCAATGCGTAATAGCTGCTCCAGGAAAGCCCTCCGTCAAAAGTAATGGTCGCGCCCTGGTCAACTCCAAAGAGCATCCGCTTGCTGTCGGTGGGATCAATCCAAATGTCGTGCATGTCTTCGCCGCCCGGAGCGCCTTTGAAGGGGATGAAAGTCTCGCCGCCATCGGTTGACTTGTAGCCGGCCGTGCTCAGAGTGTAGAGGACGTCCGGATTCTGCGTATCCACCCAGACGCCGCAGATGTAATCCCTGCCGGAGATGCGCCGATCGTCGGCAGCCATGTGCTTCCACGTGGCACCCTGATCGTCGGAGCGGAAAAGTCCGGAGGCATTCTGCTGAGCGGCGCCTATCAGATAAATGCGCTGCCCTTTGGTGTGCATGGCCACAGCCACGGCAATGCGGCCAGTGGTAAGCGGGCTGGAAGTGACCTCGGTCCAGGTCTTGCCTTCGTCTAGGGACTTGTACAGTTTGGTGTGGCTAGGTTCGCCGGTACCCGGAGCCGCGCTGCCGCCGCGTGCAGGGGGGACCCCGTTGTCCGTCTCCGTGGTTGCAAATATTACGTCGGGGTCGTCAAAGGGCGAAGAGAGATCGCGGCCACCGGTTTCATTGTCAGGATGCAAAACGTTGGTCCAGGTCTGGCCGCCGTTGTCCGTGCGGAAAATGCCGCGTTGCGTGCCAGTGGCGCCGCCCATGGCAACGACAATCACAATATTGGGATCCTTGGGATCGACAATGATCTTCGGGATCTTGAGGGTGCCTTCCAGCCCAATGTGGGTCCAAGTTTTGCCAGCATCGGTAGACTTGTACATGCCGTTACCGTCGCTGCCCGTGGCGTAGTTCGACACCGCGTCCCCGCTGCCCGCGTAAATAATGTTGGCGTTCGAGGGCGCAACCTGGATGGCGCCGATGCTATCGACCTCGGTCACCTGGTCGAATACCGGATACCAGGTCATACCGCCGCTGGTCGTTTTCCATATCCCGCCTTGCGGCAGGCCGACATAAAAAGTGCCGGGTTCGCCGATCACGCCGGTGACAGACGCGATGCGCCCGCCATGATACGGGCCGACGTTGCGCCATCGCAAACCGGAAAACAAGTCCGGGCTGACCTGCGCCGACGCGCCGAGTGCGAAGACCGCGAAGCCGAGCGCGACAGCCAGAGATATCCAAAGGCGATTAGAGCACCGGGTGATCTGACCCATTGTGTATCCCCCAACGGAAACCTTTTGAGCCGGTCCGCGCCCGCCACTATACATCAAGCGGCTGTCCCTACCAATTACTCCATCGAGCATGAAATGACGGCAAGAATCGTCTCGGGTCGATACCAAAACCGAAGTTGCTACCCGGCGGTTCCCATTCCTTGACGGTTTGCGAAGGCGCTCGCTATACTGCGCACGGCTCACCGAGAAATGGAGTGCTGCTTGGAATTCGAACCGCGCGACCAGCTTCTACAACGCCAGAAAAAACTGGAACAGATAGCAAGTTTGGGTTTCGATCCCTTTCCGCATAAATTCGATTGGAAGGAAACACCGCCGGAGATCGTCGCGGCGCACGGCGAGAAGAGCGCGGCGGAGCTTCAGGAAGCCAAGGTGAACGTGACGGCTGCAGGGCGCATTCTCACGATTCGCCTGCACGGCAAAGCCGGCTTCGCGCACATTCAGGGTCAAGGGCAGAAGCTGCAGATTTACGTCAAGCTGGACGCGGTTGGCCCCGAGGCGTTTCAACTTTTTCAGTTGCTCGATATGGGTGACGTCATCGGCGTCTCCGGGCACTTGTTTCGGACCAAAACGAATGAGCTGACGGTGTGGGTCGAAAAACTTACTTTGTTAACGAAGGCGCTTCTGCCGCTGCCGGAAAAATGGCATGGATTGGCCGATGTGGAGATGCGCTACCGGCGCCGCTACCTGGACCTGATCGTCAACGAGCGCGCGCGCGAAATCTTTCTGCGGCGCGCGGCCGTTATTCGCCACATTCGCGACTTCTTCGATGCGCGCGGCTATCTGGAAGTCGAAACGCCGATGATGCACCCGATTCTGGGAGGAGCGACGGCGCGTCCTTTTATCACTCACCACAACACTTTCGATGTGGATTTTTACATGCGCATCGCGCCGGAGCTTTATCTGAAGCGCCTGATCGTGGGAGGAATTGACCGCGTCTACGAAATTAACCGCAATTTTCGCAATGAAGGCGTGGACGCCATCCATACTCCGGAATTCACGATGCTCGAATTTTACGAGGCGTACAGCGATTACCGCGACCTGATGAAATTGACGGAGGAGCTATTCGTTGGTCTTGTCAAAGCTGTTTCGGGCGGCACAAGAATAAAATATGGCGAGCGCGAACTCGATTTCAGCCATTTTGAAGCGTTGTCCATGAGGGAATCGATCGGCAAATTCTGGCCCGCCGCGGCGGGCAACGCGCCGTCCGTCGATGAACTGGGCACATCGCAAGGCCCACGCAGCATCGCCGAACGCTACAATCATTTTGCCCGTGGCGAGAGGCTGGATTTAATTCGCGACCCCGAAAAGTCTTCCGCGGGAGAATTGACTGGAGCGCTTTTTGAGGCGGTCGCCGAAGCGCATCTGATTCAGCCTACCTTTATTTATGATTTTCCCACGGATATTTCTCCGCTTTCGAAATGCCGAAAAGATGACCCGTCGCTGACGGAGCGCTTCGAGTTGTTCATCGACGGCATGGAACTGGGCAATGGCTTCTCCGAACTCAACGATCCGGCGGACCAGGAGCGCCGTTTTCGCGCGCAGGTCGAAACCGGCGGCGCGGAAGTGCCGAAGGAAGTGGACTGGGACTACATTCGCGCGCTGGCCCACGGCATGCCGCCCACGGCAGGGGAAGGCGTCGGCATCGACCGCCTGATTATGCTGCTGACGGACTCGCGTTCGATTCGGGAGGTCATCCTGTTTCCGACGCTTCGTCCTCAAAAGGATTCTGACACTGACGCCGCAGCGGCGAATGAAGAGCCGAAATGAGTTTCGAATGGATGGTCGCGCGGCGTTATCTGCGGTCCAAAAACAAGCCGCCGGTGCTGAGACTCGTGACTTTTCTTTCGATTGCGGGCGTCGCAGCAGGCGTCGCCACGCTGGTCATCGCGCTGGCGATGAACACAGGCTCCAGGCTGGCGATTCGTAATCGTTTGCTGGGCGTGACGGCTCACATCAACATCAAGCCGAACGGCACGCAGGGAATTCGAGATTATCGCAGCCTAACGACTCGCCTTGCCGCCACGCCGGGCGTGCAATCCATTACTCCCGCCGTTTACAACCAAGTGCTTTTGTCCGCGGGTAACCAAACAGAAGGCGTCGTTCTGAAGGGAATCGACCCGCATCTTGAAAAACGTTGGGACTCAGCGCTTGGTCACCTGGTGGACGGCAATGATAATTTCACGCCCGATTCCAGCGGCATCCCCGCGATTCTTGTCGGCAATATCCTCGCGGATAATTTGAAGGTCAAAGCAGGGGATTACGTCACGGTCCTGAGCCCGCAGGGAAGCCTGACGCCTTTCGGCATGCTGCCGCGCTCACGGCGATTTCGGATTACGGGAATTTACGATTCCGGTTTTTACGATTACGACGCCAATTGGGCTTTCATTACGCTGCAGGATGCGCAGGAACTCGCCGGGATCGGCGACGTTGTAAGTCTCCTCGAAGTTCGCGTGGACAATCTTGATGACGCAGGGGGAATTGCCACGGTGCTGATGCGCGAGGCAGGCGCCGGCTATCACACGACTACGTGGATGGAAGAGAATCAAGCGCTCTTTCGCGCGATGAGCCTGGAAAAACTGGTCACCGCCATTTTCATTGGCCTGATCACGTTCGTTGCCGGATTGAATGTGCTGGTGGTGCTGGCGATGACGGTCACGGATAAAGCGCACGATATTGCCGTGCTGATGGCTTTGGGAGCGCGACGCATTCAGGTTCGCAATATATTTGTCTTGCAGGGCCTGCTGGTCGGTGTCTCCGGCACGGCGATCGGCCTCGCTGTCGGATATTCGCTCTCCTGGATCGCCAATCGTTGGAAATTAGTGCCGCTGAATCCCGAAATTTATTCGATTCCGTACGTCCCGTTTCATTCGAGCGGCTGGGATGCCATTTGGATCGCCGCCGCGGCGCTGGCCATCTGTGTCGCCGCGACAATTTACCCTGCTCGCGCCGCCGCCAGCACGCTGCCGGTTGAAATTTTGCGCGCGGAGTAAGTCACGCAGGGCGGTTTCCCAGAACTAAAGTCCCATGACTCTGAACAGTTGATGCACGCACAAATGTGCGCGCGTAAACACGGGCGCTGAAACGCAACGTGCTACAATAGAAGTGTGTACGGTGCATTTCAGCGGTATATTTCCGGCAGACCGGAAGTTTTGCACTCATAATGTGCAAGAACTTGGAGCTACGAAGGCAAGCCGAAAGCGACTTTTGGATAAGCCGCAGAATCCAAAGAGATAAGTAGAGCTGAGTTCGGCATGGGAAGTGACAGGGGATTACAGGAGTTTAAGTAGCTCCCGAGATGGAGCGTGACGAAACCATAGTGATGACGAGCCCAGTCGCAACTTCGAGCCGAACAATAGCAGAGCAGATGGGCTGTGCGCCTGTGCACAACGACTCCGCGGAGCTGCTGCGAGTGGAGGGTCTGCGGAAGACATTCCATTCTGGAACAGTCGAAGTTATCGCTCTCTCCGGTGTGAGCTTCGGGGTCGCGTCCGGGGAAATGGTGGCTCTGGTTGGCCCGTCGGGTTCTGGGAAAAGCACATTACTGCATATCCTGGCCGCGCTGGACACGCCAACAAGCGGTACAGTATACTTCGGCGGAAATTCGCTGGGGGCGTTTGCGGAGCGCGAGTTGGAGGACTTCCGCAGCCGGACAGTGGGTTTTATCTGGCAGAGACATCAGCTGCTGGCCGATTTCACCGCCGTCGAAAATGTAGCCATGCCGCTGTTGATTCAGGGAAAGGCAGCGAGCGCGGCGCTCGATACGGCGCGCAGGTGGCTGGGTGAAGTTGGCCTCTCGGAGCGGATGCAACATCGAGCGGGCGAGCTCTCTGGTGGGGAACAGCAGCGGGTCGCGATTGCCCGGGCCCTGGTGACTGAGCCGAAGTTGTTGCTGGCCGATGAACCGACGGGCGATCTGGACGAGGAAAATACGGAGTCGATCTTCGAACTCATGCAGAGCTTACACCGGTCCCATCATCTGACTTCTATTCTGGCAACCCATAATCTTTCCTTGGCGCAACGCGCGGGTCGCGTGATGCGTCTGGAGCACGGTTTGTTGATGTTAGATGATGGATCTGTTGCGCGTCCCGCCGGATGTCGTGGCGCGTCGGGGAATTCTTCTACCCTGGGAGGGCTTGGGTGACCTGTGTTTGAACGTTATACAGAGAAGGCTCGACGCGTGATTTTTTTCGCGCGATATGAGGCCAGCCAGTACGGCAGTCCCTATATCGAGACCGAACATTTGCTACTGGGCCTGTTGCGGGAAGACAAGGCGCTGGCCAATCGTTTTCTGCGAGCGCACGGCACGATCGAATCCATACGCAAGGAAATCGAATCGCGCATCACGGTGCGCGAGCGGATTTCGACCTCGGTCGAGGTTCCCCTCAGCCAGGAGTGCCGCCGCATCCTGAATTACGCGGCGGAGGAAGCGGAACGTTTGAATCACAAACATGTGGGAACCGAACATCTGCTGTTAGGAATTCTGCGTGAAGAGAAATCGTTCGGCGCGGAGATTTTGCAAGAGCGGGGATTGCGTCTTTCAGGGGTGCGCGAGGAGCTTGCGCGCACGGCGGGTGAAAAAGTGCCTGTAAATCGACCGAAAGAAACTTCATTGCTTGCAGAATTCAGCCGGGACCTCACTCAGGCCGCCATGGACGGCACGCTGGATCCGTTGGTGGGCCGCGACCGTGAGCTTGAGAGGGCCATTCAAATTCTTTGCCGCCGCACGAAGAACAACCCTGTGCTGATCGGGGAGCCGGGCGTCGGCAAGACGGCCATCGTCGAGGGCCTGGCGCAGCGCATTGCCGATGGGGACGTGCCGCCGTTTCTCGCCGACAAACGCATACTCTCGCTGGATCTTTCCTTGATTGTTGCGGGCACGAAATACCGCGGCCAGTTTGAAGAACGCTTGAAGACGATCATGAAAGAGCTGATGGAGAGCCAGAACGCGATCGTTTTCATTGACGAGTTGCACACGCTGGTTGGTGCAGGCTCGGCCGAGGGTTCGCTCGACGCGGCAAACATTCTGAAGCCTGCACTGAGCCGCGGCGAGATTCAATGTATCGGCGCGACCACGCCGGGGGAATATCGCAAGTCCGTCGAGAAAGATCGTTCGCTCGAGCGCCGCTTCCAGTCCGTGAAAGTTTCCGCTCCTAACGAGGAAGAGGCAATCCGCGTTCTCCAGGGCGTGCGGGACCGTTACGAAAAATTCCACGCCGTTTCCTACACCGACGAAGCAATCCAGTACGCCGTCTACCTTTCGAACCGTTATATTCCAGACCGCTTCCTTCCGGATAAGGCGATCGATTTGATTGACGAGTCGGGCGCACGCGTCAAGTTGCGCCAGGCGATGCTGCCTGAGGAAGTCTCCGAAGCACAGAAGCGGGTAAAGTTCATCACGCACCGCATGGAAACGGCCATCGCCAACCACGAATTCGAGAAGGCGCGTTTCTATTCCGAAGAGGAACGCAAGGAAAAAGAGAATCTGCGCGCCCTTCGCGAAAAATTGAAGATAGACGATTCATCCACAGGCACGGTCACGCGCGATGATATCGAAGAGGTAGTGGCGCGCTGGACTGGCGTGGCTGTTAACGCGATTAAGGAAGATGAGCAGCAGAAGTTGCTGCGCATTGAAGACGAGCTGCACAAACGTGTTATCAGCCAGGATAAGGCCATTACGGCTCTCGCACGCGCTATTCGCCGCAGCCGCGCGGGACTCAAAGCTCCCGGCCGGCCCGTCGGCTGCTTCCTTTTCCTCGGTCCAACCGGAGTCGGAAAGACGGAAGTTGCGCGGCGGCTTGCGGAATTTTTGTTCGGCACGGAAAAATCGCTGGTACGCTTCGACATGTCCGAATACATGGAAAAGCATTCGGTATCGAAGCTGATCGGCGCGCCTCCGGGATATATCGGCTACGAAGAGGGCGGACAATTGACGGAACGCGTTCGCCGCACTCCCTATTCGATTATTCTGCTCGATGAAATCGAGAAGGCGCATCCGGACGTCTACAACATTCTGTTGCAGGTGTTTGAGGATGGCCAGCTGACCGACGGACTCGGCAATACGGTGGATTTCCGCAACACGATCATCATTATGACCTCGAACATCGGAGCCCGCGCTCTGCAAAAGCAGGCGACGTTGGGCTTCCAGTCAGGCTTGGGAGATACGCATGCGAAGAGTCTGGACGACATCGTGATGACCGAGGTCAAGCGGGTGTTCAATCCGGAATTCTTGAACCGGCTGGACGAAGTGATTTTGTTCAACGCGCTCACGGACGATGATTTGTCGCGCATCATTGACTTGCTGGTGAGCCAGATTAACGACACGCTGGTCCATCGCCAGGTACAAATTCAAATGACGCCCGAGGCGCGCCAGTGGATTCTGGAGAAGACCTGCACCGATCGCAATTACGGCGCGCGTCCGTTACGCCGCGCTCTTCAAAAGTACGTCGAGGATCCGCTCTCGGAGGCGTTGATCCAAGGCGGGCTCCAACGCCCGGCAATCATTGAGATTTATCTCACCACTGATGGCTTGGGCTTCCGTCCGGTAGTGGAAGCAACCCCAGTAGCTCACTAAGGAATCCTACACGCGCATGCCAGCCGTGGGGACGGTCTGGCAGGGGGAGTACAAAACATTGGAAGGCGGAGCGCGGCTTTGATTCACGTTGGAGCCGCACGGAGCAAATCTTGTCTGCACGCCACATCGCTGATCGCAGTGGTGTGCGGGTGTTTGCTCGCTTTTTTTTCGCATCCCGCGAGCGCCTTGCAGCTTCCCGCGACCCAGCAGCAACCTGCTTCACCCAATTCCCAGCAGCCGGTGATTGAGCGCATTGAATTTGTCGGCAACCGGCGCATTCAGCGGGAAACGCTTTTGGCGCGCATTTTCTCGCGCCCTGGCGACCCTTACAATCCGGACGCGTTGCGCCGCGACTTTCGCGCCCTGTGGAACACGCAATTCTTCGAGGATATCCGGCTGGAAGTGGAAAACAGTCCGGATAATCCCAACGGGAAAATCATCGTTTTCTACGTTCAGGAACGGCCCACGATTCGCAACATTAATTACAAGGGGAATAAATCCGTTTCCGAATCCGACATCCTGGACGCCTTTAAGGATCGCAAGGTCGATCTCTCGGTCGAAAGCCGCTTCGATCCCACCAAGGTGAAACGCGCCGAAGTGGTG
Organism: Candidatus Acidiferrales bacterium; assembly: GCA_050746905.1. Classification (GTDB taxonomy): domain Bacteria; phylum Acidobacteriota; class Terriglobia; order Acidiferrales; family UBA7541; genus DAHUXN01. Next base: position 54,310 of record JBOGNJ010000190.1, read on the forward strand.
ATCCAGCAACTGCTTGCCGAGCACGGCCACATGTTTGCCACGGTGAAGCCGACCTACGAGCGCATTCCTGCCACGAACTCCGTTTCCCTCACTTTCAACATCGACGAAGGGGCAAAGGTCAAGGTTGGTCACATCATTATTCAGGGCAACCACGTTTTTTCCGCGGAAAAGATTATCCGTTCGATGCACCATTCGCGGCCCATCGCCATTCCGCTGGGTTTTGCGGACATCAACATATTCAGCAAGACGTATGACCGCGACAAACTCGACGAGGACATGGCGGTGGGAATCAGCGGCCTGTACCGCGACCATGGCTACTTCCGCGTTGTCGTGAACGAGCCTGTGCTCAAGAACGTCAAGGTGCAGCACAATGGCTTGCCGATTGGCCCGATTCCGTACATTGGCCGGACGCGCGGCATTCGCACGGATATCACCATTCCCATTGAAGAAGGAGTGCAATACCACATGGGAAGGCTGATAATCCGCAGCGCGAATCCTGACGAGAATCTCTACTTTAAACCCGAGTTTCTCGAAAGCATATTCCCCCTAAAAAAAGGGCAGATCTTCGACGTATCGAAAATTCGCAAGTCAATCGACAACTACACGAAACTCTATGGGGAGTTTGGATACATTGACTTCACCGCCTCTCCGGAATTCGACGAAGATGCCGCGACGAAAACCATCAATCTGACCCTGGACTTTGACCAGGAGAAGCAGTTCTTCGTCAGGCGTATCGAATTTCAGGGCAATACCACGACGCGCGACAAGGTGATTCGGCGCGAACTGCTGCTCGATGAAGGCAGTCTTTACAACGATCGTTACTGGGAACTCAGCATCCTGCGGCTGAACCAGCTCGGATACTTCAACGAAATTAAGAAGGAAAACGCTGACCTCAAGCGTGACGTCAAGGCCGGGACGGTCGACATCACTCTCAAGGTAAAGGAAAAAGGGAAACAGTCCATCAGCTTTTCGGGAGGCGTCAGCGGCCTTGCCGGCAGTTTTCTGAGCCTGGCGTATCAGACCAATAATTTTCTTGGACTGGGCGAGACGTTGACGTTCTCGACGCAATTCGGCAGCATCCAGCGCAATATCCTGTTCGGTTTTACGGAGCCGTATCTCTTCGATCGCCCGATTTCGACTGGCTTTACGGTTTTTTCCAATAAATTCAATTTCAACCAGCAAAAAGAACTCTCGATTCTGGTGGGCCAGAACATCGCCATCAATCCGGCGCTTGCGCAGAATTACAGCCAGAACAGCAAGGGATTCACTCTTTTCGCCAGTTACCCGCTGCACCGGTTTGCATTTGCGCGGCTTGGAGTCACGTACGGCTGGACCAAGAGCGACATAACGACGTTCAGCCAAGCGTCCCAGTTGCTGTTTCAATCCCTGCAGTTCAGCAGCCTCGAGGGATCCTCGGCGCTCAACGGAATCGTGTCCAGCAAAATCAGTCCGTCGATCAGTTACAATACCGTGAACGACCAATTGAATCCGACGGCAGGCAAGAGCCTTTCGTATTCGCTTGGATTTGAAGGCGGCCCGTTACGCGGCAACGTGGATGCCATCCAAAATATCTTTCAGATGACGTACTTCCATCCCACGTATCACAAGCGCAACGTAATCGGCATGCGCCTCCAGGCGGCGTGGGCGACTGGTTACAACGGCAGAGTAATGCCACCGTACGAGCGCTTCTACATCGGCGGTGAAGACACAGTTCGAGGCTTCGATTTTTTCAACATCTCTCCATGGACCTTTATTCCGTCCGCCGTGAACACAAACATCAGTTTTGTCAATCCGACGATCCTGAATTCAACGGGTGGCCCGACAGTGCAAACAATCACTATCCCCGTTCTGCAATACTTCGCCACGCGGCCTGGCGGAGACTTTCAAAGCGTCGGCAATTTCGAATACCGGATACCGATTGCCGGCCCTGTGAGCATGGACCTTTTCGCGGATGTAGGCATAGACGGAATCTTGCGGCCAAGCCAACTGCGGCTGGATCCTGCCGCTATTCAGCAATTGGACTCCGAATTCCCGAACGCGCTCTTCCCGAATACAACGCTGTCACAGAAACTTTCAGTCGTCCCGGGAACGAATTTCAAGCCGCGGACTTCGACGGGAATTGAATTCGTTGTGTTCCTGCCGATTGTCCGCGCGCCGTTCCGGTTCTATTACGCCTACAATCCGACGCGGCTCAATCAAACGATCGAGGGTCCGCGAGGCGCGTATTTTATCAGTCCTGAACAGATGGCGGCTCTGCCGCCGGGAGTCCTGCAGTCGCAGATTATTCCGACGCTGAACAATATTTTGGACCAGCAGATTCAAAGATTTCCAACCGGGCTGGTGGAACCGCGCAGTACATTCCGATTCACGATCGCGCGAACGTTTTGACATGTGTGAAGACGGGCGAAGCGGGTTCCCCATAAACATCGCCAGAGATTTTGGAGGACGTGGATGAGATCGGGTAAGTTGGGAATCATTCTGATTGTGGCTGGAATCGTAGCGGGGTGCGGCGGCGGGGCTTCGACGCCTGTCACCGTCACACTGTCTCCGGTCAACCAGACGGTCGTGCTCGCGGGCACCCAACAATTCAGCGCCGCGGTAGTCGGTGAGTCCAACACCACGGTTACCTGGGACGTCTGCGATCAGGCGCCGGCGAGTAATGCAACGGGCAGCTCGACGGTCACCAACATCACGATGCCGACCGGCTGCGTCACGGGCGGAAACGCAACTCTCGGCACCTTGAGCACCACCGGGCTTTACACCGCGCCGGCGAATCTGCCGAGCCCTCCTGTAGTCAGCATTGTTGCGATCAGTCAAGCAGATACATCCGTCTTTGCCATCACGAATGTCAGTCTGGATACGGGCGTTCGCGTTTCCGTTACTCCGCCGAACGCGTCGATCGGCACCACGGAACAGTTTCAATTCGCTGCAACTGTTTCTGGAAACTCGAATACGGCGGTCAATTGGTCGGTAAATCAAATTGCAAACGGCGATTCAACCGTGGGGACCATCACGCCCACCGCGTGCACGGTGAGCATGCCCATAACTCCGACTCCGCCGAACCCGACAGCCCCCGGCACGAGCGTCGCTTGCTATACCGCGCCTCCATCGAGCCAGAGCGGCATCACCGTAACGGCGACCTCGGCCGCCGATTCCAGGCAATTCAGTTCTGCGGCGGTTAGCGTGATTGCGGCCAACGATCCCAGCTTCAGCGCGATTCCCCTCGAGCCGAACAGCGCCGTCGAGGGCTTGTTCCAGCAAGACGTCTATTTGTTCGGCAAGAATTTCTTCTCGACGAACCAGATTCTGGTGAATGGCGCGCCGGTACCGACTACATTTCTCGGTCCGAGCACTTTGCGCGCGACAATTCCTTCCGCCTTTTTTGCCGGCCCGGCTCCCAGCTCCTTGTCGATCACCGTGGAGCGGCAAAACGGCGACACAAGCCAGCCAGCTACTCTGAATGTTCAGCCCACGCGGCCGGCGGTTATCGCCTCCATTCCGGACAGTTTTCCTCCGTCAACGATTTCGGGCACGCTTAATTTGAACGGAGGATATTTTTCATCGTCGACGCAGGTGACGTCGGGGAGCCAAATTCTCCCCTCGACCCCAGGGAGCAGCCGCCAGTTGCAAGTGACGTTGTCGTCGCCAGGATTTTCTTTTTCGACGCCGGGACTCTTCCCGATACTCGTGCAAAACAGCGATGTGCCGAGCGGCTCGCCGGCATCTGCTTCGGTGAATGTTGCGATCACTCCGTCTGCGACGAACATTCCTCCGGCCCCGAACCCGCCGATCTCAGTCGGCACGCAACCAATGGCGGTGGCGATTGATTCCGCGCTGGGCACGGCGGTTGTGGTGGACCATGGCGCGAGCGGGAGCGCGGGCGCAGTGACTCTACTGGACATTGATACGAACACGGCAGGGGCCACGCTCACGGTGGGAAATGCTCCGACGAGCGTTGCCGTGGACGACATTTTGCACGTGGCGGCGGTGGTCAACAGCGCCGATAACACGCTCTCCATCGTCAACCTTCAGACCCAAGCCGTTACGCCGTTTTCATTGCCGAGCAATCCTACGGGAACGACTCCCGCGCCTTCGCCTTACTCTGTGGGTGTAAATCCGCTGACGCACCGCGCGGTGGTGGCGTACTCGAACACAAATATTGCGGCGGTGGTTGATCTGTCCACGAATCCGCCGAATCTGGTGTGCGTGGTCGGAGGTTCCAACGCGAGCATGGCGAATAATTGCGCCGTTACACCGAACACCAATACGCGTCCGGTGAGCACCGGCCCGACGCCTTCCATTGCGGTCGAGCCAAAATTGAACTGGGCCATTGTGACGCCGGGAGGTTCCGGCTCCGTTTCGATCATAGATCTGGGAGCTCCGGCGACAGCGACTCAGGTCGCGCGCATTCCCAACGTGATTGTTTCCGCCACGCTGTCGACAAGCGTTCAAGGCGTCGCCATCAACACGGAGACGGAAGAGGCTCTGCTTACAGATCCCAACCGGACATCCCTAACGCTATTCAGCGTCCTCGATCAGACGGTCAATTCCGTTTCATTGGCTCAGGGAGAGGTCGCTGACGCCGTCAATCCGCTAACGGATGTGGGAGTAGTGGTGAATAGCATAGCCGGAACAGCCACCGTGGTGGATTTGCGCACATTGAAGCCGATTGGGAACAGCGTGGCGGTGGGAACGCTGCCCCAGGCTGTGGCGATTGATCCGGGGAAAAATGTGGCGGTGATTGCCAACTCCGGCAGCAACAACGTCTCTATTTTGCCACTGGGTCCGATTCGCAGTCCCCAGATTACGGAAGTCAGTCCGGGAAACACGTTTACGGCGGGAGGATCAGGATCGCTGACAGTGACCGTGCAAGGGTTTGGGTTCACGTCGGGCGCGCAAGTGCGGCTGGATGGAGCGAGCGTTCCCACAGTTGTCAGTTCGAATGGCCGCCAGGCAACCGCGACGATTTCCGGAAGTTTGCTCGCCGCGCCGCGGCGCTTTTCGCTGGATGTGACGACTTCAGGCGGCTCTACTTCGAATGAAGAAAACTTCACGGTGATTGGCGCGATTCCAATCGGGTTAAATCCAATCGGCGTGGCGATTGATTCTGATCTTGGCGAGGCGCTTGTGACGAGCCAGGGAGCGATTGATTCGGCTGGGAACTGCACTGGTCCCGGAAGCGTTTCGGTTGTGAGCCTTTCATCCATATCGGTGACCAATACGTTTTCCGTGGGCACGTGCCCGGAAGGCGTCGCCGTGCTTCCGCGGCTCGGTCTTGGCGTTATAGCGAATAACGGCAGTGATGATGCCACGGTGGTTGACTACGTGAATAACGCCGTAACCGCGACCGTACCGGTGGGAATGTCTCCGGCGGGGGTTGCGATTCAGCCGGACAGTGCCGCTACGGTGGTCGCGAATAGCGGCTCGAATACAGTTTCGGAGTTCACCATCGGCAGCGGCGCCGCACAACCCGCCAGCATTCCAGTGGATCAGCGGCCGTTTGGAGTGAGCATCGATCCGCTGGATAACCTTTTTGCCGTGACTGCCACGACGCAAAACACGGTTGACATCGTGAATCTCACGAGCCATTTCATCGTGGGGCGGCTCGCCAATTTTGAGGTGCCCAGTGACGTTACGTTCGATCCGATCACGGACACGTTCCTCGTCGCCAATAGCCTTCTGAACGATCTGGCCGTGGTTGATCCAAGGGCGTTCACGACCACGCCGATGCGCGTGGGCATCAATCCCACCGCGATTGCCTACAATTTCCAGAGCGGGACGGGCGTAACGGTCAACAATGCAACCAACACGCTGTCCATTTTCAATTTCCTGGCCACGAATCCCAATTCGGTGCTGACCATCCAGGCCGGCAAGGTCGAGGCCGTTCTGCCCATGGGAGGCTCGGCCGAATTTTCGGTGGCGATCGATCCGCTGACGAACATCGCGGCAGTCGTCGATCAAGCGAACGGCCGGTTGCTGTTGGTTCCTTTGCCTCGCTGACCGCGGGGCATTTGATGGACAGCGCGCCTTGGCCGAATCAGGTTGCCTCGGCCAACTGCAGCCGCAGTTGGCGCATCGGTATCTGTAGGTGTGTTCTGGTTTAGACCTATTCCAGGGTAGATTCGGGCGAGCGAGGACGCCGATTTCCCAATTCTGATTGACCGGTTCGAGGTAGGCTCGCTATAATCGCCGTTTTGCAGTTTCCCAAAGAATCGCATCGAGGAGCTAGAATGAAGATTCGAAATGCTGGTATGGCGGCACTCGCCGTGCTTTTAATTGTTCCGGCCGTTTGGGCGCAGGCGGAATCCAGTGCACCGGCGGTTGCATCTGGGAAAATCGCGGTGATCAATCTTCAGGGAGCGATCGCCGGCACCGAGGAAGGAAAACAGGCCTCAAAGCAACTTCAAGCCCAATTCGCGTCGCGCCAGACGGAGTTGGAAAATCTTCGCAAGCAGATCGCTGACCTCCAGCAACGCATTCAGGCCGGCGCAACCACGCTGAGCGAAGAGGAGAAAGCGCGCCTGGCTTCGCAGGGCAATATACTCACGCGCAAGTTCCAGCGGGAACAGCAGGATTTGCAGGATGACGGAAACGACGCCCAGCAATTGGCGATCAATCGCATTGGCCAGAAAATGCTGACGGTGCTGGATAAATTTGCCAAACAGAACGGGTACAATCTCATTCTGGACAATGGAAGCTCTTCCCAGAGCGCACCAGTGGTGCTGTATTCGGCAAATCAAGTCGACGTGACGCAGCAGGTCATCAAGCTATACGACGCGGCGTATCCCACGAAGGCCGCGGCACCGGCGCACCCAGCTCCTAGGCCGTCTCAGAAGAAGTAAGCATTCCCGAAAGCGGGATTCGTTTTCCGGCTCCGGCCGGCGGATTTCTGCCCGGACCGGGATAACGCTCTTGATCCGCGCACAGAACTATAACGGGATATCGCGTCTCCTGTTGGCCGAGTGTCGGCTTGCGTTTCCCAATACCTAAGTTTATACTGGCGTCGTTCGAAGTTGGGCGAAAGTTCAAGTGGGCGCGAGCCCACTTTTTTGTTGGCTGCGAAAGTGAAGCGCCGCTGGGATTTAGTGGCGTTTCGGAGCCCCTGGCCAACAAGGGTTTCCGGGTGTCGATGAACCTGGACAGGATTCGCGAAGCGGCAGAGCGCGTGGCGCGTTCGGTGGGCGTTGAAGTTGTCGACGTCGAATGGCAGGTGGGCAAGCAACGCCTGCTGCGGCTTTACATTGACCGGCCGCCGTTGCCGGGCCAGGGTGCCGGTTCCGGCATCAGCCACAGCGATTGCGAAGCCGTCAGTGAGCAGTTGACCGTGATCCTCGACGTCGAGGATTTGGTTCTCGGACCCGCCTACATTTTGGAAGTCAGTTCGCCCGGCCTGGATCGGAAATTGCTCAAGCCGTCGGATTACGAGAGGTTCGCGGGACGCCTGGTGAAGGTTTGGCTGAACGAGCCGGTCGAGAATACGAAGTCTTTCGAAGGGCGCCTGGGGGGATTCGCGGACGGTGTGGTTCAAATGTCGGTGCACGATCGGGAAATATCGTTTCCGCTCGCGAAAGTTCGCAAGGCGAATTTGGTGGTCGAATTCTAGGGAGAAGCAGCGAATGGCAAGTTTGCTCTACCAGACGATCGAACAGATCAGCCGGGACAAGCACATCGAGCCGGAGATCATCGTCGCAGCCATTGAGGAAGCGATGGTCGTCGCGGCGCGCAAGTTCTATAAGGCCGACGAGGATCTGCGCTCGAAATTCAACCCGGAAACCGGGCAGGTGGACCTGTTCGCCGTTCGCACGGTGGTCGAAGAGGTGGCCGATCCGCTCCGCGAGATCGCTCTGGCCGACGCGCGCAAGCAGCAGCCAGCCATTGAAGTCGGCGGCGAGATCCCGCAGGCGCGAGCCACCGATGTTCTGGGCCGCATTCAGGCGCAGACCGCCAAGCAGGTGATTCTGCAGAAGGTTCGCGAGGCGGAGCGCGACACGATCTACAACGAATTTCACACGCGCGTGGGCGAACTTGTGAATTGCATCGTAAAACGCCTGGATGGCCCGGACGTGATAGTAGATCTCGGCCGAACCGAGGCACGTTTGCCCAAGCGGGAACAATCACGCCTGGAAACGTATAACGTCGGAGATCGGCTTCGCGTCGCTATTCGCGCCGTCGAGCGCGCGGCGAAAGGGCCGCAGGTGGTGGTGTCGCGCGCGGATCCAGTGCTCGTCCAGCGATTGTTCGAGATGGAAGTCCCCGAAATTTACGACGGCACTGTGCAAATCCGCGCCGTCGCCCGCGAAGCCGGGGAACGCACCAAGATCGCTGTCGAGAGCCGTGATAAAGATGTTGACCCGGTCGGCGCATGCGTCGGCATGAAGGGCATGCGCGTGCAATCCATCATTCGCGAATTGCGCGGCGAGAAAATCGATATCATTCCGTACAACGAAGATATTCTCCTGTTCGCGCAAAAAGGCTTGAGCCCGGCGAAGGTCACGCGCGTACAAGCCGTAGACGTGGAAGAAAAGCGGCTCGAAGTGATCGTTGAGGACACGCAGCTTTCTCTGGCCATCGGCAAGAAAGGGCAGAACGTCCGACTGGCGAGCAAATTGATCGGCTGGAACATTGATATCAAGAGCGAGGAAGAAAAACGGCGCGAAATCGAAGCGCAGATGTCGGAAATGACGGTTGTGTCCACGTCACTGGCTGAACTGCAGGGCGTTGGTCCCAAGACCATCGAAAAACTTGAGTCGCATGGCGTCACGTCCATTGAAAAGCTGGCCGACATGACTCCCGAACAGTTGCTCGAAATTCCGGGCATCGGCGAAAAAATGGTGGAGAAAATTCGCATTTCGGTGGAGCAGTATTTCCAGGCGCTCGAATCGCAGCAAACAGCCGTGGCGGAGGAAGCGGCTCCCGAAATTGTGGCAGCCGAAGAAGTTGGGGCCACTGTCGAAGAGCCCCCCAGCAGCGCGCCAGAAACGGAGGCGGAGACGGACGTCGAATCTGGCGCTTCATCGGAAACGTCCGAAGTAAATCCTGAAGAAGTTGATAGCGCCTCAGAATCGGCGGAGCCGGGACTGCCTCCCCAGGTTTCATCGGAAACGCCTGAAGCGGGCGAGCAGGCGGTCGAGGAACACGATGGCGAGGCGAACGCCGATTCAGAATCGCTGAAGAAGACGGAGGACAACTCTTAAACTAATGGCAGAATCCGGACAAATTCGCATCAACGAGCTCGCGCGGGAACTAGAGATCAAGGCGAAAGTCTTGATCGAGTATTTGCCGGAGATCGGCGTCGCCGAGAAGAAAACGCACTCGAGCTCGCTTGAGCATGAGCAGGCGGACCGGGTACGAAAGCATTTTCATGAGCTGGCCGCAGCGGAGGCAGCGGAGGAATCCGCGAAGCAGGCCAAAGCAGCGGCCGCCAAGGCTAGGCCGGTGCCACGGCCCGCAGTTAGCGGAGTTCCGGCGAGCCCTCACGCGCCAGCGCCTGCGACGGTTGCAAGTGGCGCCGCGAAACCAGCGATTGTTCCTCCAGCAGCGGCGGGTGCAAAGGTTCCGATTCGTCCCACGGCGGCTCCGCCTGCCGCGCCGCGCGCCGCGGGTGCACCTATAGCCGGCGCACCGAGCGACGCGCATCATCCAACGCCTGCTCCGCGGAGCGTACCAGCGTCACCTGGTGCGCCAATGCCGGTTCCTTCCCAGAGGCCCGGCGCTCCTGCATCGCAGCGTTCTCCTATTGTTACGAGGCCCGCTGCCGCCGGCGGCCCTGCAACAACCGCGCGTCCGGGCTCTGCGCCCGGACAAGGCCAACGGCCGTCCGGCGGATATTCAAGACCTGGGGCTCCGTCCCGCCCTGGCGGTGCTCCGTCAGGATACCGGCCTGCTGCTGGACAGGGAGCCCCACGTCCCGGCGGCGCGCCCATGCGGCCTCCGCAGCGTCCCAGTGGCCGTCCCGGTCAGCCAATGGGAAGACCCGGCAGCGGTGCGGGTCAGGCCCCGAAGGCAGAGCCGGGCAAGCCTCTCTATGTCCGCAAACCGCCCGCTCGCGCCAAACCCACAATTGAGAAGCGTTTCGCCGAAGGCGAACGCAAACTGCATCCGGTTCGCGCGCGCTCCGGCGCCGCTGCGGGCCGAGGGGTTGGCCACGCCGAACCTGCGCCCCCCATAGTCCGCGAGCCGCGTCCAGTTACGATTACCGAAGGCATCACTGTCCGCGAGCTCGCCGAAAAGCTGGACATCCGCGCCAAGGAGTTGCTGAAGAACCTGCTCGATCGCGGCGTTTTTGCCAGCATCAATCAAGCGCTCGACATTCAAACGGCCACAAGCCTCGCCGAAGCCTTCAGTGGGATCGTTGAAGTGGTCTCTTTCGAAGAGCAGATGGCGCACGAGGACGTCAGCAAAGACGACCAATCCGAAAGGCTCACGCCGCGTGCCCCGATTGTCACTGTCATGGGCCACGTGGACCACGGCAAGACGAGTCTTCTCGACGCGATTCGCTCGACGGACGTCGCGGGCGGCGAATCCGGCGGCATTACGCAGCATATTGGAGCGAGCGACGTTCACATCGATGGCAAGCGAATCGTTTTCATTGATACGCCGGGCCACGAAGCCTTCACACGCATGCGCGCCCGCGGTGCAAAAGTCACTGACATTGTTGTTCTTGTCGTCGGCGCTGATGACGGTGTGATGCCACAGACCGAGGAAGCCATCGATCACGCACGCGCCGCGAAGGTTCCCATCATTGTGGCGTTGAACAAAGTTGATAAGCCGGACGCCCAGCCGGAGCGCGTCAAGCGCCAACTGGCCGATCATGGCTTGATGCCAGAGGATTGGGGCGGCGATACGGTGATGGTCGAAGTCTCGGCCAAAACGAAAAAGAATATTGAGCGTCTGCTCGAAATGATCCTGCTTGTTGGTGATCTTCGTGAACTCAAATCCAACCCTGCGTCTTCCGCCAGCGGCACAGTTCTCGAATCGCGCGTCGACAAAGGCCGCGGGCCGGTTGCCACGGTTCTTGTACAGAACGGCACTCTGAGCGTGGGCGATGTTTTTATCTGCGGCGCCGTTTACGGCAAAGTTCGCGCGTTGTATGACGATCGCGGCCAGCCCGTGAAGAGTGCCGGCCCTTCGACGCCCGTCGAAGTCCTCGGCTTGCAGGGCATCCCGGACGCGGGCGACCAGTTTTACGTTGCGGACGAAGCCAAAGCGCGGCACATCGTCGAATATCGCCAGTCCAAATTACGCGAAGCGACACTCGCAAAATCGGCAAGCTCGCGCCTTACGCTGGACCAACTGCACGAGCAGCTCAAGGCCGGAGAGGTTAAAGATCTCCCGATCGTCATCAAAGGCGATGTGCAGGGTTCCGTGGAAGTTCTCAGCGAAATGCTGCCCAAGCTTTCAAACGATCAGGTAAAGCTCAAGATCATTCATGCCAGCGTCGGCGCTGTTTCTGAAACGGACGTTCTTCTGGCCTCCGCGTCCAGCGCCATCATCATCGCTTTCAACGTGAGGCCGGAACGCAAAGCCTCCGACCTGGCGCAGCAGGAAGGCGTTGATATTCGTCTGCACACGATCATCTACGAAGTGGTTGATGAAATTAAGAAGGCCATGGTCGGCTTGCTTGCTCCTGTCATCAAGGAACAGTATCTCGGCCGCGCCGAAGTGCGCGACACGTTCCGCGTTAAGGGCGTGGGCATGATCGCCGGGTGCCACATTCAAGATGGAATCGTGAAGCGCGACGCCGAAGTTCGCGTTCTACGGGACAACGTTGTGGTTTACACCGGTCGCATCAGCTCGCTCCGGCGCTTCAAGGACGATGTCAACGAAGTCCGCGCCGGCTTCGAATGCGGAATCAGCATTTCGAATTTCGCCGATGTGAAAGTCGGTGATATTCTCGAATGCTTCGCGATGGAGCGCACGGCTCATCCGGGAGCAAACGCCTGAGTTAATCTGCCGCAGTTCCTCCGCAGTGGGAGGGCAATGATGCCAATCGGCCTCGTCACTCTGGAAATTCACATTCCGGACGCGCGATCTCTCAAGGACAAACGGCAGGTGCTGCGCAGTTTGAAAGATCGCCTGCGCGGGCATTTCAATGTGGCTGTTGCGGAACTCGACCATCAGGATTTGTGGCAGCGCTCCGTCGTCGGCGTAGTGGGAATTTCCGCCGACGATCAGCATCTCTCGCAATCCATGGCCGAGGTGCTCGAAGCATCAGAGCAGGTACTGGGACGCGATTTGGTCTCGCACGAAATCGATTATTTTTGAAACCGTTGTTCACGGGAGCGCCAAATTCAAGTAGGGTTGCCGAACATGACAGTCGCCGGCCATCGTTCTGAACGCATCGCCGAGGAAATTCGTCACGAAGTCAGCCTGATGCTTGCGGGCGAGTTGAAGGATCCGCGCCTCGCGAGTGCGATGAACGTCACGGAAGTGCGCGTCGCGCCGGGCCTGAAGTACGTTCGTGTGTATGTGGAAGTATTGGGCTCAGACTCTGAGCGTGAAGCCACTCTCAAGGGTCTCGCCGCTGCCTCGGGATTTATCCGCCATGAACTCGTGGAGCGTTTGCAGCTTCGGCGCGCCCCGGATATTGATTTCGTCCCGGATCGCTCCGAAGAATACGGCCACCGCATCGACGATCTTTTGAAGAAAAGCAAGAGCGAGGGAGAAGCGTAAACTCCTCGCGGCGCGATCCCTCATCCTGATGCCCCGAAACATTCAACCGCCGCACATTGACGGCGCCGTCGTCATCGACAAGCCGTCCGGCAAGACATCCCACGATGTTGTCGAAGCCATGCGCCGTCTGGTGGGTTTTCGCCAGGTTGGGCATCTCGGCACGCTCGATCCGCTGGCGACAGGTGTCCTTGTGCTTCTTCTCGGACGCGCCACGCGCCTCGCGCAGTTTTATACAGGGCGTCGCAAGCGGTACGATTGCACAGTTCGCTTCGGCTATTCGACCGACACGTATGATTCAGAAGGCGAGCCTCAAGGACCCGATGGCGCGCCAATTCTGGATCGCGAAGCGCTCGCACGCTTCGCCGCTGGATTCCTGGGACGCATCCAGCAAGTACCTCCGGCATTTTCCGCAAAAAAAATTCACGGGCGTCCCGCGCACGAACTCGCCCGCAAAAAAAAGCCAGTCACGCTGAAGTCCGTCGAGGTAGAAATTTACGAGTTTCGCCTGACTGAAATTGCGGGATCGCGCGCGAAGTTCACGATCGAATGCGGTGCGGGCACGTATATCCGCGCGCTGGCGCATGAGCTCGGCAAACTGGAAGGCTCGGGCGCGCACCTCTGCGAAATCAGCCGCACGGCGGTCGGCGAATTCACGCTCGACCAGGCAACGAAGCTCGAGGAATTGGCCGAGACCGCGCGCGCCGGCCGTTTAGCCGAACGCGTGATTCGCCTCGAAGCCTTGTTGCCGGAACTGCCGCGCGTCACGATCCTGCCCGTCCTCGAGCGTCGCGTGCGTCACGGCGCAAAATTCAATATTCCCATCGCGCAAATTCAGCCGGGCCGCAAAACCGTCGCACAGAATGCGCCCGAAGAATTGGATTCCGGCGACTGGAAGCCTGCGCGCCTCCGCGTCTTCAACTCGCAGGAGCAACTCGTCTGCATCGCCCAGGCCGTTGTTCCGCGCACTTACCAGCCGATTGTGGTGCTGGAAGCCACTCCGTAGATGCGGTTATTCGCGCACGAATTGATGGACGGTTCAGAAATTCTCTACGGTACGGGCCGGGCGGGTCGGTAAACAGGTCCGCCGCCCTCGACGGGCGCGCGACCTGCGTAGATGGGCTCTCCCGTTTTGGGGTTCCAAGTGACAATTCTGGGCGTCAGCAATATGAGCAATTCCGTTTTGTTATTTTGCGTGTTCCGGTTGCTCCCCAGCAGACCCAGTGGTCCCAACTCGGCCACCCCGGGTGTGCCGTTGATCGCGCGCATTTCTTGTGATTCGATGATTCCCGCCAGGGCAGTCGTTTCGCCGTCCTTCACGCGAACAGTCTGATCGATTGTCTGATTGCTGATCACGGGTATGCTGTTGACCGTCTGCCCCGTCAAGCTGCGCAGTTCGAAGTGCAGTTCGATCGTCACGTCATGATCCGAGTGCATGTGCGGCGTTGCCTTCATCTTTAGTCCAATGTCCTCGTATTCGGAACTCGGGTAAGGAGTCGTGGCGGGAGCGTTATTTGTCGAATTGAAAGTGGCGTTGTCCAGAATCACCGACAATGTATTCGCCGTCGAATTCGTCACGGCCAGATCGGGCGGATGCGTTGTGCCCAGGAACTCTCCTGCCACAACTCCGATGGGACCGGTGCCAGTGGGCAGGTTCAGCGGTGATGCGAATGTACCATCACCGTTGCCAATCAAAACGTCAATGGTATCGGCTTGCTCATCCGATATCGCCAGGTCTGTTCGCCCGTCCACGTTGAAATCTCCGGCGGTAATCGCCACGGGTTTATTGCCCGTGGTCGAAGTTCCATTCAATGCCGAAGTGCCGTTGGCCGTGAATGTCCCGTCGCCATTGCCCAGGAAGTTCGAGATGGTGTTATCCGTCTGATTGACGATCGCCAGCCCGATATTCGTGTTGGTATCCAGGTTGAACTGCCCCGCGGCGATGGCCACCGGCAACGCCCCTGTGGGAATCGTTGCTTCGCTGACAAAGGTAGCGTTTCCGTTTCCGAGAAAAATCGAGGTGGTGTTTGCGGATTGATTCGTAATCGCAAGGTCTGCTTGGCCATCGTTATTGAAATCCGCGGTAACGATTGCCGATGGCCTCAGCCCTGTCGAGAGCACGGTTTGCGGTTGAAAAGTTCCATCGCCGTTTCCCAGCAGGATCGAGACCGTGTTGTCCGCTTGATTCACAACCGCGAGGTCCGGATGGCCGTCCCCATTGAAATCCGTCGCCACGGCGGCCACTGGCGTGTTGCCTGTGGGAAAAGTTCCTTTGGGCGTGAATGTTCCGTCGCCATTGCCCAAAAAAATGGAAACTGTACCGTCCGTCTCGTTGACGACGGCGAGGTCGGGAATGCTGTCGTTATTGAAATCCGCCGTGACCAGAGCAACCGGGCCCTGGCCAGTCGCCAGTGTTCCATCGTCGGCAAATGTTCCATCACCGTTTCCCAGAAATATGGAGACAGTGTTGTCATCGTGATTGGCATTGGCGAGGTCGATCTTATTGTCAGCGTTGAAGTCGGACACCACAATCGCCACGGGATTCTTGCCCGTTGCGATATCCGTGCGCGGGAATAGATCCGACGACACGCCGGGAATGAAATTCGGCGAAGTGAGACTGGAAGAAAATTGCGCCAGCGCGATCGGCACGCGATCCCCCACGAAAAACGTCACGGGCTTGGCATCTTCCGCGCGCAGCAAGACTCGCTTGCCGCTTTTTATCACACTTAGCGTGTTGGAAAAGGCTGCCGCTGCGCCGGGCAGTGTGGCGAGAAATGTTGTCTTTCCGCCGCCAAACGCGATCAGAGGCGGAATCAGCGAACCGATGCCGGCTTGGCCTGATCCCACGAGCGAGGCAATTTGGTTGGCGCCCAATCCGGAAAGCGCGCTTGTGGACCCGAAAAGCTGTTGAATCACTTCGACAAGCCCTGCTACGCCCGATTGCGCCGTTTGAATTTGCTGCGGCGTCAGGGAGAAAGTCGACGCCGATGTGGGCGGAGTGAATCCGATTTGGCTCGCGGCGTTGCGGTCCACTTCGAGAATTTCCACTTCCAACACCATTTCTCCTCGCGGCTGTTGCAGTTGTTCCAGTAATTTCGCCGCCACAGAGACCGCCTGCGGGGACGCCCGCATCGTTATGGTTCGCGCGGATTCGTTCAGTTGAGCGCGCGTAATCCCCGCAATATTACGGATGATGCGCAATACTTCCGTCATTTCATTCGGCGTTTCGGAACCGGGCAGTTCGACGGTGCGCACAACGGAAAGATCGTAGGCGCGGCGTTTTTGTGGTGTGTCAGCGGCGACAAAAAAAAGTCTGCGCGTCAGCGGCCTCCAGAAAGTTCCCGTCATATCGCCGAGCACGCGCGCCGCGGTGGAGAAATCCAAATTGTCGATTCGCAAATGAACGGGCGTTGGCTGTAAATCCACGTCGAACGAGGCATCCACTCCGAATGCCTGTGCTACAGCCTGGTACGCACCCATCGTATCGCCGCGATAATTTAAGCTGCGCGTGCCGATGAGCGGCTCGAGGCGCACCACACCCTCGGGCTCGGCCATGAGTTGCCGCAGAGCCACGGCCGAAGACGGCGCCAGTTGCGTCAGCCTTTCGCGGACCATCTCATCGCCCGGGTCGAGCACGAGCGCTGCATTCAATTCCTCGCGCGCTTCGGCCAAGCGGCCTGTCAACGCATCACGCTCGGCGCGGTCCACGAAAGCGCTTACCAGTTCGCTCCGTGCAAGTTCCCGCCGCAATAAATAGTCCCGTTTCGTGGAATCTTGCTGCACCGCTTCCGTGTAAGCCGCGAATGCGATTGGCCAATTTTTCTGCTTTTCCGCCTTCAGGCCGCGTTCGTACGCTTGCTTCGCACGCTTGGAATCATGCGCTTTCCTTTGCTCTTGTGCCGACGCGGGCTTCGCCGCCGGTTGCGCCTGCGCCGTGGCGGCCAGCGGAGTGTACAAGCAAAAAACGATCGTTAGAAATATGCGCAATGACTGTACCTGTTCGCTATTCTTACAGAGATTGACGTGGAAGCCGTGAAGTTGCCTGTGCCTGTGCCGCGAAAGCCAAGATGCTTCCGGAAAAAACGGGCCAGCGAGTCTGGAATATGGCGCTGACCGGAAAAGCCTATCGAACGTAGGGTATTTCTCTTGACGATATTTCCGCCGCGCGGTACACTCAAAATTCCTAGTTGATACTGAGTTACAACTGGGCCCGAACTCCTAAATGCTTTCTGCGCTCCTACTCGCTCTCCGCGAAGGCGTTGAAGCGGCCCTTGTGGTCGGCATCGTCTTAGTCTATCTCAATCGCACGGGCCGCCGCCAACTGGCGCGTTACGTGTGGGCTGGAGTGGCGTTTGCCGTCGCGTGCAGCTTCGCGGCTGCGGTTTTTCTGCAGCGCTGGCAGATCAGCGAAGATGGCTTTGAAGGCGTGCTCATGCTCGCCGCCGCGGCTCTCGTCGTTTCCATGATCGTTTGGATGAACCGCATCGCGCGCCGCCTGCGAAAGGAAATCGAGCAACGCGTCGAGACCTATGCACAGAGGGGCGAGCGAGCGGCGGGGTGGGGAATCGGCTTTTTCGTTTTCCTGATGGTTCTTCGCGAGGGCGCCGAACTGATTCTGATTCTTCGCGCAGTCGAGCTCTCGATCGCGGGTCTGCAAGTCTGGATCGGCACGGGAATCGGGATCGCATTGGCCGTCGCCGTCGGCCTGTTTTTCTTTCAGGGCACGCTTAAAGTTCCTCTCGGCCGTTTTTTCGCCGCCACCAGCACAATTCTCATGGTCGTCGCGTTTCAGCTCGCGCTCACAGGCCTGCACGAATTGAGCGAGGCCACGTGGATCCCCTCCAGCAGGCAGGAAATGGCGACGATCGGCCCCATCGTCCGCAACGAATACTTTTTCTTCGTTGTCATCCTCGGCGTCGCGGCAATTGTGGTGTTGCGCGAGTGGTTCGCGCTCCACGGGGATAAAGCCGGCGGCGACGGCAGCGGCACGGGTGGTGCGACGGGCGGCCCGGCCGCGAATCCCGCTGAAAAGCGGCTGAAGGAGCACGAGCATCGCCGCCGCCGGGGATGGAGCTTCGCGGCGGCCTTTCTCTGCCTCGCCGTCATACTTTCGCTGACGGCTGAATTTGTTTACACGCGCGCGTCCGCCGCCCCTCCGGAAGCGGAGCCTGTGGTCGCCGTTGGAAACATTGTTCGCATCCCGCTGGCGGAAATGAGCGGCGTCTTCGTGCACTTTTATAGCGTGGATGTGCAGGGAACCGCGTTTCGCTTTTTTGTGATTCGCAAGCCCAATGGCGACTACGTCACCGCATTGGACGCCTGCCAAATCTGCGGCCGGATCGGCTATCGCCAGGAAGGTTCCATGTTGATTTGCCGCAACTGCGGCGCGCCTGTGAACGCCGCCGAAATTGGCATGCCTGGGGGCTGCACTCCGATCGCATTCAAGTCGCATGTCGAAGGGAAAGACATCGTCGCCGACCTTCCGGCAATCACCGAAGCGGCCGATCAGATTGAGAAGTAGAGGTATGAAACACACATGTTCATCCGCCTCCTAAAAGAATCGTTCGCCCGTAATGCGCGGCGGAAAGTGCTCACTGGAATTGCCGTGCTTCTTGGCATGGCTGTGGCAACGGCTACATTCACCGTCGCCGTCGATGTGGGCGATCAACTGGCGCGCGAATTTCGCAGCCTCGGTGCGAACCTGCTGGTGACACCGCAAGCCGACACGCTGCCCGTCGAGATTGGTGGCGTTGACTATCGTCCGGTCGCACAGGGCGCTTATCTTCCAACTTCGGATCTGCCCAAGCTCAAAGTAATTTTCTGGAGGCATAACATTCTCGGTTTTACGCCATTCCTCGACGTCCCGGTCGACGCCGGCATCGCGAGCAGCGGCGCGGTCGCGAAAAAGTTTCAGACAACGCTCATCGGCACTTGGTACAAGCATTCCGTGCCGATCGAGGACGGCACCACCTTCGTAACGGGCGCCAGTTTCACCCATCCCTGGTGGAAAATTCGCGGTCAATGGTTCGCCGATGACTCGAAAGATTGTGTCGTGGGCGCATCGCTGGCGAAAAAAAATGGAATTGGCGTCGGAGACAAATTAAATCTCAGCGTCGGGGCCCGCGAGTCTGTGGCCACCGTCACGGGCATCGTCACTACGGGCGATTCGCAGGACGACGCTGCGCTCTGCCCGCTTTCCGTGGCACAGGGTCTCGCCAACAAACCCGGCAAATTTCGCCAGCTTTTTGTGAGCGCGCTCACTAAGCCCGCCGATGCCTTCTCACGGGAAGATCCCAACAAGATGACGCCCACGGAGTACGACCGCTGGTATTGCTCGCCGTACATCACGTCGATCGGCCGGCAGATTCAAGAAGTCATTCCCGGCACTCACGTTGAGGCCATTCGCCGCGTCGCGGAGACCGAAGGCCGCGTGCTTTCGCGCGTCAGCCTGTTGCTGTGGATTGTGACCGTCGCCGCGCTCATCGCCGCGGCCCTCGCTGTCGGCGCTACCTCGGCCACTACGGCCATGGAGCGGCGCGCCGAAGTCGGCCTGATGAAAGCCCTGGGTGCAACGAATTTTCTGGTTGGCGGTTTATTTCTCTGCGAACAATTGGTCCTGGCCATCGCCGGAGGCTGCCTCGGGTTTCTACTTGGCGCCGGCCTCGCGCGGGAGTTGGGCGAAACTGTCTTCGGTGTGGCAACTTCGCCGCGTCTGGTTGTTCTGCCGATAATTCTTGCGGCTGCGGCCGCTGTCGCGCTAATCGGAAGCTGGATTCCGCTTTATCGCGCGGCGCATGTGCCGCCCGCTCCTATCCTGAGGGGCGAATAGTGTTCAAGCGCCTGCTCTTCCATTTGCTTCGGGGAAACCGCGTGCGACTCGTCGTGGCGCTGCTCGCGCTGATCAGCGGCGGCGCGGTTGTTTCCGCGCTGATGAATCTGGATTTGGATATCAACCACAAGCTCACGCAGGAGTTCCGCTCCCTCGGCGCAAATCTTGTCATCTCGCCACCGCAAACCGCATCCGCGGCGCCAGGCGCACCGCCGCTGATGGATGAATCGGTTCTGCAAAATGTTGAGCAGGATACTGCACGTCAATCCCAAGCTGCCGGAACAATTGCGTCTCCGGATTTGTATCTCGTCGCGGGCGTCGGCCCGAAGAATGAACAGAACGTCGTGGTTACCGGAACGTGGCTCGACCGAACCTCGCAAATGGAGCCATGGTGGAAAATTGACGGTACAGGCGACTTGCCCCGCACCGATCTTTCACGCTGTCTCATCGGCCGCAACGTCAGCCGCAATTTGAGCCTCTCTGCCGGCAGCAATCTCGCGCTTTCGTATCAAGGCCGTACTGTCAATTTGGCAGTCGCGGGAATCGCGGATGCGGGCGGCTCGGAAGACAATCAGATTTTCGTCAACCTGCCCGTCGCACAAAAACTTGCCGGCCTCAACGGCAAGATCCAGTTAATCCAATTGGATATTCCCGGCTCCGCGGAGCAAATCCGCGGCGTCGCGAACAAACTTCAGACCGCCTTTCCTGCTCTCGAAGTGAAGCCGATTCCCCAAATCACGGAAGCGGAAGGGAAGCTCCTCCAGCGAATCCGCTTTCTGATTTTCTCCATGGGATTGCTCATTCTCGTCCTCACCGCGCTGTGCGTGCTTGCCACGATGGCCGCGCTCGCGATGGAGCGCCGCCGTGACGTTGGCCTGATGAAGGCCCTCGGCGGCTCGATTCAAAAAGTCGTCGGGCTTTTCCTCACTGAGGTTGGCGTCCTGGGAACTGTGGGAGGGATTCTGGGGTATGCGCTCGGCATGGGGCTCTCAATCTGGATGGGTCATCGAGTTTTCGGCGCGAGCATTTCTCCGCGTTGGGAAGTGCTGCCCGCTACGGTGATTTTGATGCTGGGCGTTGCGCTGGCGGGAGCGTTGCCTCTGCGCCTGCTCGGCAACGTTCGCCCAGCCGTAATTTTAAGGGGAGAATAATCAGTGGCGCTCGTCGAAGTCACGGAGATCAAGAAAACTTTCGGCGAGGTGTGCGCTCTCAACGGCGTCTCATTCAGCGTCGAGCCGGGCGAATGGATTGCCATCATGGGACCCTCCGGCTCGGGCAAGACCACGCTCATTAACATTCTTGGTGGCCTCGACACGCCAACCGATGGCCGCGCGATCGTTGATGGCGTCGACGTTGGCCGCCTCGACGAATCGGGCCTTACTCGCTTCCGCGCCGAGAAAATCGGCTTCGTCTTTCAGCAGTTTCACTTGGTGCCCTATCTCACGGCGCTTGAAAACGTCATGCTCGCGCAATATTTTCACAGCACCACGGATGAAAACGAGGCTGCGGAAACTCTTCGCCGTGTCGGGTTGGGCGAGCGCCTCACGCACCTTCCTTCGCAGCTTTCCGGAGGAGAGCAGCAGCGCGTCGCCGTCGCCCGCGCGCTGATCAATCATCCCAAGCTGATTCTTGCTGACGAGCCTACGGGCAACCTCGACGAAACCAACGAAGAAACCGTGATTCGCCTGCTGCGCGAGCTCCACAGCGAAGGCCACACAATTCTGATGGTCACGCACGATCCTTCCATCGGCAGTCTGGCGGACCGGCGCATCGAGCTTGCTCATGGACGCCTCGCGCAAGTCACCGTTTACTCTTCGGAAGACGAAACGCGCATCGATCACGTGCTCGAGGAACTCTGGCTGTGCGCCGAAATCGGCAAACGCGCCAAGCTCGCGCGCTTCCATTCTCTCGACGCCGATCCCGAGCGTACTTTACAGCGCCTCGCCGTTGTTGGTTTGGTGACAATGCAAGATTCCGAAATCGAATTGACCGATCGCGGCCAGCGTCGCGCTCGCGATGTTGTCCGCCGTCGCCGCCTCGCTGAGCGCCTTTTCACGGACACGTTCTCCATCGCCAACGCCGATTCACAGGCCTGCAAGTTCGAGCACATCATCAGCGCGGAGCTCGCCGAGCGCATTTGCAGCTTTCTCGGTCATCCCGTCACGTGTCCGCACGGCAATAGAATTCCTCCCGGCCCTTGCTGCCCCACGAAGGAAAAAGGCAAATGAGTTCGGCGGGTTGTGGGAATGGCGGTTTGCTCGTTGCGCGCCTAACGCGTTGCCGTTGCGAATGAAAACTCGACCATGCCCATCCCACTCGACATCCGCAAAAAACCCATCGACGTGAAAGTTCACGTTTCCACCGGCACCGGCATAGACATCACCTGGTCCGATGCGCATACCAGCCACTACGATTTTGCCTACCTTCGCGAGCATTGCCCCTGCGCCACGTGTAGGGAGGCCGACGAAAAACCCAGCGTCGCCGTTAAAATTGCAGAGGGTTCGGCCGCGCTGCCGCTATTCACGCCCAGGATCACTGCTCGCGCTGCAGCCGCAGTTGGAAATTACGCAATTCAAATCGAATTTACCGACGGTCACGCCACCGGCATCTACAGTTTCGGCCATCTCCGCGAAATTTGCCCATGCGAATCGTGCGTCCGGGAATTCCGCGCCGAAAAGTCCGGCTAATACACGCCGGCCTTAGATCCTGCACCCCAGTATCCATCTGGCAAATTCCGTTCCATGCTCCGTCTTTCTTTTTTGCCTCGTTGGCCGTATAGTCGTTCTCCGCATCTCTTTCGTCCATGGCATCGAGCCCCACACCGCCCGGTCAACCCAAGACTTCTGCGCGCCCTGTCGTTAACGTGTTGGTTGCGACCACGGCGATGCTCAGCTTTATTTCGCTGTGGCGCGCCGCAGCGATCGTCTTGAACGATCTTGGTTCGTCCGCCTTTTATGCCGGTGCCATTGCGGAGCAAGCCATCGGACAGTCAGCCCCTTGGTTCATCCTGGCCGTGATGTTGTTTGCCGCGTGTGTGCTTCTTCTCTACATCGAGAGCTGCAGCATGTTCGTTCGCGGCGGCGTCTATCGCGTGGTCAAGGAAGCCATGGGTGGAACGCTTGCGAAACTCTCGGTTTCGGCGCTCATGTTCGATTATATTTTAACGGGTCCCATCAGCGGTGTAGCGGCCGGGCAGTATCTCGTTGGTTTTCTGAATGACGTTTTTCCATCCATTCATTTGCATATCGCCCTTCCCCCGAATGCTACATCGGCCTTTTTTGCGATTCTCGTGACGATCTACTTTTGGTGGGAAAACGTCAAAGGCGTGCCGGAATCAAGCGAAAAAGCCCTGCGCATCATGTATGTGACCACAGTGATGGTTGTGCTCATGCTCGCCTGGGCAGGCTACACTCTGTGGATCCGCGGCTTCCATCTTCCCCCCGCGCCCGTGCCTTCGCATTTGACCTTTGCTCCGGAAGCGCTCGGCTGGCTTCGCTGGTCGCGTTTGCCTTACACGGTTGGCTTCATTGGAATTCTCATTGGTCTCGGTCATTCCGTTCTGGCAATGAGCGGTGAAGAGACTCTTGCTCAGGTCTATCGCGAGATCGAGCATCCCAAATTGAAGAATCTTAAGAAAGCCGGAATAATCATCGTTCTCTACAGCGTAATCTTCACGGCTGGCGTTTCCTTCCTGGCCTCTATGATCATTCCCAACGCGATCCGCCCCCAGTTCTTCTCAAACCTCATCAGCGGTCTGGCCATGAATTTCGTCGGCCCCTATCACGTGCGCCTCGCTTTCCAGGCATTCGTGGTGCTGGTTGGCATTCTAATGCTTTCCGGCGCCGTCAACACCGCCATCGTCGGCTCCAACGGCGTGCTCAGCCGCGTTTCCGAGGACGGCATTCTGCCGGATTGGTTTCGCCATCCGCACCCGCGTTACGGCACGTCCTATCGACTGATCAACCTCGTCGCCCTCTTGCAGATAGGAGCCATCATCCTCAGCCGCGGCAACATGTTCCTCCTCGGCGAGGCTTACGCCTTCGGCGTCATGTGGAGTTTTTCCATGAAGGGCCTTGGCGTCTTGGTCCTCCGCTTCACTGAGCCCGAAGCCCGCGAATATAAGGTGCCTTTGAATCTGAGAATCGGCAAAGTCGAACTGCCCATCGGTCTGGCCCTGATTACTCTCATGCTTTTTGCGCTCTCGATCATCAACCTGTTCACCAAACAAGTGGCCACTATCTCCGGCGTAGGCTTTACCTTCGCGCTTTTCATCATCTTCAGCGTGTCGGAACATTATTCGCAGCGACAGGGTGCTGCTGCCGGTGCCGAACTCGACCAATTCAATCTTGCTCAAGAGGGTGACCTCACGGCGCGGAGCGTCGGGGTTCGTCCGGGCAACATCCTGGTTCCCGTCAGCAACTACTACGCGCTCTATCATCTCCATTCTGTTCTCGGCCGGCTGAGGACTCAGGAACAGGATGTCGTTGTGCTGCACATCCGCCTGTTGCGACGCGCTGCGTCCGGCGAATACGACCTGAACCCTGAGCAGCTTTTCAGCACGATCGAGCAGCTCCTCTTCACCAAGGTATTAGCCATTGCCGAAAAAGAAGGGAAGCCCGTCCGTCTCGCCGTGGCCGCCGCCAATGATTTGTGGGATGGCATCCTGCGCTCCGCTGCGAATCTGCACTCTGCATCGATTGTCGTTGGGGGCTCGTCGAAAATGTCGACCACCGAACAAGCGCGCGAAGTCGGGCTCGCCTGGGAGCGTATGCCTGAACCGCGTCCGCGTCTTGCTCTCGAGATCATCACCGCGGGAGGTTTGCAGCGGGTTTTCTATCTGGGCCCGCACTCTCCCCATCTGACGCCGAAGGAAATCGATCTCCTCCACAACGTTTGGCTTGAATTGAGCGATGAATTAAAAGGCGAGGAGATTCATCACCACGACATAATTCATTTCGCATTGACCGAGCTCGAACGCGAAATCGCCGAGGGTCAGGGCGAAGCGGTGCTCGCGCGCCTTCGCCAGCATCTGCAGGAAATCAAAGACCGCCGTCCGGCCTCGCCCTAACGGTGTCGATCACGCCGTAACTTGCGCCGTGCAGAATGCGCACTTCACCGCCTTCACGGGAATCTTCGACAGACAATATGGACAGTCCTTTGTAGTAGCCGCGGGCGGCGGGCCCGGCTTCTTCGTCCAGCGATTCACCTGCCGGACGAGCAGAAAAATCACGAACGCCACGATTAGAAAATCGATCACGGTGTTGATGAAGACACCGTAATTCAGCGTGGCCGCTCCTGCCGCCTTTGCCGCCGCCAAATTCGGGTAATAGGTATGCGTCAGATTCAAAAACAGGTTATTGAAGTCCACCCGCCCCAGCAGCAGCCCAATCGGCGGCATAATCACGTCGCTGACCAGCGACGAAATGATTCTCCCGAATGCGGCGCCGATGATGATGCCGATGGCCATATCCAGGACGTTGCCTTTCATCGCGAATTCTTTGAACTCTTTCAGCATCGAAAATTCTCCTTTGACCGCCTCAGGTGTAATCGTTCCCGAAGGCAATTTCACTCTTGGGCCTGTTCCCGCGGTAGGCTGGCGGCTCGATTATAGGGGTAACGTTCAGGATTGCAATGAACGGTGGGATGACGCAGAAGGTTGTGCGATTTGCCTGTTTCGTGGTTTTGACTCGCGAGCGGGCTTTCGCGTCTGGGCATAGACGGCGGTTGAAGAAGAACTTTGCTGGCCAACTTTCTTCTTAATGTTAAAATGCCTTCCCTTGTCAGCGTGGCGGTGTTTACGCCGCAATGTTTTGCATGGAAATGTTTGCGTCGCAACCTGTTCTGACACGATCAAATATCTGAGGAGTTTCGAGTGCACAAAGTTGTCATCATCGGAAGCGGCTGCGCCGGTTTGACCGCCGCGATTTACGCCGCTCGCGCCAACCTGAAACCGGTCGTTCTGGACGGATTCGAACCTGGCGGGCAGCTAACGCTCACCACCATGGTCGAGAATTTTCCGGGTTTTCCGGACGGGATTTTGGGCCCCGAGCTGGTCGAGTTCATGCGCAAACAGGCCCAGCGTTTTGGCGCCGAATTTCACTCTGGAGCGGTGTCGGCTGTCGCGCTCAAGCAGCGCCCGTTCAAAATCGAAGCCGCCCATCAGACATTTGAAACCGAAACGCTGATCGTCGCCGCCGGCGCTTCCGCGCGGCTTCTGGGAATCGAATCAGAGAAACAACTGATCGGCCATGGAGTTTCCACTTGCGCCACGTGTGACGGCTATTTTTTCCGCGACAAGGATATTGCCGTGGTGGGCGGCGGAGACACGGCCATGGAAGAAGCCACTTTCCTGACGCGCTTCGCGAAACAAGTCACCGTCCTTCACCGGCGCAACGATTTTCGCGCGTCCAAAATCATGCTCGATCGCGCGAAGGCCAACGGCAAAATCAAATTTCTCACCCCGGTTGTCGTCGAGGAAGTGTTCGATCCCGCGAGGCATGACGTCGAAGGCGTGAAACTCCGCAACGTGGAGACCGATAAGACCTCGATGCTTCCGATTTCAGGGCTTTTCATCGGCATCGGTCATGAGCCCAATACGAAAATTTTTCGCGGGCAGCTCGACATGGACGAAGCGGGCTACCTCAAGACCAACAAGGGAAGCCGCACGAATATCGAGGGCGTTTTTGCCGCGGGCGACGTCCAGGACAAAACTTACCGCCAGGCCGTCACGGCCGCAGGTTCCGGTTGCATGGCTGCCATGGACGCGGAGAGGTTTCTGGAGGCCCATTCGGAGTAACCGCGGCCTCTTGCCCAATGCCAAAATTCCACTGCCTTTCAAAAATCTCTGCCTTAAGAGTGCGTCCCCGGAGTGGCCGCTGATGCTGCGCTCCCTTCTCTTGGAACTGTCGCGCAGCCCTCGCATGGCTCATTTCGTGATGCACAATGGCGCCAGCCGGCGCATGGCTCGTCGGTTTGTCCCCGGCGAAGCGCTCGACGACGCCGTTGCCGCGGTTCGCGAACTCAACGCGCGCGGCCGTCCGTGCAGCCTTGATTGCCTCGGCGAAAGCGTCACCAGCGAAGCGGAAGCGCGCCGCGCCGCCGAAACGTATCTCGGAATATTTGACCGTATCGCGGCGGAGCGCCTCGATTGCAACGTCTCGCTCAAGCTCACCCAACTCGGCCTCGATATCAGCGAATCGCTTTGTGAAGATTTGTTCGCAAAAATTGCCGGCCACGCCGCCGCGCAGAAGAATTTCGTGCGCATCGATATGGAAGGCTCCGCCTACACGCAGCGCACCATCGACATTTGCAAGCGCGCGCGCGCAACGAACGATGCCGTCGGCACCGTGCTGCAATCCTATCTGTACCGCACGGAGCAGGATGCGAAAGATCTGATCGCCGCGGGCTGCCGTCTGCGTTTGGTGAAAGGCGCGTACAAAGAGCCGCCCGAACTTGCCTATCCAAAAAAAGCGGACGTGGACGCCAACTATGTGAAAGTGATGAAATTGCTTCTCCCAAGCGGCATTTATCACGGCATCGCCACGCACGATCCGCAAATGCTCGACACCACGAAGAAATTCGCCGCCCAGCAGGGAATTCGCAACGATCAGTATGAATTTCAGATGCTTTACGGAATTCGCACGGATTTGCAGGATCAGCTGATTCGAGAGGGCTATCGCTTGCGAGTCTACGTTCCTTATGGCTCTGACTGGTTCCCGTATTTCATGCGCCGCCTGGCCGAACGTCCCGCCAACCTGAAATTCTTCCTGTCCAATCTCTTTCGCAAATAGCAACGATTTTCATGCGCAAGCTTACGTCTTTCTGCACACCATCACGCCATCGCGGAGCGGGATCAGCACGGGAAAGAGTTCCTTCGAAGAATAGACGGCCTGGTTGAACTCTTGCACTCCTCGCGTGTCATTGTCCTTCGCCCGGCGCGTCACGCGCCCCGACCACAGCGTATTGTCCGTCAACAGCAGTCCGCCGGATTTCAATCGCGGCAGCGCCTTGCGTAGAGCGGCGGGATACTGATGCTTATCCACGTCAATGAAGATTAAATCGAATTTCCCCTTTGTCCCGTCGAGCATGGCCAGCGCATCTCCAGTCATCACTGTGATTCTTTTCTGCACGCCGGCCCGCTCGAAAAATTCCTTTGCACGCCGGGCATTCGACGGATCGCCGTCCGTGTAATAAACTTCCGCGCCGGGGCCGGCCGCTCGCGCCAGCCAGATGGTCGAATACCCAATGGCCGAGCCCATTTCGAATATCCGTTTTGCGCCCGAAATTCGCGCCAGCAAATAAATCATCCGGCCCACAGCGGGCCCGATGATGGGAATGTCACGCTGTTTAGCTAACCGCTCCATGTCCGCCAGCACGGCATCGCGCGGCGGCAAAATATCGTAGATATACTTCTCGACGTTTTTTTCGGTGACCTTGCCAGCCATGAATTTGCCTTTCTCTATGGCGCAAATAAAAGTTGCATGCTCACCCGATGCTTTCCCCCGGCTTCAACGCATGAATCTCAAGTCCTGAGATGTTTTGCGCCTGCTTCTTGAGTTCCTCCGGCGTCCCCGTCAGCGCGGGAAAAGTTCCAAAGTGCATCGGAATCACATGCTTTACGTTCAGCAAGCGAATCGCCATCGCCGCTTCGCGCGGGCTCATCGTGTAGTAATCCCCGATGGGAAGCATCGC
The DNA here is from genome assembly GCA_050746905.1 of Candidatus Acidiferrales bacterium. Lineage (GTDB taxonomy): Bacteria > Acidobacteriota > Terriglobia > Acidiferrales > UBA7541 > DAHUXN01. The sequence goes on from JBOGNJ010000190.1 coordinate 82,499, forward strand.
CACTTCTGGCGCATATAATTCGGCGATAAGCTTCATGTCGCCAAAGACCGCGGTATCCCCCGCGTGATAAAGCGTCAGCCCGCCGGGCAACCGGATGATATAGCCGCAGGCCTCGCCGCCGTAAATGATCTTGCCATCGTCCTCGATCCCGCACGAATGGATCGCGTTCACCATTGTCACTTCGATTTCGTCAACTTTTTGAGTCCCGCCCTTGTTCATCCCCAGCGTGTTTATCACACCCTTCGATTCCAGCCACTTGCCCGTTTCATGGATGGCGACGATTTGTGGCTTGAATTGTTTTCCGAGTTCCACCGCATCCGCGATGTGATCGAAATGCCCGTGCGTGATCAGCAGCGTATCGACGCGGTCGAGTTTTTTCATAGCTTCGGGACACGCCGGGTTCCCAGAAATCCACGGGTCCACCACGATCACTTTTCCGCTAGGCGTAGTGATTTTGAACGTCGCATGGCCCAGCCAAGTCAGTTTGTTTCCACGAGTGTTCAGCATGATTGCTCCCGCATGTTTTCCTCCAGAAGTGAGGTGTGAATGAAGTTTCTACCGGCTGCGCGTCCCGGATTCCGGCGCGAATGGGTTTGTCGTCACGCGGTTCATTCTATCCGCCCAAGTGCCGGTCCTCAATGCGCTGTTTTGCTCACAAGTTATGGCGGAGTTTGTATGGGGATACCTGCTCTCTCAAGCTCTACCCGCCGCACCCGAAGATTGCTACAATAAAGTCCCACCCTTCATTCGGCCAGGGTTTGGCAAACGGCCCGGTTTCGCCAGAAGCTGCACGATGATTATCAGGCCTCACACGGACGATAGCAAAAGATCTACAAGGAGAATTGTCGCCATGCGAAAAATTCTGGCCGTCGCGCTCGCACTTTCCTTACTCTACATACCGCTATCCGCGTACGCAGCCAAACCCGTTCATGTCAGGGCTGCGAAGTCCGTCCCTTTCGTGCAGGGTCAGCAGGCCCAGCAGGATCAGCAAGACCAGGGTGACGGTTCAGGCTACTACGTGCCATATTCTCCAGACCAGCTCGACAATCTGCTGGCGCCCATCGCGCTGTACCCCGATCCGCTACTCGCCCAGGTCTTGCCCGCCGCGACCTTTGTCGATGAAATTGACGACGCGGATCGCTGGGTGCGCGCCAATGGCCAGCAAGACATTGATGATCAGCCTTGGGATGTCAGTGTAAAAGCTGTGGCGCATTATCCTGAGGTCCTCGACATGATGGACGAGAAACTCGATTGGACCACGGCCGTCGGCCAGGCCTATGTCAACCAATCCACCGATGTGATGGAATCCATTCAGCGCTTGCGCTCGCTGGCCTATTCGCAGGGGAATCTTGTGTCGAATTCGCAATGGCAGATCGTCGATCAGGACAACGTGATTCAAATTTGGCCTGCGAGCCCTCAATACATTTATGTGCCTGTGTACGATCCGGATGTCATTTACCACCGGCGCGTTTTTTTCGGAGGCATTTTCGGCGCCGGGATTTCCTTTGGGGTGGGGTTTACAATCGGCGCATGGCTCGATCGTGACACCGATTGGACGAACCATCGCGTCTATTACACAGGATGGCGCGGGGACAACGATTGGCAACGCCGTTCGCGTCCGTACATTCGGCAAAACAACGTTTACATCAATAATCGGGTAACGAATATCGCCGTAAATCGCACGGTCGTCAATCGTAGAGTGAACGTCACCAACGTCAACCGGTATACAAGCGTTCATCGCGACGTCAATTTCGACAACACAGATCGCAACAGAAACGTCCCGAACCACAACAATCGCGGCAACCAGAACACCGGCATTGATCGGAACCAGAATCGGCAGCCTTATCAGAACAATCAAAACAATCGGACAGTCACCGCCAATCCTAACTATCAAACTCCGCCAGTCGACAATCGCGTTATCAACCGCAACATCGATACCAGCAATCCCCGGCTCAACCAGTTCCGCGGGCGCGAAGCTCCGAAGCAACAAGCGACTCCGCCTCAGCAGGCACCGCCGCGAGAGGTTCGCACTCCGGAGCAGCAGCAGCCGAACCGTCCAATACAACAAACACCACCGCAGCCTGTGCGTCCGGCGCAGCAACCTGTTCGAACGCCGCCGCCCCAGGTGAATCGCCAAGTGGCGCCACAACAAGTGCGTCCTGCTCCTGCACCGCCCCAGGGTCCACATGCCTTTGGCCGTACTGAGGGTAGTTTCGCTCCGCAAGCCGCGAGCCAGCGTGGACAGCAGAGTCGTCAGCAGATGAATCGCCCTGCACCTGCGCGTCCTGAGCCCAGCCGAGCGCAACCAAACAAGTCAAAGCCAAACCGTCCGGGCCGTCCTGGAGGGCTGCAATGAGCCACATTCAATCACGAGCGAAAGGCCACGTTCTTATGCAAATTCGAGCGAGAGAAGTCTCAGGTGGAAAGACGATCGGGTCGGCTCGCCTTTTTTTGTTTGCCGTCTTTGTGGCCGCGTTCGTCTTGGGGAATGCCGCAATCCTCCACGCGCAGGAGCCGGCGCAGCAGACGTTTTCCTCGCCTCAAGAGGCAATGCAGGCCCTTGTACAAGCGGCCCAGTCGAAAGATCATGCTGCACTCGACAAGATATTTGGCCCCGCCGCTCGGGATTTGCTTTCCGGCGATCCTGTCGAGGATGCAAAGGATCTCGACGACTTCTCCACGGGTGTTCAGGAATCCGCCCAGCTCAAGCAGGACAGCGACGCGAAGTACACCCTCACAGTCGGGAACAACAACTACCCGTTTCCGGTGCCCATTGTGAAGCGAGGCGATCAGTGGTTCTTCGACACGAAGGCAGGCGCGCAGGAAATTTTGGATCGCAGAGTGGGAGAGAACGAGCTATCGGCAATCACCACGTGTCGTGCTTATGTGGTCGCACAGTGGGAATATTTCACTCACGATGATTGGGGACATGATGGTGTCGCCGCCTATGCGCCCCGGTTCATCAGCACCCCGGGTCAGCACGATGGCCTCTACTGGGAAACTGCCCCGGATGAAGCTCCAAGCCCTCTCGGCGCGCTGGTTGCCGAAGCTCGCGCCGAAGGTTATGGCGCCAAGAACGCGACCGCGCAACAAAGGAACGCGGACGGCAACAACTCCTCCGGAGGCCGGCGTCCGTTCCACGGATACTACTTCAAGATTCTGACGCGCCAGGGGCTGCACGCTCCCGGCGGAGCGTACGATTACGTCATCAACGGCAATATGATTGGCGGCCACGCCTTGATTGCTTATCCCGATAAATGGGGCAATTCCGGAGTGATGACGTTCATCGTCAATCAGCAGGGCCGCGTGTACGAGAAGAATCTCGGCCCCAACACAGACACGATTGCATCGGCCATCGCCGAATACGATCCCGATGTGACCTGGAAACTCGTCGACTCGAACCCGCAGTAAACGCGCCTTCTGTCATGCACGCGGGATGGCCAATCCACCGCGTCGGGCTTTTCTCGTCTCTGCACCCTCTGCATGCAGACCGAGCACTGGTCCGTGCTTTTTTTTGATGATAAAATGCTTGTTTTTCTTCGCGGGACGCTTCAACATTAAATATCAGCATTATTGGATAGCGCTATTCTGACGTTTTCGGAGAGAGTTAAATGGCTTATGTAATTGCGGAGCCCTGCATCGGAACCAAAGATTCGGCGTGTGTCGATGTATGTCCGGTGGATTGTATTCACCCGCGCAAGGACGAGGCCGATTTCGAGAGTGAAAAACAGCTCTACATCAATCCCGATGAGTGTATTGATTGCGGCGCCTGCGTTCCTGTGTGTCCCGTGACGGCGATTTTCGCCCTCGAGGATTTGCCCGAGAAGTGGTCCGGCTATACGGCGATCAACGCGGACTGGTTTAAGAAGAAGGCCACAGCCTAATTTTTGCCCGAGCGATTGAACCTCAAGCCACTGAACCTGAACGCGGCGAGCTCAGTAGCTCACCGCTTCCTCTTTGGAGACGCCCAGCCCCAAGCTATTTCAAACTGCGAACAGTTTCAGGAGAGATTTTTTAATGCTGATCCTCGTCGCGGTCGTCCGAACTTCGAGCGAAGCGAACAACGCCATGGATCGCCTGCGCCCCGAAATGATACGTCGCTGGCGACGGTGCGCCACTCGCAAGCTTTGCAAACACCAGTGTAATGTTCGAATACTCAATGTCTGGGCCACCGCCAATGCACACTTGCAGCGGCACCGGCATCCCAAAAGGAGATCCTCCATTTCCCGCAACAGTGGCCATGCCGGTGACCTCCAGTTGCCACGTGTAGGTCGGGTAGGGAGTGATGCCGGTTGGGCAATCGCTCTGAGGCGGATTCTCAACCGCCGTGGCGCCGGTCATGCTGATGTGGTGAGTGTGCTGTCGGCGCGTGTCCGTGATGGCCCCAGCCCCAACCGTTAAATCGGAGATCTCCATCGTCAGCGCCGCCGAAAAATCTGCCGTCGCGGAGCGTGGGTGCAGTTCTAGAGACCACGGGCCGCGAAGCTCCCACGGACCGGTAGCCGTGCCGGTGGCGTCGGTCGACACAGGGTAGTCGTTGATTACGCCGCGGAGGTGCACAGGGGCCGGAGCTTCGGCAAGCGTACCGATGCTTACCATCAGCGCGAGGACCCCGATATATGGCACCCATCGTAAACCTTTGCTCTCCATGGAAGACCTCCAGGTCTGGGTTTTTAGCTGCTTCCTCAGTTCTTATCGCTCAGCGTCGACTGGCACGCAATACAGGTCGAATAAAGGAAGGATAAAGTTCTGGTGAATCCCCAAGTTGTTGCCTGCACTTGCATCTGAAGGGATCATGGCGCATTATATTGGCAACTTTCGTAATGGCCTCGTGAGGAATTTACGGCCCAAGAATTCCTTTTTGGCGATTTCACGCTCGACCAATCCCGCTATCGGCTCAAACGGGGTGAGCGTCCCCTGCGTTTGGAAAAACTCCCCATGGAGTTGCTCATCCTGCTGGTCCAACGGCGTGGGGAGTTGGTGTCCCGCGAGGAAATCGCCGAGCGTCTTTGGGGCAAGGATGTCTTCCTCGATGTCGAGCACGGTATCAATACAGCCATATGCAAAGTCCGCCTGGCGCTGCGCGACGATCCAGAGAAGCCCTATTTCCTGGAAACCGTGGTGGGGAAGGGATACCGCTTTGCCGCCCCGGTCACCTGCAGCAATGGGGATTCGGACCCCCCGGCGAACCCAATTCCACCACCGTCTCAGATAGATTCGAGTCCAGCAATTCTACCTATGGGGAAAAGAGTCATTTCCCTGCGCCTGCGGGTGCTGGTGGGGGCAGCAACCGTACTCGCACTGCTCGCTCTCGCTTTGCTACCGCACCGCAGAGGCAACACTAAAGGCGCCACGCAGCCGGGTATAAAGTCCTTGGCGGTATTACCTCTGAAAAATCTCTCCGGCGACCCATCGCAGGAATACCTTGCCGACGGCATGACAGAGGCTCTCATCGGACGGCTCTCTGGCATCCACGATCTGCGCGTGATTTCCCGCACATCGGTGATGCGCTTCAAGAATCCGCAGCTCTCGGTGCCGGAGATCGCCAAAATGCTGAATGTGGACGCCATTGTCGAAGGGTCCGTCATGCGAGAGGGCAATCGGGTTCGCGTCACTGCGCAGTTAATTCGCGGCGCGACCGACGAGCACTTCTGGTCGGAAACGTACGATCGCCAGCTACGGGACGCGCTCGCTTTGCAGAGCGATCTGGCGCAAGCCATTACCGAAAGGGTTGAGGCGACGGTCACCGGAGAGGAACACGAAAGGCTTGCCGCAGCGCGTCCTATCGCGCCTGAAGTCTACGAGAGCTACCTGAAAGGCCGGTTTGCTGACAACAAAAGCAAAAGCAGAGCTGACTTCGAGCAAAGCATCGGCTACTTCGACGATGCCATAAAAAGAGACCCTACCTTTGCCCCTGCTTACCTCGGCCTAGCCAGCTCGTATGGCGAACTCGGCACGGTTTTTGCCGGTGATTCTCCCGAGGAGACCCGCCCCAAAGTAATCGCCGCCGCCCGCAAAGCGCTGGAGCTTGATCCGAACCTTGCTGGAGCGCACGTCCTGCTGGCCGAAGTACAGCAAGAACAGTGGCTCTGGGCCGACGCCGAAGCTGAATACAGGCGCGCCCTGGAATTGAACCCCAACGACGCCGAGGCTCACGTCGGACTTGCTTTGTGGCTGCTGTGCCAGGGTCGCACCGACGAGGCTGTGTCGTGGGCCCAGCGCGGCCGGGAACTCGACCCGCTTGCCGTTTCCGGCACGCGCATCGCGTGGATTCTGTTTCAGTCCCGCCGCTACGATGAGACCATTCATGAGTTACACAGCGTGCTGGCCGTGCAACCGGACCACGCAAGTGCTCTTTGGTACCTTGGATTCGTCTTGATCGCCAAGAATCAGCCCGCGGACGCCATCCCTGTGCTTGAAAAGGCTGCTTCTGTCTCCAACCGTAGCCCTGGAGTGATCGGTGTGTTGATTAGGGCATATGCCCACGCCGGGCGGCGCGGCGATGCACTTCGGCTCCTCGCGGAACTCAAAAGACGCAGAAAGGCAGGATATGTTCCGGCGGGCGCTTTCGTGAACGCTTATTTGGGACTCGGCGACAACGACCAGGCTTTCGCTTGGCTCGAGGAAGCCTACAAAGAACAGTCGAATATCCTGCAGTTCCTCAAAGTACATCCCTACTTCGACCCAATCCGCGCGGACCCTCGTTTTGCGGACTTGCTCCGCCGCGTCGGCTTGACGTAGTAGTTCCGCCGTTTGCTTGTCGCGCTGCTCGCTCCAGGTGCACGCACGGCCGCCCGCCCGCGCGACGCAAGAATCTCTAGTCTTTTCTCGGGATTTCGCAATAACGTGAGAAGCGATACCGATTCCGATTAAACCAGCGATAGCCGCGCCATAACACCCAATTAAATCCGGGCAGACTGAATACTGCATAAAACGGCCACGCCCACCAGATTCGCCGTGTAACATAAAGGTAAGCGTCCGCACCGGATTTCACTTCGCCGCCGGAGGTCAATACCCGGATATCATCGAGCAGGCTCTCTGGTGACGTTTGCAGGGTCCCGTCAATGGCCGCAGTTTGCAGGTCTTTCAGAGCGAATCCACGGCGGTCGACTACCTTCTGCCAAAGATGGACCCAGCGGTAGCAGAAGCCGCACCCTCCGTCATAAAGAATCCAGCCGGCGCGAGGAATCGTCGAAGTTTGTTCTCGCCTTAAATCCGTCATGGAACTCGCCTGCCGGTGAAAACCAAGACGGGCGAACCGTCCGCGATAAATGCGGAATCAGGTCCGCGGCGGACAATGCCGCCTAATTCTGATCCGTAAAGTTTATCGCTATCGCCTTCAAACCCCGCCGCCGCGCATGCCCACACGCGCCACGGTTCGTGCGACACGTGGTATTCGAAGCAGGCGCCGCGCCGCGTGGCGTAACCCCAGTGGTGTTCCGTAATGAATTGCTCGAGACTTTCTCTTTCCGGAAATGCGCCCTCGCCAGTCGCCTCTGCACGCAGCGTGCACCATTTCCTGTTGAGTTTCCATTGATATGCAGCGGTTCTGCGCGTCCCGTTTGCACTGATATCATGCCGCATGGGACAGCAGCTGTAGTTTTCCCCATAGACTCGCGAAGCAATCTGCGCCACCGCGCGCCTTGGCACAATCTCGCGAATGAAAATCACGCCGCGTCGAATTTCGTTGTTTTCGCGGCGACGCACGTAGAAGCGAAGATTTACTTCCTCGAAATCAGTGTGGAATGGAACAGAAAGAACGCCAAAGAGCTTCGTGCACAGAAACTGAAATCCGACCAGGCTCACGAAAGTTTTCCCTTGGAAGGAATCCACCTCCGTACCGTGCGGAACATGCCTCTTCAAAATCGCCGGATCAACCTCGTAGTTCAACATCACCAGGTTCCGCCACTCGGCGGAAAGAAAAACCCGCCTTGCAGGAAACTGAGGCTCTTTATTTCCCGTGGCCGTTTCCATGCTGGGATGGCTAAACTTCGAATGCGACGTAATTGCCTTCGCGCGCGATGCCTGCTAGCGTGCGTTTGCGTAGTTCGTCAAACGTGGTGTCGAACAGAATTTTCTCCACGGCCACCTGCACGTCTTGCCACAGTTGCTTCAAACCACAGGAATTCTCTTCGGGGCAGGAATGGTGACGCTGCAGGTCCACTTCCAGGCAGCTCGATCGCGAGAATTTGCCGTCCACCGCCCGCAGCACTTCGCCAATCGAGATTTGATCGGGACGTCGCCGCAAAGTGTAGCCGCCACGTACGCCGCGATGGCTCTCGAGCAGCCCCGCCCGTTTAAGGACAAGCAGAATTTGTTCCAGGTACTTTATCGGTATTTTGTGATTTTCGGCGATTTCGTGGATGGTTACTACCTTGGGATATTTCAAACTCAGATACAGAACAGCCTTCGCGGCGTACTCACCTTTCGCGCTGATTCGCATGTGGGGTTCCCGAGGACAGGATTTCACACGCTACCTGAACTGTCAACGTAGCGTCCCCTCTGGCGGTTAGAGCGCCGGCTCACCCAGTTTCATTGCCCGCGACGCGCGCGGATTTTGTGGGGCGCGTATTCCGCAATTATGGCAACATGTGTCCGCGGCCTTGGCGTGCTTCGGAGAACCATCAAATTTGACAAAAGGGGACGACCGTTGAAACTCTTCCGCGCTTTCCTTATCGTGATCTTTGCAGTGTTTCTGTCAACCAGCGCCTTCTCCCAGGGACAGCAGGCACCTCCACAAAATCAAAACGCTCAAGTGATCGATATGACGGCGAAGAAATACAAATTCACGCCGTCGCCTGTCCACGTAAAGAAGGGAACCAAAGTCGAGCTGCGCATCACCGCAACGGATCGCAATCACGGATTCAAGATCAACGTGTATCCCGATGGCGCGGCGGCCAAGGGCGCCCCCGGCCTGGTTTTCACATCGCCTCAGGATTGTTGGAAGCTGCCAAAGGGCCAGACCGTTACGATTGAATTCGTCGCGCAGACGCCCGGCAGCTACCCTTTCAAGTGTTGCGTGTTTTGCGGATTCGGCCACATGGGAATGAAAGGCGAGCTTATCGTCGACGAGTAGCGACTCCCGGCTATTTGCCTGAATCCCATTTTCCCGGATCCGTACACTCAATTTGGGGGAACTCAGTGACTGCCGTCGATCTGCCTCTCGTCATGGCCTCTAGCCACACATCTATCGCTCTGCGCAACACGTGCAGATTTGTCCCGCGATATTCGCCAGGAAACTCCCTAAGTTTATCCAGACCCGCTTCGAGCAACGATCTGGTTCCCGTGAGGTTGCCGCGCCCGTAATGATGGAATGCAGCAGCGAGTTGAATCATTCCTTGCAGGAACAATTTGTCCGTTTCGCGAGCGGTTAGCCAGAGCTCTTCCCATACCTCATGAGCTTTGAAAAATTCACGCGAATTGAAGAGAATGATCCCTTGTCGAAATTTCTCATGCTCGAATTGGGTGCGTTTCGTGATGACTGCGCTCCGTCAAAATCACTTGCGGCGCCGTTCATCATAGCAGCGCGTTTTCGCGAGCCAAGTCGTCATGAATATTGATATACAACTTCCCGGCGTAAGGTTGTGCGTCGTCGAGGCCGATAATATTGCTGTGGCGGAATCCGGCCCGCCACTTGTCCACGAAATGGACGCACTGTGCGGGCGCCTGCGTCAGCAATTCACGCTCGAATCGCTCGCGGCGGCGGAATCAATTATCTCCGTGCGCGCCATGTTTCGCGATTGGAGTGTTGACCCGTCCAAATACCGTCCCTCGTCGGAAGCATTGCTGCGCCGCGTCATTCAGGGCAAAGGCCTTTATCACGTCTCTAACGTCGTTGACCTCACGAATCTCAGCTCAGTCGAAGCGGGCTGGCCCTACGGCGTTTATAACCGCTTGCAAATCTAGGCACCGGTTACGCTGCGCCTCGGCGCTCCCGGCGAGCGTTATGAAGGCATTGGCAGGCGCGTTTGGCATCTCACGGACCGTCCCGTCCTCGCCGACGCAGCCGGGCCATTTGGCAGCCCAATCAGTGATTCAACGCGCACTCAGATCGCCGAAGGCGTAACCGAGGTCCTCGCGGTCATGTATGCCCCCACCTCGACCTCCGCCGCTGCCCTCGAACAAGCGGCGAGCCGCCAAGCGGCACGGCTCGCGGCCTTCGCCGGCGCCTCCCAGACGCGCACGTACCTCCTCGGCTGAAAAAATTAGCGCTCCAATGCTCCCGCGCCGACCCGGCGATCATCGAATCCCTGGCGGCTTTACTGGCAAGAATCTCTCGAGCCGCGTATTCTAAGATTTTACGCGGAGGCGTGAACGTGTCTCGTTTTAGTCTCGTCCTTTTGGCTCACGCACACCAGCCCGTCGGCAATTTCGACGGCGTAATCGAGCACGCCTACCAAAAATCCTATCTGCCGTTCGTCCAACTGCTCCTCCGCCATCCCTTTCTTCGTGTGGGCCTGCATTATTCGGGCGGACTTCTCGAATGGCTCGAAAAAGCTCATCCGGAATATTTCAAAAGCCTGAAGACTCTTGTTGAACGCGAGCAAGTAGAGCTTCTGGGCGGCGGCTTTTATGAGCCCATTTTGATCTCCATCCCCAGGGAAGACGCCCGCGAGCAGATCGAGCGGCTCGCGGATTACATCGAGCTCCACTTTGGGAAGCGTCCGCGCGGCGCGTGGCTCGCCGAGCGCGTCTGGGAGCCTCAACTGCCGTCGATCCTTGCACCCGCCGGCGTTGGATATACGCTTGTGGACGACAACCACTTCCTCAACGCCGGCTTCGATCCCGGCCAGCTTTTCGGAACCTTCGTTGCCGAGGATCAAGCCCAAGCCGTTCGCCTGATTCCCGGCATGAAGGCTCTCCGCTATCTCATTCCCTATCGCAGCCCGGACGAGGCCATCGGGTTTTTTCGCGACGCCGTGCGCGAGCACCCGCGCGGCATCGCCGCCATGGGCGACGACATGGAAAAATTCGGCGTCTGGCCCGGCACATACGAGCACTGCTACGTCAACGGCTGGCTCGAGCAATTCGTCGCGGCGCTCGAAGCGAATCAGGATTGGCTCGCAACCGTCCCGCCGGGCGAAGTGGTTTCGTCGCAACCAGCGCTCGGCCGCGTCGATCTTGCCACCTGCTCGTACGCCGAAATGATGGAGTGGTCGCTGCCGACTTCCGCGCGCGTCCGTTTCCAAGCCCTGGAAAAGGAATTTACATCGCGTGAGGACGTTCTCGCCTTCCTGCGCGGCGGTTTTTGGCGCAATTTCCTCACCAAATATCCCGAATCGAATCTGATGCAAAAAAAAGCCATGCTTGTATCAAGGAAGCTCCGCGATTTGGAAGCGAAACTTGCCGGCGATGCCGCTTCTCTCGAGCAATTGAGCGCCGCGAAGACGGATCTTCTGCGCGGCCAATCTAACGACGCTTACTGGCACGGCGTTTTCGGGGGCCTTTACGCTCCCCACCTGCGCAATGCCGTCTGGACGCCTCTCGTGCGCGCGGAGGCCGCCGTTGATTCCGCTGCGCATCGCGGCGCGAGTTTCGCGGAACTCGAGCGCCTCGACTTCGACTTTGACGGCCATGAAGAAATCTATATCACCGCGAATCGCGCTGCTGTCCTGCTCACTCCGGAAGACGGCGCCACGATCTCGGCAATCGATTTCCGTCCCGCCGGAGTCAACCTTATCAATTCGCTGATGCGGCGGCCGGAAACCTATCACGCGCGTCTTGGCAAGACGAATAACGGCTCGGAACATGTTTCATCGATCCACGATCAGGCGCGCGCCAAGGAGCCGGGCCTCGAGAAGCACCTCAGATACGACCGCTGGGCGCGGCACTCGTTTCGCTTGCTGGTTTTTCCGGAGCAAAGATCGCAAGAGGATTACGAGAAACTTCGTCTCGGCGAAAATGAAGCCCTTGCCGCCGGAGCGTTTCGCGTTCGTGAAGCTTCTCCCGCGAAAGTCAGCCTTGCGCTCGAAACGGCCGGAGGCGAATGGAAAGCCGAAAAGGTGTTTTCGTTCTCTTCTCCAGACGAAACCTTTCGCATCGCGTGTGATTTGAACCTTATTTATGCCGGAAAAGTTCCCGTAAGAATGGACGTGGGCCTCGAACTCGTCGTCAATTTCCTTGCTCCAAACGCGCCCGATCGCTACATCGAAGTTGCAGGCAATCGGAATCCGATGCGCTGGTCCGGCGCCGCGGCCGCTTCTGAGCTTCGTCTTGTCGATGCCTGGCAAAAAGTTGGCGTCACTGTCCACGCACCGGACGCGCGCGATTACTGGGTCGCGCCTGTCGAGACCATTTCCGAATCCGAGGAAGGCTTCGAGCGCATCTATCAAGGCTCGCAGGTTCTCGCCGTTTGGCCCGTCGAATTTCAGCCGGGCCGCGCCTGGACAGCTCGCCTTGTCTTTACGGTTTCTCCGGTTCACTAATTGGCAAGACTGTTTTCAGAAGGATGTCCGGTTGCTCCACGCAGCAGCCCTCTGCTAAAGTTGCTCGCGGAGGTGAGGATGCCAGTCTCGCAGGATTTGTTGGACATCCTCGTATGCCCGGTTTGCAAGACGCCCGTGACGTTGACTGTCGATAAGCAGGGACTCAAGTGTTCCACGTGCCGCCGCGTTTATCCCATTCGGGACGATATTCCCGTGATGCTTGTGGACGAAGCTCGCGTTGAGCCGTCGTGATCCATCGTTACTTCTGCCCAGCTTGCCCGAGGGCGCGCAAGTTCTAATCATTCGCCTTCGTTCGCTCGGCGACGTGGTTCTTCTCACTCCGGCGCTTTCCGCTCTCCACGCGTGGCGGCCTGATCTGCGTTTGTGCGTATTGGTCGAGCCCTTCTGCGCGCCTTTGCTCGAAGGTAATCCTGATGTTTCCGAAATCGTATTAACAAAAAGTTTTCTCGCCACCGCTGCGGAACTTCGACGCCATCATTTCCCCGTCGTCTATAATCAGCACGCCGGTCCAACAAGCGCGCTATTGACGGCGTCCATCGGCGTGCCGCAACGCGTCTGCTGGGAGCGTCGCCAATTCTCCTTCGTTTACAACGTGCTCACACCCAATTCGGGCGACCGCATACATACCGTCGAGCATCGCATCGAGCAGTTTTACGGTACTGGGCTGCCGCGCGGCCCAATCCCCCGAGCGCGTGTGTATCCACAGTCCGATGCACAGGCTGCAGTCGCACAGCAACTCGCCGCGCATGGCATTGCCCCGGCTAAATCCTATGCCGTGCTGCATCCCGGCGCGAAATATTTCACGAAGCGCTGGGCTATCGACAAATTTGTCGAACTCGCGCGAGATTTGCGCCGGCAACATGGAATTGAGTCCGTTTTTAATCTCGGACGCGGCGACTCGGAAATCGCGTCCGAAGTCCGGCGTCAATGCGGCCCCGAATTCATCCTGCTCGATTCGCTCGACCTACGCCAGCTAATCGCGCTCATCGCAGGCTGTCGCATTTTCATCGGAAATGACGGCGGTCCCACGCATATCGCCGCTGCCGTGGGGTGCCCCGCCGTCGCAATCTTCGGTTCAAGCAGTTCCGTGCACTGGCGCCCGTGGCAAACAGAATATCGCGTCGTGCAGAACGATTTTCCGTGTAATCCTTGCCGCGGCGATCGCTGCTATGCGTTTTCAGAGCCTCGCTGTATCTTGTCTGTCACGCTCGACCAGGTGCGCGACGCTTGCCGCTCGCTGCTTGCGGAAACATCTGGCACGGCCGGTGTAATCCGCTCAGCGTCATTGCAAGGAAAAAAAGCGCGGTGATCGCGTATTTCGCTTGATCCACCGATGAGCACGAAAGGGAACTCGATGAGCGGTTTCATTGCAAGGAAGCGTGGCACGCAAATCCTTCAGCGCATGCGTGGCCGCCGCCTCGCCGTCGTCGGCGATTGGATGCTCGACCGATACGTCTGGGGTGCCGCAAATCGCATTTCGCCTGAAGCTCCCGTGCCGGTTGTCGATTTTCTCGATCAGAGCGAAACGTTGGGCGGAGCCGGAAACGTCGCGGCAAATCTGGCCGCCCTTGGCGCGCGCGTGGCTGCTTTCGGTGTTGCCGGACGCGATGAAGCGGCAGAGGCGTTGCGCCGCCTCCTTCGCGACATGCGTTTACCGGGGAAGGGAATCGTCGAAGTTCGCGATCGCCTTACAACTCTGAAGACCCGCATCATCGCGCATCAGCAGCAAGTAGTGCGCGTCGACCGTGAAGTCCGCATGCATTTATCCGAGCAGGTCGAAGCCCATCTCGTGACGAGCATTCTTGCTGCGCTCAAATCACTCAATGCTTTGGTAATTTCCGATTACGACAAAGGCGTCGTGAGCGATTCTCTCGCCGAGCGAGTTCTCGACGCCAGCGCGCGTCGGCGAATTTCCACGTTCGTTAAGCCCAAGTGGTCGCGCCTTCCCGCCTATCGCGGAGCCTCCGTGGTCATTTGCAATCGCAAGGAGGCAGAATTCCTGGTGACGCGCCCGCTCGACACGCCGGAATCCATCGCGGAAGCGGGTCGCGCGCTGCTCGATCATTTTGGCTGTTCAGCAGTTGTGATTACGCGCGGCCCGGAAGGCTTGAGCCTTTTCGAGCGCGACGCTCTCGAAAAAGATCCGCGCGGTTTTCACGTAGCCGCGCTCAAGCAGGAAACTCCCATGGGTCTGATTGGCCGTGCGCCAAATCGGGGTGCGAAAACAGGCCGTCAGGTATTCGATGTGACCGGAGCGGGTGACACGGTCCTTGCTACAATGGCGCTGGCAAACGCGAGCGGCGCGTCTTTGCGCGAAGCAGCGGTGCTCGGGAACGCGGCGGCGGGTGTAGTCGTTGCTAAGCTGGGAACCGCGACGCTGACGCGCGAAGAGTTGGCGGCGGCACTGCGCGAATCAACCGCGACATAGAGGGCGGCGGGAAGCTGAGGGATTGCGTATTGCGGTCCACCCAGATGATCACTTCCTTCGTTTTGTTCTGTTGTGCCGGATCATTTTTCGGAAATGGCTGATACGGGCTGATCAGCACGCGTACCGCGACGCTGCTGCTTTTCTTCGGTGCAAACGCCGAATCAATCTGAAAACTTTTCACCGGACCGTAATAGCCGTTCGCTCCCCAGTCCTGCTGAAAATCCTGGAACGAATAGCTCGGCATGGCTTTCCACAATTGGTACGCCTGTTGCATATTGCCTGCGGTCAACGCGCTGAAAAATGTCTCGACGCTTTTTTCTTCGGCCTTGTACCGCACCGCGTGCCACACGAAAAGTCCAATCAGCAGCAGCACAAGCACACCGATAAAAACGTAGCGCGGCGTCTGCGACGGTGGCGCTTGGTTCGCTTCGAGCAGGCTCAAGGTATCTTTCCCCAACAGTCCCGATCTTATATCTGCCGTTTGAACAGCGCAATGCTCCCCGTGATCATCAGCACTGAAATTCCCATCAAAATTAGCACGTCGTGGTAGATGCCTTCAATGCCGCTGCCTCGCAGCAGCAGATTCCTCAACGCGTGTACTGTGTACGTAAAGGGATCCACCACCGAAATCCACTTCAGCCAGATGGGGAATCCGGTGGTCGGATAAATCGCGCCCGAAGGAAAAAACAGCAGTGTATTCAACACGCCGAATATTGCGCGGGGCACCAGCGGATCGTCCACGCGCACCATCACCAGAAACATGAAGCTGATCATCGTCAGCGATGCGATGGCCACCACGATCACCAAATAAAATAACCGTACGGGATCCCACAATCGTGGAATCCCCGCAATCAATCCGCCGATGAACGTCAGCACCAGCCCTGCCATCAGCCCTTTCGCTGTACCGGCCAGATTCAAACCCATTACCAGCTCCGATTTACTGATCGGCGTCACCAGATAGCCTTCGTGCAGTCCGCGTGCTTTATCATCGATGAATGTGATTCCGCCGCCTATCATCGCCACGATGAAAACCGCCATTGCAATCGTGCCGGGGAGCAAGTACTTGACGTAGGGAATGTAGGGATATACTTCGACAACGTTGAGCGCGATGTTGCCCGCGAGCCGCGAAGTAACACTCGGGGCATTCATCTGATCCACAAAGCTCTGCATTTCCGCCTCGAGTGAGCTCGAGACGAACTGATCCGTGTTGTCGACGATCAGCGCCAGCCGCGGCCGGTCATTCGCATACGTCCGCCGCGAAAAATTCTCAGGGATCTCCACCACGCCGCCTATCACACCGGCGCGAAGATCGTTCAGCGCATCGGGCATCGAGGTGTAGGGAAGCACGTAAAACATCTTCGGCCCCGTTGCGATACCTGCAAAGCCTTCGCGCACGCGCCACGATTCCACCGTGTGGTCCAGATCCACCACGCCGACGTTCACATTCGTGATTTTTCCTCCGAAGGCGTAGCCCAGCACGATCAGCTGTACCAGCGGGAAAATCATCGAGGCCATCATCAGCGCCGGGCTGCGAAAAAACTTCCGCAGGTCCCGCTCCACCAGCGCCCACATGCGATAAAGTTTCATTGTCGAGACGCCATCCGTCCGTTAACGGTACAAATGGCTGATGTCGTATGCCGCGCCTTCATTTGCCGCATCTCTCAACGCGCTCCCCGTGTAGTGCAGAAAGACATCATCCAGAGTTGTGCCCTGCACGCTCACACGCTTCACCGTCACACCACGCGCGCGCGCCAAATCCATCAGCGCCGCTACGGTCGCGGGGCCATCGTTCGACGCAATATGAACGGCGCCGTCCCGCGCGCTCACGCTCGCCGCATGCGATAGCTTCTGCAATTGCTCGGTCCAATCCGGGGGCGCATTCGCGAACTCCGCTTCCACTGCGTCTGTGCCGGGAATGCTGTCCTTCAATCGCGTCGGCGAATCCAACGCCACCAGCTTCCCGTGATCCACGATCGCAATGCGGTCGCACAATTTGTCCGCCTCGTCCATGTAATGCGTGGTCAACAGAATCGTCAGATGAGACTCATTCCGCAGCCGCCGGATCATGTCCCACACATTTGTGCGTGAAACTGGGTCGAGTCCGGTCGTCGGCTCATCGAGAAATAGGATTTTCGGCGAATGCACCAATCCCCGCGCAATTTCCAGCCGCCGCCGCATCCCGCCGGAGAACGTCCGCACGAGTTTCGTTTTGAATTTCGTCAGATCGACCATTTCGAGCAAACGATTGATCAATTCTGTTCGCTGACCCGGCGGAATGCCGTAAAGTTTCGCGTGAATCAACATGTTTTCCACCGCGGAGAGTTCAGGGTCGGAAGTAAACGCCTGAGGGATCACGCCGAGCGTGTGCCGCACTGCGTCCGCGTCGTGAACCACGTCGTACCCTCCCACGCGCGCCACTCCCGATGTCGGCGGCGTCAGCGTCGTCAGCATCCGAATAAGCGTGGTCTTGCCCGCGCCGTTCGGTCCTAGCAATCCGAAGATTTCGCCGTTTTCGACCGTGAAACTCACGGCATCCACGGCGGTCAAATCGCCGAATCGCTTCGTCAGTTTTTCTACCTCAATCGCGTGCATTCGCTTGCCTCTGCTTCACGTTGCTCTGTAGCTCAGGTCCCGCCTGCCTTGAACGCAGCAAACGGGTCCCGACGCTTTTCGTCGGGATTGGCCCGAGGGTCGCTACGCAACACGCCTTCACAGCCTCTGCCACCAATGCTTCGTTTCTGGTTCCGGCGCGAGCAGCACCGTCGCCGTCATCCCCATAAAAAATCGGTGCTGCGGATTCGGCAGCGAAACCTTGATGGCAAACGTGTTGATGTCCCGTTTTGTCCGGCTCACGTCGCGCTGCGTCGCAAAATCGCCTTCGACGCCTTTGAAAAAGATCTTTCCGCTTACGATTCTGCCGGAGGCCAACCGAATCGGCAGCGACTCTCCAAATCGAATTGAGTCGATATAACTTTCCGGCACATCGGCGCGCACCCACAGGTCGTCGACGTCCACCAACACGACGATGGGGCCTCCTACCTGCACCACTTCGCCTTGCCTCGCCACGCGCACTGAGACGATCCCGTTGATCGGCGCGAATACTTCCGTGTATCCAAGTTGCGTCTGAAATTGATTTTTTGTCGCTACAGCCTGTCGAACTTGCGCTTCCGTCGAAGCAATCTGGCTGTGCAGCACGTTCACCTGTTTCCGATTCGCCTCCGCCACTCCCAGCGCCGCCTGCTGCGACTTCACTTGCTCGGCAAGCGCGTCTACATTTGCTGCTGACGCTTTGTACGTTGACACAGCCGCGTCGCGGTCCTGCGCCGACACAATGCCGGACGCAAATAGGCCCAGTGTCCGTTTCATGTTCGCGGAGTTAAGCTCGAGCGTCGCCTTCGCTTGCTGCAGATCTGCCTCGCTCGCGGTCAAATTTGCATGTGCCGCCCGCAGCGCCGCCGCAGTTTGACTATCAACCATTCCCTGATTCGCCTTTCCCTGCGTCACTTGCGCCTGCAAGCTTCGTATGGCTCCCTCTTGCGCCTGCACCTGCGCTTCCAGCGCCGCGCTGTCCAGTCCCGCGATCAAATCGCCTTTCTTCACCGCAGAGCCTTCGTCCACTGTCAGCTTCACGATCCGCCCCGCTGTTTGCGGACTGACGATCACCTCATTTCCGTCGACCACGCCGATCAGCGGATATGCATTGCCCTTCGGCATCGTGATCAGATAAATGATCAGCACGATTAGAAACAACGTCCCCAGCACGCCGACAAATTTACGTCCAGTCATCGCAGCCTCGCAGGTTTACGGAACAATCCATGCTCGAGCAAATCGATCACCGCGCGCTTGTGCTCTTCCACCGCGCCTGCTTGCATCGCGTCGCGCCGCAACAGCACGCTGTGCACGGGAGCGCCCGAAAAATAAAAAACGATCATCGCGATAATATTAATCACCGTGTGCTCGCCATTCACTGCTCGAAATTCCCCATCAGAGATGCCCGTTTTGATCACTCGCGTCATCTGCTTGAATCCCTGGCCGAAATATTCGCGAGCGACCCAACGGAATTGTTTCGGATTTTCCAGCATCATGTGCTGCATCAGCCGAGCATAGTTCGGATGTTCGACGCGAAATTTGAAGTATCCTTCCACGAATGCGAGAACCGTTTGTTGCGGCGAAGCCTGGGTTGGCGTTTCCGCTCGAATCATTTGCCCCGCCTGCGTGAACAGATTGTCGAACACGGCGCGGTACAGCCGCTCCTTGCTGCCGAAATAGTAATAGAGCATGGCTTTGTTCGCCCGCGCCGCGCGCGCGATTTCATCCGTGCGCGCTCCTGCCAGTCCGCGTGCCGCGAAGATTCGTTCCGCCGCGGCGAGAATCCTCCGCGCCGTTTCGGGATTCTCGATTTTCTTGCGTCCGCGCTGCATAACTCTTTCTTAGCGACACCCGCGTCACTGGCACGCCGCCGCACCGCTTTCAGTGCAACTTCCTAAAACGCCGCCTCATTAATCCGGTCGGAGCTCTAAACGATATATTTAACTATCCGGTTAGTTTAAGTAATGATTGTGAAATGTCAATGAGTGAGTTGCGGGGGAGCGGAGACGCTTCTATGTTGTCATTCTGCGCTGGGCTGCCCTGGCAGGTGAGGCGAGGAATCTGCGATGGCACGCGATAAAAAGTCTAAAATCGCGCCAATCGTGCTGGGAGGAATGCAGGCATGTAGCGAAGTCTCAGCCTTCGAGCGCGCCGCCGGCCCCAGCCGGCAGCTCAATCGAATATTTCGTGCGCGCCTTTTCTTGATGCTGTTCAAGCGCAAGTTCAATCAGCCTGCTGATCAGCTCGCTGTAGGGAATCCCGCTCGCTTCCCACATCTTGGGGTACATGCTGATGCTCGTGAAGCCAGGAAGCGTATTCACTTCGTTTAAATAGATTTTTCCGGTTCCCCGTTCCAAAAAGAAATCAACGCGCGCCATTCCCGTGCATTCGATTGAACGGAACGCCCGCACGGCGTATTCCTGGAATTGCGCCACCTGTTTTTTATTCAGTTTTGCCGGAATTTCCAGTCGTGTTCCGCTTTCGAGATACTTCGCGGTGTAATCGTAGAATTCGCGATGTGGAATAATTTCACCAGGAATCGACGCCTTCGGCTCGTCATTCCCCAGAACGGCAACTTCGATCTCTCGCCCGCGAATCGCGCGCTCCACCACAATCTTCTGCGCAAACTCCGCCGCAAGGTCCATCGCCGCCGGCAACTCGGGCGCACTGTTAACGCGCGTCATCCCCACCGAAGACCCCAGCGTCGCCGGCTTGACGAACAGCGGGAACTTGAACTTCTTTTTCACCGCGACCAGTACTGCACCGCGTTTCGTTTCCCATTCCCGGCGCGAAATTGCCAGCGCCGGCACCACAGGTATGCGCGCCTCTCGAAACAGCCGTTTCTGAAGGTCCTTATCCATCCCGACAGCTGAGCCCAAAACTCCCGCGCCGACGTAAGGAACTCCCGCAAGCTCCAGCAATCCTTGCACTGTCCCGTCTTCTCCGAACGTCCCATGCAGCACCGGAAAAATCACGTCAACTTTCACGCTCGGATGCGCCGACCCGCCGCTCAGCGAAACAAGCGCCGACGAACTCGGATCCGGCGGCAGCACCACGCGCTCGCCCGTCTTCAGCACTTCCGGCAACAATTTCTGCGCCGCGCTCGTTCCCACCAGCCACCGCCCGTCCTTCGTGATTCCAATCGGCACCGCTTCATATTTTTCCGCGTCCAGGGCGCGTATCACCGACGCCGCTGAGGCAAGCGACACTTCATGCTCGCCCGAGCGTCCGCCAAACAGAATCCCGATTCGCAATCTTTTATTGTTAGCCATGATTGTGATCCCGCGTCCCACTGTGGGAATTCATTCGCTTTATAAAATTTTCTTTCCAAGCCCCGACAGCACTAATTCCACTCCGAGCGTGGCCGTTTTATTGTGCAGATCGATCACCGGGTTTATTTCTACCAGCTCAAACGACACCAGCGCGCGGCTGTCGGCAATCATTTCCAGCGCCAGATGCGCCTCGCGATACGTCACCCCGCCGCGCACGGGAGTGCCCACGCCCGGCGCCTCCGACGGATCGAGGAAATCCATGTCCAGGCTCACCGCCACGCCATTCGTATCGTCGGTCGCAAACCGCAAAGCCTCTGCCATCACATCGCGCATTCCGCGCTCGTCGATTTCGCGCATCGTGAAAATGTGCACGCCGGATTCTTTCACCAGCTTGCGTTCCTTTGCGTCCAGTTCGCGGATCCCCACCATCGCAATATTTCGCGGCTCCACTTTCGGCTTGAACCCGCAAATCTCCGTCAGTTCCGGCGCCCCGTATCCCATGATCGATGCTAGCGGCATTCCATGAACGTTCCCCGAAGGGCTCGTGTCCGGCGTGTTCATGTCGCCGTGCGCATCCAACCAGATAAATCCAATGCGCTTCGATTGCTTGCGAAAAAATGACGACACCCCCGCGACTGACCCTGTCGCAATCGAGTGGTCGCCGCCCAGCACCATCGGCAGCATTTCATCCGCCAGAGTTTTCTCCACCGTTTCGGCCAGACCCTGGCAGGTCTCCGAAATTTCCTTCAAGTACTTCGCTCGTTTGTCGCCGTAGTGCTGTTCTTCCGGCTGCCTTACGGAAATGTTGCCGATATCCTCCACCTGATACCCGAGCTGCTTTAGTCGCGCTTGCAACCCCGCGACGCGCAGCGCCGAAGGCCCCATGTCCACACCACGGCGGCTGGCTCCGAGGTCCATCGGCACACCGAGAATGCGAATTTTTTGCGCCATGCGATGCTTGTCCCCCTGAAGAAACAGGCAGGCGAAGCAACCTAAGGATAAACTCGGTATAACATGCGAGGGAATGGAATTACTTCGCGAATGTGCTCCGTTCCGCAAATCCACGCCACGGTGCGTTCCAGCCCCAATCCGAACCCGGCGTGCGGCACGCTGCCATAACGCCGCAAATCGAGGTACCACTGGAACGATTCCTCCGGCAGATTGTTCTTCCGCAGCCGTTCGATCACAGTTTCGTAACTCGACAAGCGTTCGCCGCCGCCGATAATTTCGCCGTAGCCTTCAGGCGCGATCATGTCGAAGCTCAGCGACAGCTCCGGCCGGGCCTCGTCCGTCGCCATGTAAAAAGCCTTCATCGCCGCGGGATAGCGGTGAATAATCACGGGCTTATCGAATTCCTTCGAGATGATGGTCTCTTCATCTCCGCCAAAATCATCGCCCCACTTCGCCGGATTTCCGTTTTTCTCCAGAACTTTTATCGCTTGGTCGTACATGATCCGCGGAAACGGTGGCTTGATGTTTTCGAGCTTGCTGACGTCGCGCTTCAGCATCTCCAATTCTCGCGCGCGATTTTTCACCACTGATTGCACCACCGCGCTTACGAGCCCCTCGCCGAGCACCATCATGTCTTCCAAATGCGCGTACGCCGCCTCGGGTTCGAGCATCCAGAATTCCGTGAGATGCCTTCGCGTCTTCGATTTTTCCGCGCGGAATGTCGGCCCAAAACAATAAACTTTCCCGAGCGCCGCCGCCGTCGCCTCCACGTAGAGCTGCCCTGACTGCGTCAGGTACGCCTTCTGCTCGTCGATGTAATCCACTTCGAAAAGCGTCGTCGTGCCTTCGCACGCGGCCGGCGTGAAAATCGGCGCGTCCGTCAGCGTGTAGTCCTGGCTGTCCATGAAGTTGCGCGCCGCGCGTTCCGCTTCCGCGCGAATCCGCAGAATCGCTGCCTGCCGCGGCGTGCGAATCCACAAGTGCCGCTGGTCCAGCAGAAAATCAACGCCGTGCTCCTTGAGCTGAATCGGATACGGCATCGACTCCGGCACGCGCTGCACCACTTCCACGCCGCTCACGTGCAACTCGAATCCCCCCGGCGCGCGCGCCTCGGCTTGCACCGCGCCCGTCACAACCACGCTCGATTCCTGCGTCAGCCCTTTCGCTGCGTTGAACGCGTCCGCATGCTCCTTCTGCGAAATGACGCCCTGAATAATTCCCGTGCCGTCGCGAAAAATCGGGAACAGCAGTTTCCCTGACTCGCGCAAGTTGTACAGCCACCCGCGAATCGTCACCTCCGCGCCAACGTGCTGCCCCACATGTTCGATACTCACCACCGCCATTAACACTCCTACCTTTCTAATCCCGCACAGATCGCCTCGGGCGTTGGCCTCTATGTTTGCTGGTCACTGAGTACCCCACCGCCAGTGCTCTTATCACTTATGCGCTGCCGCGCGCTTCGCCGCCAAACCCTGTTCTAGCTTCTCAAACGCCGCGGTCGCATCGGCCAGAGAAGGCGCGCTTGCGGACTGTTCGCGAAGCTCCAATACCACCGGCAACGGGCTCGGCGTCGTCGCCAAAATTCCCAGCGCCGCGTCCCAATCAATCTTCCCGTTGTAGGGAACCAAATGCTCGTCCTTTTCACCGTGATTGTCGTGGACGTGCGCTTCCACCACCAAATCTTGCATCGCCTCGAAGCTGATCTCGATTCCGTCTTCCATGTGCGCGTGCCCAACGTCGAAGCAGAATTTCAAATCCAGGCGCGTATCCTTGACGAAATGCCGCAAGCTCGTAGGCGCTCCCAATTCGCCGGGCGTGTTTTCGAGCAGCATCGCAACGCCGCGCTGCTTTGCGAAAAGCGTCAAATGCTCCAGCGAGTTGAACGCTGCGTCGATCCTCCGCGGATCGCGCGCCTCGCGGCCGCCGCCAATATGTTGCACAAGGTACTTGAAAGGAATCTGCTCCGCGATTTCGAGCGTGCGCTTCACCTCGTCCACTGCGTCCAATCGCCGCACGCGCTCCGGATCGGAAATCGAAATCGGGATGCCGCTCTCGCGTTTGCCGGGAAGCAAATCGCGCTCCGTCGGCGAATGCAGCGAATGAATCGTCAGCCCATGCTCCCGGATCCAGTCAGCGACGGTGCGGATTGTCTCAATCGAGCGGTAATTGACGTGCACCGGCGTGCAGTAAATCTCCACCTGCGAAATACCCGCCTGCGCGATTTCTGCCAGCAATAGGGAAGTCAACGGCTGGGTTGAGTATCGGTAGGTGGAGAAGACGCGCTGCATGGTTTGGAAGCTTTGTGTTTCCGCGGCCCGCAATACTCCGCGGACATTCGGCGCGCCTGACAACGCTCCGCCGGTCCTTTATGGTCTGTGGAAAACTCGCTCGCGTCAATACCCGCGTGCTGCGCCTTGCCGCCGCGGATCGGGCGCGCCCAGCCGCTCGTCTGTTTTCGGATCGATTCCGATTGCCTCGACTTCACCGATCCACCCGCGACGCGACGCCAGATGATACCCGCGCTGTTTCAGATCGTTTACGACCGCATCCGGAAACGGCGGCTCGATCAGCACTACGTCCGGCATCCACTGCTGATGAAAACGCGGCGCGTTGATTGCCGTCTGCGCATCCATCCCCAGCCACGCCCAATTCAGAATGCTCAGCAGCGTCGCCGAAATAATTCGCGGCCCGCCCGGCGATCCCGTCACGAAACTCAATTTCCCGTCGCGCAACACAATCGTCGGCACCATTGAGCTCAGGGGCCTGTGTTCCGGCTGAATCGCATTCGCTTCCGATTGCAGCAGCCCAAACATATTCGGCGTTCCCGGCTGGCTTGTGAAATCATCCATCTCGTCATTCAGCAAAAATCCGTCCGTCGTCGTCACCGCTGACCCATAACTGTCGTTCAGCGTGTAGGTGTTCGCCACTGCATTTCCCTGAGCGTCAACCACGGAAAAATGCGTCGTGTGTCCTGATTTTTTCGCC
>JBOGNJ010000191.1:0-13786 GCA_050746905.1 Candidatus Acidiferrales bacterium
GCGGGGACAATCTCAAAGAGGTCGCCGACCACGCCGTAGTCCGCGATTTCAAAAATGGGCGCGTTCTGGTCCTTGTTGATGGCGACAATCGTGCGCGAGCCTTTCATTCCAACGACATGCTGGATCGCGCCGCTGATTCCCAGTGCCAGATACAATTTCGGCGAAACAGTTTGGCCCGAGCTTCCGATTTGCCGGTCCATGGGCAACCAGCCTTCGTCGCAAATGGGACGCGACGCTGACAACTCGCCACCAATCGCTTTCGCAAGCTTTTCCGCGAGCGGGATATTTTCTGAGGCCTTAATCCCGCGCCCGATGGAGACCAGAATCGGCGCCTGCGTCAAATCCACTGCTTGCTTGGCTTCGCGGAAGAGTTCGAGCGGCTTGGTGCGAATCTGCTCGGCCTTCAGCTCAACGTTCATAGGTTTCACCGCTGCGTTGCCGTCTGATTTTTTCGCAGCGAGGTCTCCGCGAAATGCGCCCGCCTGGAACGACGCGAACCACGGCGCGGCGCCTTGAAAAACAACATCAGCCGCCGTGCGGCCCTGAAACATTTGCCGCACAAAAATCAGCTTGCCGTTCTCATAACGATAGCCAACGCAATCGCCGATCATTCCCTTGTCCATCGACGCCGCCAGTTTCGGCGCGAAATCACGCACTTGATATGTATGCGGGAATAGAACCAGATCAGGCTTGGCTTGCTTGATCACTTGCTTGAGCGCGATCGAATAACCGTCCGGCGTGTATTTCTCGAGCAGCGCATTCTCGACGAGCAGCACTTCGTCGAGCTGATAGCCGGCGAGTTCTTCAGCGAGCGATCCAACTCCCTTACCAACAACAACGCCCGACAACGATCCCTTCGCTTCCGTCGCGATTTGCTGCGCCGCAGCCAGAGTTTCAAAGCTGACTTTATTCCATTTTGCGTCGCGCTGTTCCGTGATGAGCAGAATTTTCATTTCATCGCTCGATTAGAGCACACGCGCTTCGTGCTTCAATTTTTCCATCAGCTTTGCTGCGATTTCCTTCGGCGTCCCGGTGATGAATTCTGTTTTCTTCGTTTTGTGCGGAACGTAGATGCGCTCGACGCGCTGCGTCAACTCTTCCGGCACTCCGAGAGACTGGCGCGTGACCGCCGCGATTTCTTTCTTCTTTGCCGCCATGATGCCTTTCAGCGTCGCGTAGCGCGGCTTGTTGATGCCCGACTGAATCGTTAAGACGGCAGGCAGCGGCAACTCGACCCACTGGAACCATCCTGCTTCGAGCTCGCGCTTCAGGCGCAGATGATCGCCCTGCGCTTCGATGGACATAATGATCGTGGCGTGTGGCAGTCCGAGCAATTCCGCGAGCAGCACGCCCGTCTGACCAAACCCGTGGTCATCACTCTGCAAACCGGTGAGAATCAAATCGAATTTCTCTTTTTTGATGGCGGCGGCCAGCGAACGCGCCGAAGCCAGCGGATCGAGCGCGTGGAATTTATCATCCGTCACGTGAATGCCGCGATCCGCGCCCTTGGCGAGAGCTTCTTTAATCGTCTGCTTCACGCGCTCGGGTCCCATTGAAATTGCCACAACTTCTCCGCCGTGCTTCTCCTTCAGCCGCAGCGCTTCTTCGAGCGCGAACGTGTCTGGTTCATTTGTCTCAAAACTTATATCCGTCTCGCGAATCCACGTGCCGCTCGCGTCGATCACAAGCGGCGCGTCTTTGGCGGGAACTTGTTTTACGCAGACAACAATGTTCAACGAAGCCTCCGAAGCTCGCTCAGCGGCCTTCCCAGAGTTTGAAAACAAGCGACGCATTCGTGCCGCCGAAACCGAAAGAATTCGAGAGCGCGTAGCGAAGATTCGCTTTACGCGCCTGGTTCGGGACGTAATCGAGATCGCAGGCAGGATCAGGATTCTCGTAATTAATCGTCGGCGGCAAAATCTGGTCGCGAAGCGCCAGCACGCTGATGCCCGCCTCCAGGCCGCCTGCACCGCCGAGGACATGCCCGGTCATCGATTTCGTCGAACTCACGGGAATTTGTTTGGCGCGGTCGCCAAACGTGCGCTTGATTGCCACGGTTTCAATCGCGTCGCCAATCTGCGTCGACGTTCCGTGCGCGTTGACGTAACCGATTTCCGCCGGTGCAATTTCGGCATCTTTCAAAGACGCGAGCATCACGCGATACGCACCGTCTCCATTTTCCGCCGGCTGCGTCATGTGAAAAGCGTCCGCCGTCATTCCGTAGCCCACGATTTCGGCGAGAATATTCGCGCCCCGCCGCTGCGCAAATTCGAGCGATTCGAGGATCAGCACGCCGGAGCCTTCGCCGATCACGAAGCCATCGCGCTGCGCGTCAAACGGGCGGCTGGCCCGCGCCGGCTCGTCATTGCGCGTCGATAGCGCCTTCATCGCCGCAAATCCGCCCACGCCCATCGGCGTTATCGCGGCCTCGGAACCGCCTGCGATCATCACTTCGGCGTCGCACCGCTGAATGATTTTGAAAGCATCCCCGATCGCATGCGCCGACGCCGAACACGCCGTTGCCGTCGCGGAATTCGGCCCCTTGGCGCCATGGCGAATCGAAATTTGCCCCGAGGCGAGATTGATAATCGCGGAAGGAATGAAAAACGGGGAAATCCTGCCCGGACCGCCCTGAATCAATTTGCTGTGTTCGCGCTCGATGACGTCGAATCCGCCGATGCCGGAAGAAATGTATACGCCCGTGGCGTCGGCAATCTCGGGAGTGATTTCGAGCGCCGCCATTTTCAACGCGAAGTCGGTGGCGCCGATGGCCAGATGAATGAACCGGGCCATCTTCTTCACTTCTTTTTTTTCAATCCACTGGAACGGGTCGAAGCCTTTGACTTCGCCCGCGAAGGTGCAGTCGAAACCGGTAGCGTCAAACTGCGTGATGGGACCGATGCCGCTGTGCCCGGCAATCAGATTTTTCCAGACTTCTTGCGTCCCAATCCCGCAGGCGCAGACCAGTCCGACTCCTGTAACGACAACCCGGCGATTCACTGCGGAGTTTTCTCCTCGTGGAACTCAGAGGTCCGGCGAGTTATTTTTTTTCCTTGCCGTGCTTGTCGATATACGCGATGGCGTCCTTCACCGTAGCGATCTTTTCGGCGTCCTCATCGGGAATTTCGATGCCGAACGCTTCTTCGAAGGCCATCACGAGTTCGACGATGTCGAGCGAGTCGGCGCCGAGATCGTCCACAAACGAAGCCGTCGGCGTCACTTCGCCTTCATCCACACCGAGCTGTTCGACGATTATCTGTTTTACGCGTTCTTCGACGCTGGCCATTCTATTTCTTCCTCCGCTTTCGGCGTTCGTTATTCGATTATGAATTAACCGGGCGGCTTCCCCCCGGCATTTCGACCCTGTTCATTCTATGCGGCCCGCCAAATCAGGTCAACCACAGAGCCGCCTAATGTACGCATTCGCGCGAGTATTGTCTAGCGGGAAGCAACTTACTGTCGGCGGTTCGTTATTAGAAGCTGACACGTGGTTGAAGTTGCGAGACGAGTTGTGTATTCTGCCGCACGAAAAAGCCGCGGCGCCAGGGATGATTTGTCCATATTGCAGATGCGAAGAATGTGTGCGCTCGCACCGGCGCGGAATCGCCGATTGGCTCGCCGGTGTAGCGGCCCTGCGGCCCTGGCGGTGCATTCGGTGCAAAAGCCGATTTTACGGGAATGCCGTTGCACTGACCTTTCTCCGCCATGCCCATTGCCCGCGATGTGGGAACCTTGAACTACAGCGCATCGCAAAAGAATGGGTGGTAGAAGGCAGGTTGCGGTGGTTTTTCCGAAGCGTGAACGCACCTGCCTATCGTTGTGAACCTTGCCGTCACCGATTCTTCTCTTTCCGTCCCGCGTCTGAATCACGCGTCGCCTCTGCTCAGACCGCTGCTGATGAAATCAGCAGCCGGTAGCGTTGATCTTTACATCTCGATCCCCACACGCTGTTGCGTCTTTTGCTTGCTGGGAGAATGATGGTGTGAAACGAAGGCAAGGGCGCCCGTTACCTGGCTTCGGATTTGTCGCGGCGCAGGCGAAAGCCCTTAACGATGACGTATAGAACCGGCACAAAAATCAAGTTTAAGGAAGTGGCGAAGAACATACCGCCGAAAACCGTCGTGCCTACGGAAGTGCGCCCCGCCGCACCAGCGCCCGTGGCGAGCACAAGGGGCAGAACGCCAAGCAGGAATGCGAACGAAGTCATCAGAATAGGACGCAGCCGAATGCGAGCTGCTTCAATAGCGGCGTCATAGAGGCTCATGCCTTTCTCGCGTAACTGTTCGGCGAATTCGACAATGAGGATGGCATTCTTGCTGGCGAGGCCGATCAGCATGACCAGTCCTATCTGGCAATATACGTCGTTGATATTGCCGCGCAAGGACTGGAAAAGCAAAGCGCCGAGCATGGCCATCGGGACGGCCATCAAGACGATGAAGGGTAGGGAAAAGCTTTCGTATTGCGCGGCAAGCGTCAGGTAAACGACGAGCAAACCCAGGCCGAAGAGAGCTGCGGACTTGCTCCCGGACTGAATTTCCTCGAGCGATAATCCAGACCATTCATAAGACATTCCGCGAGGAAGATTTTTCGCAGCCAGAGCCTGCATTTCATCAATGGCATCGCCCGAGCTGCGTCCCGCCGCGGCTGAGCCGTCAATTTCAGCGGAGCGGAAGAGATTGAAATGGCTGATGACTTGGGGGCTAGCTGTTTGGGTGATCTGGACCAAATTATCGAGAGGGACCATTTGGCCGGCGTCGGAGCGGACATAAAACCGATCGATGTCGTCGGGATGCGAACGGAACTGCTGCTCCGCCTGAACGTAAACGCGATAGGAACGGTTGTTGAAAGTAAAATTATTGACGTAAACGGAGCCCAGAAAGACTTGCAGCGCATCGGTGATCTGGCTGAGCGGGATGTTCAGACTTTTGGCCGTCGAGCGATCGATCTTGACGATAAATTGCGGATCGTTGGCCGTGAAGCTGGTGAACAAGCCCGAAAGCTTCGGGTCGGCGTTGCCTGCCTGGACTAATTTCTGGGTGGATTGTTGTAGCTCCTGCAACGTTGAGTTGCCCTGATCCTCGACCTCCAATTGGAAGCCGCCAAATTGCCCGAGTCCCTGCACGGCGGGAGGGTTGAAAGGCACGACGACCGCGCCGGAAATGCCGAAGAAAGGGCCTCGCAAGCGGTTCACGATCGCAGGCGCGGAATGAGCAGAACCTGTGCGTTGGGCGAAGGGTCTCAGGTTGACAAAGACCATGGCGTAATTGGACGCGGCTCCAGAAAAGCTGAAGCCGGCGACGGAAAAAATCTCAGCGACTTCGGGTTGACGATGGAGTATGGCTTCGACTTGATGGCAAATGTTGGAAGTGTATTCGAGAGAGGCTCCGGCCGGAGCCTGGACGAGAATCATGATGTAACCCTGGTCTTCCGTGGGGACGAAGCCGCGCGGAACCGTGGAAAACACCCAATATGTGGCGCCGGCGAGAAGGAGAAAAATGATAGCGGTGACAAATTTCCAGTCGAATAGATGGCGCAGAGTGTGACGATAAAGGTTTGTGCCGCCGGTGACCATGCGGTTGAAAGGAGCAAAGATGCGCTTTCCCATTCCCCCTTCCTTTTGATGGCCAAGGAAGATGGCTGAGAGGGCGGGCGTGAGCGTTAAGGCGTTAAACGCTGAAATCGCTACGGAGAAGGCAATGGTCAGAGCGAATTGGCGGAACAGAATGCCAGTGGTTCCCGGGAAGAGAGCGACGGGAACGAACACGGAGACAAGAACAAGAGACGTGGCGACCACGGCCCCCGCGACCTCGCTCATCGCGACAGATGCGGCATTGTGAGGTTCGGTGAGACCTTCGTTGATGTGGCGCTGGACGTTTTCAATGACGACAATCGCGTCGTCAACTACCAAGCCGGTGGCGAGTGTGATGCCGAAAAGCGTGAGCGTGTTGATGGAGAAGCCGAGGAGCTTGACGAAAATAAACGTCCCGACGAGAGAAACGGGAATGGTGATAGCGGGAATGAACGTGCTGCGCCAGTCCTGGAGGAAAAGAAAAATGACGGCGATAACGAGGAGAATGGCCTCGATGAGAGTGGTGAGCACGTCGCGGATGCCCTCGGCCACGGCCGTGGTCGTGTCGAAGGCCATGCCGTACTTCAACCCAGGGGGAAACGTGTGGGACAGCTTTTCAAGTTCGGCGCTCGCCAAGCGATCGACTTCGAGGGCGTTCGCATTTGGGAGTTGCTGGACGGCCAGGCCGATCGCCTCGTGGCCGTTGATAAAGAGGTTGCTGTTGTAATCTTGAGCGCCCAGTTCGGAGTGACCGATATCCTTGACGCGAACTAATGTGCCGTTGACGCCGGTCTTCAAAATAATGTTGTCGAACTCGGAAGGCTCCGTGAGTTGCCCCATGGCCCGGACGCTGATCTGAAAGGTCTGCCCCTTCGGTGCGGGCGGCTGCCCGATTTGGCCGGCGGCCACTTGAACGTTCTGTTCGCGGAGTGCATTGACAACGTCGGTCGCGGTCAGCCCACGCGCCGCTAGGCGGGTGGGATCAAGCCAGAGCCGCATGGAATATTGGCGCTGACCAAAAATGGTGACGTTGGCAACGCCTGGGACGCGTTTGATCGCGTCACTGACGTAGACGTCCACATAATTACTGATGAAGAGGCCGCTGTACTTATTGCTGTCCGAATAGAAGGCGGCGGCGAAGACGAAACCGCTGAGGCCTTTGGTAATGGTTACGCCGGTGTTGATGACTTCGGCAGGGAGCAAGCCGAGAGCGGCTTGCACGCGATTTTGCACGTCAACGGAAGCGAGGTCAGGATCGCGCGAGACATCGAAGGTGGCCGTGATTGTACTTAAGCCGTTATTGCTGCTAGTGGAAGTGAGGTACTTGAGGCCTTGGACGCCGTTGATGGAGCGCTCGAGTGGAATCGTGACGGCCGACTCGACGGTTTGTGCGTCAGCACCGTTGTAGGCGCTTGTGACGGTGACCTGGGGCGGAGCGAGATTTGGGAATTGCGCAATCGGGAGCGTGGGAATAGCCACAGCACCGCCGAGAATGATGATGAGCGCGCAAACGGTGGCGAAGATCGGGCGTTTGATGAAAAAATCAACGAACAAGGTTCAACTCTGCCTTCTGCTACGCAGGCCGGATGCACTCTCGCGAAGCTTTCGAGCAAATCTTAGTTAATGCGCCAGTCAACGTGAGGCCGCCTCTGGCGGAGAATTCTCGACGGTTTCCTTCACCGGCATTCCATCCGCCAGAAACTGAAAACCAGCCACGATGATGTGGTCTCCCGGCTTGATGCCGCTGAGAACGATGTAGTCGTTGCCGATGATGTCGCCTACCTGAATTTGCTGCTGGCGCGCCACTGTTCCCTTAGGGCCATTCGCGGCGAGAAACGTAAAAAACTGTCCGTTGATGCGCTGCGTTGCGAGAACGGGGATTTCAAGACCCTTCGTTGTGCGCCAGGTGATGCGCGCGTTCACGAATTCATCGGTGCGGAACTGGCGCCTGGGATTTGCGATGGCGGCTTTGGCGAGAACGCTTTGTGTGGGGTCGTCCACTTGGGGAGAAACAAAAAAGATAGAGCTGTGGGCGAGGATTTTTCCGGCACTGTCGAGGAGATCCACAGGTTCACCGATGCGCAGGTCGTGCGAATGTTCGACCGGAACATAAATGTAGGCGTCAAGATTGCCGGGCTGGTCAACGGTGGTCAGCATGGTGGTTGTAGTGACGCGGTCGCCGACATGCACGGGAATGTCGCCGACAATTCCGTCCGTGGGCGATGTGACACTGTAATAGTGAAGCTGTACCTGCTGCTGACGAACCTGGGCGTCCAAAGCCTTTTGTTGGGCCAGCGCGTTTTCGTAGGTGGTCCGAAAGGTGTCGAGATCCTGCTTGGCGATAATTCCGGCGTCGAAAAGTTTTTGAGCGCGTTGATACTGTGTTAGCGCGTTGGCCAGAGTCGCGGCTTGCGCATTACGGGCCGCTTCCTGGCTGCTGACCGACGCTTGCTGGACGCGCGGATCGATCTCCACAAGCGCCGCGCCTTGGCGGACGTGTTCGCCGGATCGTACGTTGATCTTCGTGATCCAGCCCTCCACTTGCGGATTAATCGCGGCGGACCGGCGGGATTTCAAAGTTGCC
The DNA here is from genome assembly GCA_050746905.1 of Candidatus Acidiferrales bacterium. GTDB lineage: Bacteria > Acidobacteriota > Terriglobia > Acidiferrales > UBA7541 > DAHUXN01. The sequence goes on from JBOGNJ010000191.1 coordinate 8,154, forward strand.
AAATATTCAGAGGAATCGGGAATGTCCACGAGCCGCGCCGCTTGAGTTTTTACGGGCGTCGCGGAAAAGCCGGGCTTTTTGGCCCCAGGTTGTCCGCTGCACGCAATGCTTGCTCCTGCGCAGGCCCACATGACAGACAGCGCGAGAGCGCGCGGCATAGAAAAATCCGCAGCGCCTGAGGAATTTTCATGCGGCATGAGTGTCCTTGCGGGTTTGAGCATTAAAAGGTAAACGCAGAATTTTAGGATAAGTTACGAAAGAAAGCCATAGGCGAAAGTGGGTTCAATTGAAATCTCCGAGAAATTCAAGAACACAATCGAACCGACTTAACTTTGGATGCGGGCGAATGAAATTCGCTTCGGCAATTACGGAATTCGGGGCGAACCGCGTAATCGGGCCTCGTGAGTTCGGACGAGGGCTATGGCTGTGTTCGGGCGATTCTCGCGGGCGGCTAATTCAGTTTCGCGTACAACTCTATGAATTTTAGGATGATTAGGATGTGTTGGAATGTAATTCGGAAATGCGAAGCTATGCATTTTGTTAAGCATGGCCGCGTACGCCAATTTGGAACTCGGCGTGCGGAGCGTCTGGTATTAGACCCGGGGGTGCCGTGTGCAAGACAGGAATTAATGGTCTACATACGGAAATACGGATTCCTGGAATGCGGAGAGTCGTATTTTTTCTGTTGACAAAACGCTCCGAGAGTAATAAACAGCGGGGCATAAGTGTTGTGGGGTGTTCACTTTCTTGCATAGGCGTGCCGTAAAAGAAATTGATTTCGAGATTTCACTTTGACCAGGAGGCTGTTGGCCATGGCTAATTCTTCCAGTGGCAAGTCGTTTCGCTGCGCGTTTGCGCTTGTTGTAAGCTTTCTAGCAGCGCTTGTGTTGCTTGTAACGCCGGCGACGGTTCGGGGACAGGCGACGAACACCGGCACCGTGGCTGGCGTCGTCACGGACTCGACGAACGCAGTCGTTCCTGGCGCGACGGTGACGATCACCGACCCGTCAACGCACGATACGCGAACGACCGTCACCAACGCCGACGGCAGGTACGTCTTCGTGAACGTGCCGCCGAGCACGTATGACATCACCGTGACTAAGGCCGGTTTCTCGCAAGTCAAGATCGCCGCGCAGACGGTGCAGGTCGGCTTGAGCTTGACTGAAAATGTGACTTTGCAGGTAGGCGCCGCGACCACGACGGTAGAAGTGCAGGCACGTGGCAGCGACTTGCAAACGATGAACTCGACGGTCGGCAACACGATCTCGGGCACTGCCTTGTCGTCTCTGCCCAGCCTTGGCCGCGATGTCAGCACGTTCGTCACGCTGCAGCCCGGTGTCAGCCCGGATGGCAGCGTCGCCGGCACCGTTGTGGATCAGAGCAGCTTCCAACTCGACGGCGGGAACAATACGAACGACATGGACGGCAGCATGAGCGTGTATACGCCCAGTTTTTCCGGCGACCCGACTGGCGGTGTTGCGAATCAAGGCAATGGAGTAGCAGCCGGGCCCACGGGCGTGATGCCGACGCCCGCAGACAGCGTTCAGGAGTTCAAAGTCAACAGTTCGAACCAGACGGCGGACTTCAACAGCTCGTCGGGCGCGCAGGTGCAGGTGGTGACGAAGCGCGGGACCGATAACTGGCACGGGACGGCGTACGAATACTATCTGGACAACAATTTCTCGGCCAACACATGGAACAATAAGGCGGCCACAACACCGATCAAGCAGCCCAGTTTCCATTACAATCGGTTTGGCGGCGCGGTGGGCGGCCCGATCATCCCGAAGAGCTTTTTGGGCGGGAAAACTTACTTCTTTGCCAACTACCAGGGCTTCCGCTGGCCAAATTCGACCACGATCACAAGGCAAACTCCGACCGACACGATGCGCGCGGGATTGCTGGTGTTCTGTGGTTCAGCTGCCACCACGTTGGCGGATCCGAGTTGCCAGGTATTCAACTTGAACCCCAATCCAGTGACGTTCACGGGTGACGGCGTGACAAATATGACCTATCCGTCATCCGGTAAGGACCCCCGCGGTATCGGAATCAATTCGACGATTTCACAGTTGTGGGCTTTCATGCCGTTGCCGAACACTTCAACTGTGGGCGATGCCAACAATGCATTGCTCGGGAACGTTAGCGGATTCACAGGCAATATGTCCATTCCCCAGAACGATAATTTTGGAGTTGTCCGCATTGACCACGATTTCGGGTCAAAGTGGCACTTCATGAGCAGCTACCGCTATTACAAGCTGACGCGAGCCAGCACCAGTCAGGTAGATATCGGCGGCTTTTTCGCCGGCGACACGCTGGGCACGCCAGCTTCGGTATCTTCCCGCCCACAGCAGCCGTGGTACTGGGTGGCCTCATTGACCACGGACATCAGCTCGAGCACGACCAATGACTTCCACTGGAGCTTTTTGCGCAACTATTGGGCGTGGACTGACAACGAAGACCAACCCCAACTGAGCGGATTGGGCGGGGCCTTGGAACCGCTAGGGGAGACGAGTTCTTCGCTCTCTCCGTACAACCTGGATACGCAGTCTGTGCGCACGCGGTTCTGGGACGGACTGGACCACATGCTTCGCGATGATATTACGACCTTGCATGGCAACCATCTGTTGCAATTCGGCGGCACCTACGAGCACAACTACGATTACCACCAGCGCTCGGACAACGGCGGCGGCATCAACTACCAGCCGGTGTACCGGATGGGCGGCAACGGCAGCAACGGTGCTGGAATCGATATGACGGGCTTCGTTCCTGCAGGCGTTCCGGCTACAACGTGGGGCGAAGATTACATGGCAGCCCTGGGCATCGTTTCCATTTCGCAGACCGCCTACACGCGCAGCGGCAATAATCTGGTTCTGAATCCTCCGAACACACATGCGTTCGACCAGAGCACCATTCCTTTCTATAACGTCTATTTCAGCGACACGTGGCACATGAAACCGACGTTTACGCTGAACTACGGATTGGGATGGACACTGGAAATGCCGCCGGTCGAGAAGTATGGCAAGCAGGTGGAACTGGTGGACGCCAGCGACCAGCTGATTGACACACAAGCTTATTTGGCTTCCCGCCAGCGGGCTGCACTGCAGGGGCAGGTGTTTAATCCGGAGGTAGGTTTCGCTCTGGTAGGCAACACGGCCGCCGGATTGAAGTATCCCTACAAGCCGTTCTATGGCTCCTTCAGCCCACGAGTTTCCGCGGCATGGAATCCTCACTTCGACAGCGAGGGTTTCATGAGTAAGATCTTTGGGCAGGACAGCACGGTAATACGCGGCGGCTACGGACGGATTTACGGACGTCTTAACGGAGTGGATCTGATTCTGGTGCCGCTGCTCGGCACGGGGCTGATTCAAGCGGTTCAGTGCATCGATCCCATGATGGACGCCGCTACGTGCGCGGGATCAAACGGAGCAAATCCGAGCAATGCCTTCCGAATCGGTACGGATGGTCTGGTTGCTCCGCTTCCGGCGGCCAGTCCGTCGCTGCCGCAGCCGGATTTCCCGGGCGTGAATGATATCGCCGGAGGCGCCGGCGAAGTGCTGGATCCGAATTTCCGGCCCAACGTTGTTGACTCATTCGACCTGACGGTTCAGCGCCAGTTGTCGAACAAGATCACGCTGGAACTTGGGTACATCGGGCGGAGGATTACGCACGAGTATCAGCCGATCAACATCAACTCGGTGCCTTATATGATGACGCTGGGCGGGCAGACTTTCGCCAACGCCTACGCAGCCATCGAACAGGCAAGCTCCTTTGGCACCAACTTTCCATGCAGCGTGGCACCGGGGACAGGGCAGACGTGCGCCCAGGCGGGCGGCATATACACCGCGCCAGGGCTTACTGCACAGCCGTTTTTTGAGAACGCTCTTTCCGGAACCGGCTACTGTACGGGATTTTCAAGTTGCACTGCCGCGGTGGTGGCCAACGAGGGCGGACCAAACTCAAACTTGGCCACGCAGAGTGTATGGAACATTTGGAGCGACTTGGATGATAGTCCGGACAACAGCGGGAAGGGCTTCAACTTCCCGCGCAGCATGATGAACACGCCGCTACCGGGGCCGAACGGCGGCAGCGGGCAGCTCACCAGCGGCATCGGCATGAACGTCAGCAACGGCTACGGCAACTACAATGCGGGCTTTGTGACCGTCAAGATGTCCGATTGGAAGGGCTTGACGATGGGCTCGAACTTCACTTGGTCCAAGGCGTTGGGAACGGGAGCTTTGGTACAGGCAACCAGCGAGTACACCCCGGATGATCCCTTCAACCTGGGCGCTATGTATGGCTTGCAAGGGTTTGACCGCAAGATCGTCTTCAACGAATACATGGTGTACCAGCCGCCGTTCTATAAGGGACAGCAGGGATTCGTGGGACGCGTTCTGGGTGGATGGACGATAGCTCCGTTGTTCGCCGCTGGGAGCGGTTTGCCGGTCGAAGTCAGCACCCTAAACGGCGATAGCCAAGCCTTTGGAGCGGGGGATTCGAACAATTTCTTCGACAACGAAAACGCCTTGCTTACGGGACCAAATAACTTCGGCAGTTCGGCACATTTTGGTGTCGCAGGCAGCAACGGCGTCGGTGTGACGGGTCACGGCGTTAACCTGTTCGCGGATCCAGCCGCCGCTCTTGCCGAGTTCCGTCAGCCGATTCTGGGATTGGACGGAAATGCCGGCGGCTTCGGCGTGTTGCGAGGCTTGCCGTATTGGAACCTGGACCTCAGCGTTAAGAAGGACGTTGCGATAACGGAGCGATTCAGCGCCGAGTTCGACATCGTCTTCGTTAACGTCCTTAACCACGACCAGTACACCGATGCCCAAGGAAGCCGCTTGGACACGAGCAATCCGCGGAGTTTCGGTACGATCACGGGCGAGGGCACTCCCCGAAACATGGAGTTTGGTCTGCGACTGAACTTCTAAAATTGTTCGCTTTGAATGGGCCGGGGGCGGTTGCTCCCGGCCTTTTTTTTTGTGCTAGTAAATGGGGCGTAACGAACGGCCTGTCTGCACCGTCTCAAATCATATCGTGAACCAGGGGTCCGTTATTTCCCGCTTATTTTCCGCGCGCCGGCGGCTTCCTTGTGGTACATTCACCCGTTTTTGGAATGATTGGTAGTAATTGTGCCTCTTCCAGTGCGGGCATTCGATGGCGTTTCGTTGTGGGCCTCGTGGCGCGCATTGGCGGCCATCCTGGATAAGGTGCCAGGATTATCGCGACGGCAAAAACAGCTTTTATAAAGGGGGAGAAATGGCGAGCAAGACTCTATGGATGCGGCGCGGCCTTATGGCAGTGGTGGGTTTGTGCGCGCTGGCTCTGCTGACTACGGGACTAGCGGCGGCGGATACCGCACCGGGGCGGGATCCAAAGCAGCCCATCGACGAAGCGTACACGCAGAAAATCCTGAAATACACCACGGAGCCATACTTCACATCGCCGCTTGTCAATTATCTTCCCGCATCGAAAAACGTGCCGACCCCTGAAGCGGTGCTCGGAGATGTCGCCGGAGCTCCTGGGATTTTGCCGTATTCGGCTCAGGTGTATCGGTATATGCGGATGCTCGAGAAGGCGAGCCCGCGCGTAAAGGTGTTTTCAATCGGGCGCACGGAAGAGGGACGCGAAATGATCGC
>JBOGNJ010000192.1:0-6402 GCA_050746905.1 Candidatus Acidiferrales bacterium
GCGGCGGTCATTCCTTCCCACCACGGCTCGTCCTCATGCGTCAGGGCGACATTCGTGAAAATCGTGTCGTGGTGCACGGCCGCCATCACATTGGGATTCGTTTTTTCGTTGGTTCCCGGCGCGACGCCGAAAAATCCGTTCTCCGGATTGATGGCGCGCAGCATTCCGTCTTTGCCGATGTGCAGCCAGGCAATGTCGTCGCCAATGGTCCAGACGCGATAACCCTGATTTTCGAGAGCGGAGACCATCATGGCGAGATTCGTTTTCCCGCAGGCGCTGGGGAAGGCCGCGCACATGTAGGTGACTTTTCCGGAAGGATCTTCGAGGCCAAGAATCAACGTGTGCTCGGCCATCCAACCCTGTTCGCGCGCCATCCAGCTCGCGATGCGCAGCGCAAAGCATTTTTTCCCGAGCAGCGCATTGCCGCCATAACCGGAGCCGACGCTCCAAATCAGTTTTTCTTCCGGGAAGTGCAGGACGAGGCGATGCGCGGGATCCATGTCGCCAAGCGAGTGGAGGCCGGGAACAAAATCGGAGGAATCGCCGAGGCGGTCAAGGGCGGCCTTGCCCATTCGCGACATGATGCGCATGCTGGCGGCGACGTAAGGGCTGTCTGTGATTTCCACGCCAATCTTGCTGTAGGGCGACGTTTCGGGGCCCAGGATATAAGGGACCACGTACATCGTGCGGTCCTTCATCGCGCCGCGAAAATACGGCTCGGCCTTCCGTTTGGCTTCGTCAGGAGCCATCCAATTATTTGTGGGGCCTGCATCGGATTTTTCGCGCGTGCAAATGAAGGTGACGCCTTCGCTGCGCGCCACGTCGTTGGGGTTGCTGCGGTGGAGATAACAATTCGGATACGTTTTCGGGTTCAGTTGGATGAAAGAGCCGTCGCGGAGCATTTCTTCGATAATGTGCTGGTAATCGCGCTGCGAGCCGTCGCACCAGACGATCTTCTTCGGTTTTGTAAGTCGAGAAACCTCCTCAACCCAACTTTCCAGCGGCGTGGCCACAGGGCCTCCTGTTTTTTGATTGGCGCGGGGGAAGTTGCCCAATTCGCGGGCAAGACTCTTGCGCGTCGCGTCCGACGATCTAGCAGTAGTGCAAATAACACAAAACAAAAGTTTATGCCGCTCAAGAACGAAAAGCAAGAAAGTGAAGAGCAGCGGATGCGCGATAGGGTTAACAAGCCTGGAACCGGGACGTAACCTTTGCAATCCGGGCGAATCGTTTTCCTCCCGCGTGGCCGGTTGACGGAGCGCCCTTTGTGCTCTCCGCATGCTACGGGGCCACGGTGCCCCTCTTACAGCCACAACTAGTTTCCCTGCGCGCAACATCGTGCTAGCCTCGTCCGAGAGAAAACCCGACGATGCCAGCGACCACGCACAACAGAGCAAAAGTCAGCCTAAGCCCACTAAAAACTCCTCGAAGACGCCTTTTCTTGATCGGTAATGAAATGCACAGTTGTATTTTACTAAGCCCAATACAATCAATGGCATCCATTTTCTTGATCGGCAATGAGTTTCGTTTTTCGCACACCCCGACACGCCCGTTGTGGACTCGGGCGGCGAGGCAAAGGCGGATGGTATACTGCGGGAATGTACGCGCGGAAATTGCGAGTCGAGATTATCCTTGATGGGGAACGCAAAGCGTGTCCGCTCGAATGGCTTGACGCGTTTTGCATGCGCAATTTTACCGGCTCAGCGGAATTTGACGACACTTTGCCGATCGCGGACGGAGAGATGGAGGCTGGCCTGCGCGTCGAGCCCGCTCATTTCGCGCACGCGTTTGGGGAATGGCTGACGAAGCGCGGCAAAGGCAATGGCCAGCCGGTTATGGTGGAGATTCGAGCCGAGCCGTCTTGATGTGCCGCACTGCAAGGGATGTTGTTGACTCCGCGGGAGCGGGCGTGATAAACGGATACAGGAAGGCATGAGCGCTCCGCTTCTCTGGCAGCGGAAGTGCGATGAAAAGGAGCAGACGATGGCTGACAAAGATCCAAAAGTGGTGAAGCAAGAATCATCGCAGACGCTGACGGACGAGCAGATTATCACCGAGCGGAAAATGCCGCGGCGGTCGTTCCTGACTGCGGCAGGCGCGCTTCTGGTCGGCGCCGCCGCGCTTGCGTCGGGTGTGCGAGCCGTCGCGCAGCAAGGTTCTGATCCGGACTCGAAGAAGGCAACCGATCCCGACACGAAGGACAAGAAAAAGGGAGATCCAGACAGCAAGAAGGGCGCTGATCCGGGTAGCAAGAAGAGAAAGAAGACGGACGCGAATACAGCCGACCCCGACTCGAAGGCGGCCGCAGACGCTGACTCAAAGGACAGGAAGAAATCGGGCGATCCTAACAGCAAGGGAAAGGCGGCCGACCCGCAGTCGAAGAGAGCGGCGAAGGCCAAGGCTAAGACGCCTCCCAAGAGTGATCCGGACGGCGCAAGATACTAGCCCCGGCGAGTAAACTAGCTCCGCTGGTCAAGAGTAGAAGTTAATTGGGAAATTCCCGCGCGCGGGGGGGGCGCGCGTATTGCGGAGTCTAAATGTCTTCTCCGAAGCCCGGTTTCAGCTCGCCAGCTAGCGAGGAACGCGTGGTTTCCACTGAAGCAAGTTCCTCGCTCGAATGGTTGATTCACCCAGTTAGCAAAGTGGATTTTTTTGAACGCTACTGGGAGAAACAGACCCTCGTCGTTAAGCGCAATCAGTCAAATTATTTCCATTCGCTGTTGTCCCTCGATGAAGTAGACCGCGTCCTCACCACGCTCGACCGCCGGTATCCAGACGTCACCCTGAAGAACGCGAGCCGCGAGATTACGTCCGACGACTACACAGTGGGCGGCGACGCGCTCGATGTCGCCAAGGTCTATCAACTCTTTGGTGAGGGTTCGACCATCACGCTGGCGTTTTTGGATACGGTTGTTCCGTCGCTGACTTCCTTTTGCCGCTGGCTCGAAGGCGAATTCAGTTTCCCGTTCCAGGCGAATGTTTACATGACGCCGCCCGGGGCGCAGGGCGCGAAACCGCATTACGACACGCACGACGTGTTTGTGCTGCAGGTGGCGGGGTCGAAGAAATGGAACATTTATGGGACGCCCGTGGAACTACCGCTGCCGTCGCAGGATTTCGATTCCGCACTCCACGAGCAAGGCGCGAAGACGCTTGAATTTGAGTTGCAGCCCGGGGACATTGCTTATATCCCCCGGGGCATCGTCCACGATGCGCGTTCCACGGATGTGGTTTCGCTGCACATCACGGCGGGAGTTCTGCGATACACGTGGACGGATCTGCTGCTGGAATTCGCGGCTAGCGCTGCTCTGAATGATCCGGCATTTCGCAAGGCGCTTCCGCCCGGGTTTGCGCGACCGGACTTTGACAGAGCGAGCGCGCGAGAAACGCTTAGAAATCTATTGCAGAAAATTTCGTCAAGGGCAGATTTTGATGTGGCGCTCGATGCCAGTCTCGACCACTTCGTGGATCAATTTATGTCCGTGTGTGCTCCGCTTCTCCGGGGCCAAATGGCGCAACTCGAGGGGCTGGAGCGGCTGACGGTTGATAGCGCGGTGGGCGCGCGGCCGGGCGTGATCACGCGGTTGCAAGCGAATCGGGAATTCGTGACGGTCGAATGTTACGGGCGCAAAGTTATCTTTCCAATTCAAGCGCATCAGGCGGTGCAATTTGCGCTGAACCATGCCAGGTTTACAGTGCGTGACCTTCCCGGCGATTTGGACGAAGCGGGGAAGCTCGCGGTGGTGCGGCGCTTGATTCGCGAAGGGATGGTTGCGAGTCTCTCGACTTAATTCTGCGCGGCAATTGTGCGGAGCGGTGATTTTTTCGCAAGGACTTCAGAAGAAAAATTCGGGTATCAGCGGGAAAACTGCGACTTTCCGTCTGGCTTCGGCGTTGGTTCGTGAGGCGTCAGCACGGGGCGCGTAAGCGCGGCCTTGATTTCGGGCAGCGCCATTTGAGCCGCAGCCGCGCCCGCGGCTACCAGGTCTGGCGTGCGCTGAAAATCGTCCCAGTGAATCTCTTTCACTTCGGGGCGCAGGATGATATCGGCGTAACGCACCCAGTGTTGCGGCGACTGATCCTGAATAATGGAGAACGAACGGCTGATCACCTCGATGGTGTTTTTCGGCCTTTGATCCGGTTGGCCGGGATCGAGGTGGACGGCAATGACCACGTCCGCGCCCATGTGGCGCAAGGCTTCGGTGGGCACTGCTTCGGTGAGAAAGCCGTCGACGAGAATTCGGCCGTCGTATTCAACAGGCAGAAAAAGACCCGGAAACGCGCATGACGCGCGAAGAGGCCGGGCAAGTTCGCCCGCGGTGAAATACACCGTCTGGCCGGCGATTATGTCCGTGGCGACAATCGCGAAAGGGATTTTGAGTTCCTCGAACGTGCGCGCTGACGTGAAGCGGTGCAGGTAGGTTTCCAGGCGCTCATTTGTGGCCATGCCCATGCGCGAAATGGTCCAGCGGCCGAAATCGCGAAAATGCGTCAGGATGCCCTGATATTCGAGCTCGTTGAGCGAAGTACCGGCTGCGTAGGCTGAGCCGACGAGCGCTCCGACGCTGGTGCCCGCAAGCAAATCGACGGGGATATTATTTTCTTCGAAGACGCGAAGGACGCCGATATGCGCGATTCCTCGCGCAAATCCGCCGCCGAGCGCGACGCCGATGCGCGGACGGTCAACGGGCAAATCGTATGCGAACGATCGCAGCCCTTTTACGGCTGTTCCAATCCAGCGAAACACGTTGCCCATTGCTCTCCGAATATCAGGGACCTTTGTCCCTCATGAATTATGACTATTGTAGCCCGTCTCAGGATACAGAGGTTTTTAGGTTGACCCGCCCTGTAGCAGTTCTGTAACCTCCCGATTGCTGTCGGGGTTTCCAGCAACAATGGCTACCGCCGATTTGCCGTCAGGGAAGCAATGACGATTCGCATCGAAAAAGCCGTGGTTCTGGGCGTCGGCACGATGGGGGCGCGCATCGCCGCGCATTTTGCCAACGCGGGCCTACCGTGCTATCTGCTGGATATTGTCCCACGCGAATTGACCGCGGAGGAGACGCGCAAGGGATTGACGCTCGAATCGCGCGCCGTGCGGAACCGTTTTGCGCTCGCGGGCATTGAGGCCGCAAAAAAATCCCGGCCCGCCGCATTTTTCGTTCCTGATTTTGCCCGTCTGATTACTCCCGGAAATTTTGAAGACAATCTTGCATGGTGCGCGGAGGCGGATTGGATCATCGAAGCCGTCACGGAAGACCTTGCCATCAAGCGGAGCTTGCTGACGCGCGTAGACGAGCATCGACGCCCCGGCGCGATTGTCAGCTCGAACACTTCCGGGCTGCCGATTCGTCTGGTGGCCGAGGGGCGCTCAAGCGATTTTCAAGAGCACTGGGCCGGAACGCATTTTTTCAATCCGCCGCGCTATATGAAGCTGGTCGAATTGATCGCCGGGCCGAAAACGAAGCCCGAGGTTATGGCGGCGCTCGACGAATTTTGCGACCGGCGGCTGGGCAAGGGCGTGGTGGTTGCGAAAGACACACCGAACTTCATCGCGAATCGCATCGGCACGTTTTCGATGCTCAACGCGCTGCGGCTGATGGGCGAACTCGATATGACCGTCGAGGAAGTGGACGCCTGCACGGGGCCGGCGATTGGCCAGCCGAAGTCGGCGACGTTCCGTACGGCGGATCTGGTCGGCCTCGACGTGCTGGCGCATGTGGTGCGCAATATTTACGACAGCGTGCCGAATGACGAGTCGCGCGAAATTTACAAGTTGCCGCCAGTGATCGAGGAAATGATGAAGCGCGGCCGGCTGGGCGAAAAAACGGGCAGCGGTTTCTACAAGCGCGTCAAAAAAGGCGCCGGCGAAAGCGAAATTCTGACGCTGGACACAAAGACGATGGAGTACCGTCCGCGGCAGAAAGCGAAATTCGCTTCCATTGAAGCAGGGAAGATGGTTGACGACACGCGCGAAAGGCTCCGCGGATTTGTCGGGCCGATTCTGGAAGGCAAAGTGGTCGACAAGGCGGCGCGTTTCATTTGGGGTGCGCTTTCGGAGACGTGCCTGTATGCGGCGCGTCGGGTTCCGGAAATCGCGGACCGGATTGTGGAAGTGGACCGCGCGATGCGCTGGGGATTCAATTGGGAGCTCGGCCCGTTCGAAATTTGGGACACGATCGGCGTGGAACCCATGGCGCTGATGCTGAAAATGGTGGGCAAGGCGATGCCGCCGAGCGTGACTTCGCTTTTGGCGTCAGGCAAGAAAACGTTCTACGAATCCGCGCACGGGCACACGAGGTATTTTGATTTGGCGAGGACGGAGTACAAGCCGGTCGAAGAGCCGAGCGGAATCATCGTCCTGAAATCGCTGAAGGAGCAATCGAAAGTCGTCGAGGAAAA
>JBOGNJ010000193.1:0-24486 GCA_050746905.1 Candidatus Acidiferrales bacterium
CAGGTCGACGCTGTCGAGCAGCGTCTCCAGCGTCACTTCAATGCGCTGAGCTTGCGTTGCCATTTGCTTGGCCGCCCAAAGACAAAAGAGCGATATGCTCGCATGGGCGCAACGAGTAAGTCAATCGAGTGCGCGGCCGCCTGGTGGCTCAGTTTGAATTTCCTTGATCGCGAACCAAGTGGTCAAGATTCAAACTGACTTTACCCGAGCCATCCTTCATCATCGCCATCTTCGTTCATCGTAGCGCATCTCTCTTGCACCGCGCTATGGGCGCAACGTACTACCCCCAGTACGTCCGGTCCAGTGTGCGGTATTGGATCGCCCGCCTTGTCGGATAATTATGATGTATCCTCCTCGCTCTGGCCGCCGACTCAATAATGAACCGCTTGCTAAATATCTTCGGACGTTTACTCGCTCCACTCCCGGTCCGCGGTAAAGGGCGCCTCGCCGAGGCCATATTTCGCCACATTAAATGTGGTGAGATAGTGTGTCATCCGGCGCGAGGCGTTGCAGTGCACCTCAGACCGGATATGCGTATTGAGCGATGGATGTGGATCGGTGCCTATGAACGCAAACTCGTCCATCTTTTGAAATACTTTCTGAAGCCGGGCATGGTCTTTCTTGACGCGGGCGCGAATATCGGCTTTTTTTCTGCCACGGCCGCGGGGCTAGTTGGAAACGCGGGCCGCGTGTACGCGTTTGAACCCAATCCGTCATGTCTTTCTCTTCTCAGACAGAACCTAACGGCATTTCCGTCGGCTACGGTCTGTCCTTTTGCCGCAGGAGATGAGCCAGGGACCTTTGTATTTTACAAGAGTGAGCGACCCGAGGAGGATGGCTGGGGATCTTTATTCCCCGGAGAAAGCCCGCGCGTTACCGTCGATGTCCAAGTAGTCCGACTCGACGATTGGTGCCAGCAGCAATCCATCTCGCGTGTTGATTTCTTGAAGATGGACATTGAAGGCGCGGAATATCGTGCGCTCGCGGGTGCAAGGAACTTGCTCTCTACCTTTCGTCCGGTCATCGTCGGAGAACTGAACACAACGTGCCTCGGTCGAGATGCTCACAGCCCGGATGACGTGATTGAACTCTTGCGTGACGCAAATTACGAAGCTTTTGTGTTCGATGACAATAATTTTCTTGCACTTCACAGTGAAGCGGACCAGGCTCGTCTACACCTTCAGCGCTTCCTCGGAAATTCGTAAGTTTATGAAAAACGACCTACGCCCAGTACGTCCGGTCCAGTGTCCGGTATTGGATGGCTTCGCTGAGTTGGCGGGGCTGAATCTCGGGGATGCCGTCGAGGTCGGCTATCGTGCGCGCTACTTTCAGGATGCGGTCGTGCGCGCGCGCGGAGAGGCCGAGTTTCTGAATCGCGGTTTCCAGCAATTTTTCGCCGTCCGCGGAAATGCCGCAGTGCTTGCGCAGAAGTTTCGGCGTCATTTGCGCGTTGGCGTAGATTTTCTTTTCCGCCGCGTACCGTTCGAGTTGCAGCCGCCGCGCACTCATCACGCGCTGCCGCACAGCAGCCGAATCCTCCGATTCCGCTGCGCCGCGCAGTTCCTTGTATTTCACCGCCGGCACTTCGATGTGGATGTCGATGCGGTCGAGCAGCGGTCCGGAAATTTTCGACACGTAACGCTGAATCTGCATCGGCGTGCAGTGGCAATCGCGCGTGGGATCGCCGAAAAATCCGCACGGACACGGATTCATCGCCGCGGCCAGCATGAAGCGCGCGGGAAAACTCACCGAAAGCGCGGCGCGCGCAATGCAAACAACTCCGTCTTCGAGCGGCTGCCGCAGCACTTCCAGAACGTTGCGCTGGAATTCCGGCAACTCGTCGAGAAACAGCACGCCGTTATGACCCAGCGAAACTTCGCCGGGACGCGGAATCGCTCCGCCACCGATCAATCCCGCATCGCTGATGGTGTGGTGCGGCGAACGATAGGGCCGCGTCGCCACCAACCCGCGCGAATCGTCGAGTACGCCCGCGACGCTGTGGATGCGCGTCGTCTCGATCGCTTCGTCCAGCGACATCGGCGGCAGAATTGTCGGGATGCGTTTGGCGAGCATCGTTTTGCCCGCGCCCGGCGGCCCAATGAAAAGAATGTTGTGCCCGCCAGCGCACGCCACTTCCAACGCGCGTTTCGCGGATTGCTGCCCGCGCACATCGCGCAAGTCCACCGAATACTGGCCCGCCTCCGAAAGCATTTGCTGGCTATCCACGCTTACCGGCGCAAACGATTCGGGCGAATTAATCAGGTCCGCGGCTTTCGGCAGCGACTTCACTGAGAAAACACGAATTCCTTCGACAACGGCAGCTTCGCGGGCATTTGCTTCCGGCACGACCACATTTTTGATTCCGCGTTCGCGCGCGGCCAGTGCCGCCGACAACGCGCCGCGCACCGAGCGCACGCTTCCATCAAGCGATAGCTCACCAAGAAAAATGTACTCATCCAGCACTTTGCCGAAGAAAGTCCCCTGGCAACCGAGCAGCCCAAGCGCAACGGGGAGATCAAACGCGGAGCCTTCCTTGCGCATGTCCGCCGGCGCCAGATTCACCGTAACCGCCAGATGCCCCGGAAAATCGAAGCCGCAATTCTTCAGCGCGGCCTTCGTGCGTTCGCGGCTTTCCTTCACCGCAATATCCGCCAGGCCAACCACATTGAAATTCCCCGGCTGCCCCGGACCGATGTCCACCTCGACTTCGACAAGGTAGGCGTCGATGCCATACACGGCGGCGCTGAATGTCTTAAAGAGCATCGCGAGAGGGAGGCGGCGGCTTTTCGCCACATGCACGATAACCCAAAAGCCACTTCCCCGCCACAATAACAAGCTAAAGGTAGTAACGAGTGATTAGTGGCGAGTGCCATTTCGTTCCTCGCGGCAAACGAGAGAAGGCGGTTTTTGTACCGATTAGAATGATGTGCGGTTTCTTTGTTTTGTGCGAGTTGCATACAATTCTAATAATTTGCTGTACCGATTAGAAATAGCGGCGCGAAAGTCGCGAAGACCAAGAAACCTGTTTGTTGTCGATTAGAAAATGACATCGGGTTTTGTTTTGTGTGAATTAACGCAGTTTCTAATCGCAGCATTGTCGATTAGAAATGCGCCCGGAAGCTGGAGCCTGATTTGTCGATTGTGTCCGCGGGCCCTCGTGCTGCGTTGTAGGTTGCATCGACCGAAATAAGCTCCTTGTTCCTCAGATAACGCTAGCACAATGTTGTGGACGTGTAAGGACGTGGTGGCTGTAAGAAATTCGGACTGGCGTTCCAGTGGTTAAGCAGAAACACCTAGAGTTTGGGTCAGAGCGTCAGTCTAAGGTCATCGGCTGGATGATTCCTTAGACGGGTTGCGACCCGGCACCTGCAAGCCTATACTCTGCGTTATGAGGCACCGGAGATTGTTTCGGTTCGCCGTAGTTTTCTTCATTTGTGTGACATTCTGCGTCACGCCTGCCTTGGCGCAATTGCCGGACAAGCTGAAACGATGTATGCCGTATCCGACTCTTGCCGATGAAATCCGTGGTATGCAGACCGGAATGGAGGTGGAAACGCCGACGCCGAAGGTCACTATTGAAGCTTTAAAATTTGAGGGCGCAACCCATCTGTCCCATAAGGAGCTTACGCGACTGGTTGCCAGGCTAAGGCAGGGCGAGTTTGACGCTGATTCCGACTGGATTGAAGTGGTTGAGGACGAGGCGGCAAATTTCTGGCGGGATCGAGGTTATTTCACGGTAAAAGTCACCGCGCGAGCGCAGCTCCTCGGGGGCGATTCTGCTAATGAACGATTTTCCGTTGGTTTGCATGCAAACTGCGGCCGCAAATATCTGCTCGACACCATTCGACTTGTCGGCGACACAGCGTTTCCTCCGGAACAACTCCGCGAGCTCATCCCGTTACGCGACGGGCAAGTCTTTGGTACCCGGCAAATCAGGGAGGGAATTGATGCGCTTACCAGACTGTACGGATCCGCAGGTTACATCGACTTTACGGTGACACCTGAGTTTAAGGTCGATAACACGCGCCGCCGCATCTCCTTGACAATGAATGTGGATGAAAGCACACAATTCCGCGTGAGGAAGATCGGGGTCATCGATCTTAACCCGCAGATCGAAAACAACTTGCGTTCGGAAATAAAACCGGGCGACGTGTTCAATGACGATCTCATTCGAGATTTCTATATAAAGTACCGCAGGTTATTGCCCGCCGGTGCGTCGCCGAGAGATGTGCGAATGCACCGCGACGTTCGCAATGGAACCGTCGATCTGGTATTCGATTTCTGGACCTGCCCGCAGCCGTAAGCTAATTATTAAGCGACAAAAAGTGAGATGTCACTGCGGATTCGGCTGGAAGGAAAAAGCTAGGGTTTCGATTCGACCGAGCCACTGCAATGCTTTACAAAGGCGGGGCGGCTACGTATGCTTGCGCCCGAAGGCGAATGAGGGCTGGCGCTTGTGAAAATGGGCCGGCACGTTGCGAGCCGGAAATTGATTTTGTGGAGGAGCGGACATGGGTTGGATTCTGCTGGCGATCATCGTGATCCTGGTGATCGTCGTCATCGGGATGTACAACGGGCTGATCAAGCTGAAAGTCCAGTGCGACAACGCCTGGGCGGACATTGACGTGCAATTGAAACGGCGCTACGACTTGATCCCGAATCTGGTGCAGACGGTGCAAGGCTATGCGGCGCACGAAAAAGGAACGCTCGAAGGAGTGGTGGCCGCGCGAAACGCCGCCATGGCGGCGCAGGGGCCCGCGGCGAAAGCGGGCGCCGAGAACATGCTAACCTCCGCGCTGCGCCAGGTGTTCGCGCTCGCGGAAGCGTATCCGCAATTGCGCGCAGTCGAGAGCTTCACGCAATTGCAAACCACGCTGAGCCAGCTCGAAGACAGCATCCAAAACGCGCGCCGCTACTACAACGCCGTGGTGCGCGACCTCAACACGAAAATCGCCGTGTTTCCGTCGAATATCATTGCGAATATGTTCGGCTTCAAGACGCGCGAATTTTTCGAAGTGGGCGCGCCGGCCGAGCGCGACGTCCCCAAGGTGAGTTTCCAGACAGGTGCTCCGCAGTAGCGTGGCGCGCGCGATGCGAAGTTTCCGCCGGGCGGTGATTTCCTTTCCAATTTTCATCCTGCTGACGCTCGTAGCAGCGTCACTCGGCGCTTTTCCCGCGCATGCGCGGCAGCTTACCCTCAAGAGCTTCGACGAGCAGGTCGTCCATCCTGATTCCACCATCGACGTCGCGGAAACGCTCGAAGTGCAGTTTCAAGGCTCGTGGAACGGAATCTACCGCACGATCCCGGTGGAATATCGCGGCTCGCTGGGACTGAACTACACGCTGTTCATCGATCCCCAGAGCGTCACGGATGAGGACGGCCATCCGCTGAAATACGAAGTCAGCCGCCAGGGCCAGTACAAGCGCTTCAAAATTTATGTGCCCGGCGCGGTAAACACCACCAAGACAATCGTAATCCGCTACAAAGTTTTGGACGCCCTGCGCTTTTTCCCCGACCACGACGAGCTCTATTGGAACGTCACGGGAAACGAATGGGAGATGGCCATCGAAAACGCGACGGCGCGCATCGAGCTGCCTTCCGGCGTCACGGGCCTGCACGCGGAAGCCTTCACCGGCGGATACGGGCAGCGCGGCCAGGAAGCGGAAGTCAGAGTCACGGGAAACGTTGTGCAGATTCGCATGCAGCGCCCGCTGTTTTTTCACGAAGGCCTCACGGCGGTCGTTGGCTGGGACAAAGGCTTCGTCCATCCGCCCGGCACGCTCGCGAAAATCGTCCTCTTTCTCCGCAGCAACTGGCCGTTGTTTATTCCCGTCCTCGCGTTTTTCATCATGGGCTGGCTCTGGTATTCCAAAGGACGCGACCCGCGCCGAAATCCCATCACCGTGCAGTACGAGCCGCCCGACGGCATGAGCCCCGGCGAAGTGGGCACGCTGGTGGATAACGAAGCGGATATGCGCGACATCACCGCGACGATTGTCGATTTAGCCGTGCGCGGATTTTTGACCATCCAGCAAACGGAAACCAGCCAAATGCTCGGCATGGTCCACCACAAAAATTACGTGTTCCATCGCACCAAGGCCCCCGCGGACTGGGCGAACTTGAAGCCCCACGAGCAGGTGCTGCTCTCCGCGCTCTTCGATGGCGGCGGCAGCGATTCCGTGTCGCTCACGGATTTGCAGAACCATTTCTATACGCACTTGCCCGCGATCCGTAACCGCATTTTCGACGGCTTGATGAGCGACGGCTTCTATCTTCACCGGCCGGACAAATTGCGCCAGGGCTTCATCGCGGCAGGGCTCTTTATCGGCTTCGGCCTTTTCTTTGGGGCCAGTTTGCTTTCCTCGGCGATGGGAATTTCTCCCGTGACGACGATTGCCGCGGGAATTCTCACCGGCTTGATTGTCGCCGGCTTCGGATATTTCATGTCCGCCCGCACAGTGGCGGGCGAACGCGCGCTCGAAAAGGTGCTGGGCTTCGAGGATTTTCTCGGCCACGTGGAAAAGGACCGAATCGAGCGCATCGAGAAAACGCCGGAGATGTTTGAGAAGTTCTTGCCGTACGCGATGGCGCTGCGCGTCGATAAAAAGTGGGCGAGCGCGTTTCAGGATATTTGCAAGCAGCCGCCGGCATGGTATTCGGGGCCGTATGGTTCGGGATTCGCGCCGTATCTCTTCGTGAATGACCTAAATATGATGTCGACGCAAACGGGCACTGCCATGGCGTCTTCGCCGCGCAGCGCGGGCGGCTCCGGATTCGGCGGAGGCGGATTTTCCGGCGGCGGCTTCGGTGGCGGGGGGGGCGGCGGCTTCTGATTCACCGCGCGCGCAATTCGTCCACGCGCTGCACGATTCGCCCGTCCGCTTCCTCCACGAAATTCACTTTCACCACGTCTCCGACGGCAATCCCCGGCACGGGCGAGCTTAGTTTGAAATCGAATCGCTGAATCTGCCCGTCGGTCGTCACGTCGAGCTCCAGCTTGGTTTGCGTCAGGCCCGCCACTCTGCCCGCCAGCATCCGCCGCCGCGCTGACTTCTGATATTCCCCGGTGCGCAAAATTGTGTCCAGCCAGCCGTGTTCGCGCAGACTCTCGTCCTCGATTTGGCGCGTCCATGCGCTCAATATGCTCGAGCGGTTCAGATAGCCCACAAGTTTCTTTGACCCGTCGCGGCTGACCACCGGCAGCCGCCCGATATTGTTGTTCAACATGCGATAGAGCGCATCGAACGCGCGCTCATCCGGATAAGCAACCACCAGCGATTGCGTTCCCGCATCCAGCGCTCTTATTTTCCCCGAGGGATCGAGCTTCAGCGCGCGCAGTAAATCGCCTTGCGTCACGATTCCCGCCAGTTTCCCTTCGGCGTCGCAAATCGGCAGCCCTTGCGTCATGTTGAAGCCGGGCTCTCCGCGTCCCATGCGCTCCGCCAATTCGCCCACCGTCATTTCCGGCGGAATGCTGTGAACGTCTGTGCGCATCACCTCGCTGACTTTAACGGCCTGCAGGACGGCTACTTCGAAATCGGTGGGAACAGTCAGGCCGCGGCGCGTCAGCTTTTCCGCCATGATCGAGCTGGGCAAGTAGCGAATCGCAATCATGTCCGCAATCACGCAGGTGATCATCAGCGGCAAGACGGAATCGTAATTGCGCGTGATTTCGAACGCGAAAACGATCAGCGTAAACGTCGCGCGCGCCGCTGCGCCGAAAACCGCGCCCATCGCCACCAGCGCGTATGCTCCGGGAGACAAATGCGCGCCGGGAAGAAAATGATTGATGCTCATCGCAAAAACGCCGCCGAGCGCCGCGCTCGACATGAACATCGGCGCCAGCAATCCGCCCGACGTTCCCGAGCCCAGCGACACCACCAGCGCCAGCGCCTTGAAAACCATCAGCAGCACCAATACCTTCAGCGCCAGATTATTGTGGAGAATGTCGGAGATCGTGTCGTATCCCACGCCCAGCACGCGCGGAATGAAAAAACCAATTACGCCCAGAACAAATGCCCCGACCGCCGGATGCCACAGGTCGTTGAGCGGCAAGTGGTCGAATAAATCCTCCACCCAATAGAGAAGCTTCGTGAATCCTACCGCCGCGAATCCGCAAATCACGCCGAGCAGCACGTACCACGGCAGCCCATGAATCGGATCGAAGAGGACATGCGGATCCATCGAGAACATGGAACGCTGGCCCAGCAGGATGGCGCGCACCGACGTCGCCAACGTCGTTGCGATTACGAGAGGAATGAAAGATCGCGCGCGAAATTCGAAAAGCAGCAGCTCAATCGCCAGAATCACGCCGGCGATCGGCGTGTTGAATGTCGCGGCCATGCCCGCGCCCGCTCCGCAAGCGAGCAACACTTTGCGTTCCGACGCAGTAGTGGCGATCAACTGCCCGACCAGCGAGCCGACCGCGCCCCCCGTCTGAATGATGGGACCTTCCGCGCCGAATGGTCCGCCCGTGCCAATCGCGATTGCCGCCGAGAGCGGCTTCAAGATCGCGACTTTCGCTTCAATCCGGCTGCGGCTGGTGAGCACTGCCTCCATGGCTTCAGGAATTCCGTGGCCCTTGATTTTTTCGCTGCCGTACTTCGCCATGAGGCCAACAATCAGACCGCCGATAACCGGGATCACGATTATCCAGTAATGGAAGGGGGTGTTTTCAGGGCTGCGAAAATGAAACGACCACGTGTGGTAGTAAGCCAGGTTTGTAAATAGGCCGATCAAATCGTACAGGACATACGCGATCAGGCCGGCCGCGATTCCGACAAGGCCTGCAAGCAGTGAAATATACCCGAGCCGGAAGGCCCCCACCTCGGGCAGCGCGAACTGTGCCTTATTTTTCGCCAACGACTCTTCTCACTTTTTCCTAGTGGGTCAGTTTGAATTTTCTTGATCGTGACCCAAGCGGTCACAATTCAAACTGACCCATTACTCACTCTTTGCCGAATTTGGTGCGGCGTTGGAATTCCCTTCAAATGCGATTTCATTTCCCCACGCCTCGCTTCTGCCCGCGGGCTCCTCGCGAATTTCCGGCGCGGCCGCCATGGCTCATCGCGGCTTCCAGAGCCCGCAGCAGCGTGCGGCCGGCGGCGCGCAGTTCGCCGCGATGCTGCAGCGAAAGCTCGTTCAGAAGCTGCGTGCCGCGCCGCGTCACGCCCAATAAAACTTCCCGACGATCTCTCCGGCTCCGCATTCGCTTCAACCATCCGTGACTCTCCAGCCGGTCCGCCAATTCCACCGCGCTGTGATGCTGGATTTGCAACCGTTCCGCCAACGCTCCCACCGTTGCCCTCTGCGTCAGAGGCAGCCCTTTGATAGCCAGCAGCGCCTGATGCTGCTGCGGCTCGATTCCCGCGGCCCGCGCTGCCTGTTCGCTGAAATTCAAAAAACGGCGAATCTCGTAACGAAACTCAGCCAGCGCCTGATAACTGAACCCGTTATGCGCGCGTCGTCGCAAGGTCCTCGCCAGATTATATCGTGATGCGATATATAAATATATGCTGTGAGCGTTAGAATCGGCATCGTGTGCTCAAAAGCTAGATGGTGGGCGCGCTAGATCGGACGTCAGAACAGCTTCGGGAACAGCGCGGGAACGCGGTTGCAATAAGCCTCGAATTCACCGCCGAACGACTGCCGGAGCAAGCTTTCCTCGCGGCGGATGCGAATCCATGTTCCGAGCAAAAAAATGATGATGGCGGCAAGGAACGAAGGCCGGCGGCTGGCAGCCAGGCCGGTGGCGACGAGCATTCCAAACATGCCCGTGTAGATCGGATTGCGCACCAGGTCGTACGGGCCTTCGGTGACAAGTCTGTGGCCTTCCACAATGCGCGCGACGTAAGCCCACTGCTTGCCGAGCGTGATGATCGCACGCCACATAAGCCAAAGTGAAAGCGCGGCAATCACAATAGCGATCACCGCAACGATAATTTCCGTCCATTTGGGCATGGGGACGATGGGCCCAAAATTTGCGCGTGGAATAATCCAAGCAAGCACGTAGGCAATGGATTGGAGGAGAAGGCCGGCGAGTGATTTAGGGTCGCGGGCGCTCTCCGCGGTTCTCGGCGGCTTCTTGTGAAGGACGAAGATCAAAGTAAATCCAAGCCAGAAAGCGAGGATTGTGATGAAGAGCGCCAATCCTATCGAGTCCAGAGATGATTGCATCGCGCCTCGTTTTCCTGCTGAGTGAAAAGTCCTGCGTCACAGCGTCTTGCGGAAGGATTTCTGCGTCTTGTTGACGCGATAGCCCAGGTTTTCATAAAAACGATGCGCGCCTTCGCGAATCACGTTCGACCGCAGACCGCATTCGATGCAGCCGTTTTCGCGCGCCCAATCCTCCGCGCGGGCCATAAGCATCCGGCCAATATTCTGCCCGCGCGACGCCTCCTCCACAACCAAGCCGGCGATCTCCGCGCGCGCGTCCGAGCCGGCCGTGCGAAACAAGAACACGTCCGCATAACCCGCAATCTCGCCGCCTTCTCGCTCCGCGACGAACACAGTGTGCTCCGTCTGTGCAAAAATCCCCACAAGACGCGCGGCCACTTGTCTTGCTGTCGAAGCGTAACCGAGTTGCCCCGCGAGAGGCGCAATCCGCGGCGCATCGGAAAGTTGCGCGGCGCGAATTGTAATTCGCGGCAATTCTCCTTCGCCGCCCATCAACCCTCCTCGCAAAAACTCAAAATAGCTTGTCGGAATCCAGCAGAATGGTCACCGGACCATCATTCGTCAGCTCCACCGACATGTGCGCTTGAAACACGCCCGTCTGGACGCGCACTCCCAGCGCCGCCACGGCGCGAACGAATTCCTCATAAAGCGATTTCCCCTGCTCGGGCGGAGCTGCTTGAATAAAGCTGGGCCTTCGCCCGCCGCGCGCGTCGCCGTACAGCGTGAATTGCGACACCGCCAGCACTCCGCCGCCAATATCGCGAAGCGACCGGTTCATTTTTCCCTGCTCGTCGTTAAAAATGCGCAAGTTCACGATTTTTTCCGCCATCACGGCGGCCGTTTCGGGCGTGTCCGCGCGCCCAACGCCAACGAAAACCAGCAGTCCCGCGCCGATTTCCCCGGTCACGCGCTCTTCCACCACCACGCGCGCCCGGCTCACTCGCTGCACCACCGCTCTCATCGCTATGCGCCTTTCAACGCCGCCCGTTTTCACGCGCCTCGGCAGCGGCTGATTGTACAAGGAGTTTGCTTTCCCCGGTAGAGGGTGTGCCGCAGGGGTTTTTGTTCAAATATATTTGCATTGACAAACATTGCTTAAGCATGTATTCTGCCTGACAGTGAAAAGCCGGACTCCCAGGGCAGATCTGGACCAAGTCTTCGTGGGGCGCTTGCTGCTCGGCAGGGTGCTGGGAGCTCTCGTCGATGCCCATGACAGAGCCCTGGCCCCGTTGGGACTCACGGCGTATCAAGGCACCATGCTACTGAACTGTGCGCGGCAAGAGGGGAACACGCCCGTCGAACTCGCCGCTCTAAATGGTCTCTATGTGTCGACGATCACGCGGATGGCCGATCGTCTCGAAAAAAAAGGGCTCCTCACCCGCACGCGAAGCCGGAAGGACAGGCGGCAGGTCATCCTGCGAATCACGCCGAAAGGGCGAGCGGTTCTCCGCAAAGGCGTTCCGATTGCCCAGCGCGTCGCTCTGAAAGCGTGGCGGGGCGTTACAGAACAGGAGAGGAACGCTCTCCGCAGTATTGTCTACAAAATTCTCGGGAATCTCGGCCATAAACCAATAAAGCCAATCAGACGCGATCGAGCGATCTGAAAATTACGAGGAGCAATGGATATTGCAATGGAATCCGAAAAGACAACGCAAAACTATCGCTATTACCGGAACAAATGACGCATGTAAACAAGCACCTGACGATTTACGGACATAAACTTACGGAACACGCAACCGTGATCTACAGCCGTTCGGAGTTGGCCTTGGAGGAAACCCAGGAAGAAGAAGCCCATCCGCTGCGCGCCCACTTGCAGGACATCCACGAATCCGCCAGGGAAGTGGCCACGCTGAGTATCAAGATTCGCCAGCTTGGCGAAGATTCAGAAAATCAGAAATAAATTTGCCTCAGGAATTCCTCCCGCCGCGCTGCTTCACGCCTGCGGTCGAGCAGCGCGGCGAATATTTTCTCCATTGCGTGCCTCGCTCGCCTCGTCCTCTCTTCGCCTTCGCTCCTTCGTTGAACTTCGCACACTCGCGGCGATAGTTCGACGGATCGGCGGTTGGCGGCTGCCCGAACCTGTGCTAGAAACGAGGAAGCCTATTCGGAAAGCGGAGGAATTTGAAACTAGCCCTGATTGGAACGCACGGTGTCGGAAAAACCACCCTCGCCTACGAAATCTGCTCGGGCATGAAGAAAGCGGGCGAACAGGTGGAAATGGTCGCAGAAGTCGCGCGACGCTCGCCCTTTCCCGTGAACGCCGCCACCACCCTCGAAGGCCAGCTCTGGATTTTGCACGCGCAAATCGCGGCTGAACTTGACGCATCGCGCACCGCCGCGAATGTGGTTTGCGACCGCTCTGTCCTCGACAACTACTGTTACCTAGTAAATAAATTCGGCCGCCGCCCGCAGCTCGAAACCTGGCTCGCGTGGTGGATGCAAACATACGATTTGCTCGCCGGCGTGCCTCTATTAACAGAAGAAATCCAACCTGACGGCTTCCGCTCCGAAGATCGCGCGTTTCAGCGCCGGATTCATCAGTTGCTTAATGAGCTTCTCGCTGATCCTGCTTTTGCCTACTTACAAGAGCGAGTCCTCTGGCTCGATGAGCGCGACCGCACCGGCTGGGCCGGGCGCATTCTTGACGAAGTGCTTCCGCTGGCCCGCGCCGCAAGCCTCGCGCATAAAGCGCCTCGGTAAATTTCCTCCGTGACGAGCCAGGACAATCCCAGTGACACTCAACAAAATGGCCGGTGGTTCACGCGCGGCATTCTGGGCATCGGTCTCGCCAATCTTTTTTCCGATTGGGGACACGAAGCCGCGACTTCCCTGCTGCCCGCGTTGCTCGCGCTCGTCGGAGCGCCCGCCATCGCCCTCGGCGTAATCGAAGGCGTTGCCGACGGCCTTTCCAGTTTTTCGAAACTTGCGGGCGGCTATATTGCCGACCGTCCCGCGTGGCGCAAACCCGTGGCCGCAGGCGGCTACGTCATCGTGGCGCTCACCACATTCGCGTACAGTCTGGCGCAAACCTGGCCATTCGTTCTTCTGTTGCGCGCGGCGGGATGGGTGGGTCGCGGAGCGAAAAGCCCTTCGCGCGACGCGCTGCTTGCGGACGCCGTGCCGCCGTCGCAGCTTGGACGCGCCTTCGGATTCGAGCGCGCGATGGACACCGTCGGCGCCGTCGCGGGCCCGTTGACGGCCCTGCTCCTCGTTTCTGCTTCGAATATTCGCGCGGCGCTCCGATGGACAATCGTGCCGGGTCTGCTCGCGTCGATTTGTTTTTTGTGGCTGGTGCCCGCGGGAAAATCGGCGACAGCGCACCAGCCGTTCGGTTTCCTGCACAGCTTGCGGCAACTTCCCAAAAGTTTTCGCCGGTTCCTTGTGGGCGTCTTCGCGCACGGCATCGGCGATTTCGCTCCAACGCTGCTGATCCTGCGCGCGGGCCAAATCCTAACGCCCCACTATGGAGCGGCGCGCGCATCGGCGCTGGCTGTCGCGCTATATACGCTACACAACATCGTATTCGCCATAATTTCCTACCCGGCAGGAGCGCTCGCGGACCGCGTGGGCAAGCGCGGGCTTCTGGCCGCTGGCTACACGGTCGCCGCCACAATGTGCATTGGCTTCATTTTCGCGCCGCCAAAGCTCCTGTGGCTTGCGATTCTGTTCGCGCTGGCGGGAATCCATATCGGCGTGCAGCAGGGGCTGGAAAAATCCCTGGCTGCGGAACTGCTCGGCTCGGAAATTCGCGGCACGGGATTCGGCGTGCTCGCAACGGTGAATGGCATCGGCGATTTCGCGTCCAGCATCATCGTGGGTGCTCTGTGGACGATGGTCGCGCCCGCCGCCGGCTTTCTCTATGGCACAGTTTTCAGTCTCGCCGGCGCGGCGCTGATTTATTTTTGGCGCTGACGCGCTTGCGTGCAGAAACCCTTGCAGGCCGCTTATTCTTTGACTTGCGCAGCCGCGGAGCCCGTTGGCACTCGAGACAAAAATAGCTGCTGCGTCCGGCGACAATCATGCGCCGAATCAGCGTACCGCAACGCGCACATTTCTTTCCTTCCCGCTGGTAGACGCGATGGCGCAGTTGAAATCCGCCGCGCTCGCCTTCCGCGTCCACGTAGTCCGAAATCGAAGACCCGCGAAGGCGAATCGCTTCGCGCAACACTTTTTGCACGGCGCGATAAAGTCGCGCAATTTCGTCTGGCCTCAACGTCGCGCCCAATCGCGCGGGATGAATGCGCGCGTGCCACAAACTCTCATCCGTATAGATGTTCCCCATGCCGCGAAAAACGCGCTGGTCGAGCAGCAGCGCCTTGATTCTCGCGCGCCTGCCCGCCAGGCGGCCGCGAAATTCCATTTCGCTCGCTTCGAGCGCATCCAAGCCCAACGCGCCAAGAATGCTTTCGCTGCCGGATTCCGAAACCAGAGCCATGCGGCCGAAGCGCCGCGGATCCGTGTAACGAAGCTCGCAATCATTGTCGAGCGAAAACCAAACGTGCGTATGCAACGCAGACGGCATTTCGCTCGGACGCACGGTAAGCTGCCCCGTCATCCCCAGATGCACAATCAGGTGAAATCGTTCCGGCGCGACGCCGTTTGCGGTTTGCAGTGCGGAATGTTTTTCGAGCAGCAGCACCAGAAATTTCCCGCGCCGCCGAACTTCCACGATGCGGCAACCTGGAACGTGCAGTTCAATCGCCGCGGGATCGTCGATAAAGTCCGTCTTGCCCAGGCGAACGCCCACTATGCCGCGGCCCGGCAGCAACGCCTGAAGGCCACGAACGACAGTTTCGACCTCGGGAAGTTCGGGCAAGCGTCAATTCGGCAGAATGGCGAACACGCGCACAGGGCCGCCGGAGCCGCCTTCGAGTTTGATCGGCGCGGCGATCACAAACGCTCCCGTGGCCGGCAACTTATCCAGGTTGGCGATGTTTTCGATGTGGAATAAACCCGCGGGCAGCGTGGTGCGGTGCACCTCAAAATTCGCCGACGGTCCATAATCAATGCTCAACGTATCGATGCACAGGCCGCTGACGTGCCGCGCAATCAAAAGCTTCGCCGCCGCCACGGAATATCCCGGAAAGTGCATCACTTTTTTCGCGTCCATGTTGCGGTAACGTGTCTGGTCCGGCCAGCGTGAGCTCCAGCCTGTACGCAGCATCACAATCGCGCCCGCGGGAATTTCCCCGTGCCGCGCTTCCCATGCCTGCACGTCCGCGACGCTCAGGCGGTAATCCGAATCCTTGGCAACTTTGTCGCGAATGTCAATTACATCCGCGGGCCCGAAAAATTTCTGTATCGGAATCTGATCGAGCGTTTCTTTTCCCGGAGGAAAATGCGCCGGCGCGTCCATATGCGTGCCGTAATGTTCCAGCATCGTAAACTTACGTGTGAAGTAGCCTTCCTTCGCGGGCGACGCATTCACGACGGCCTCGAATGGATGAGCATCGCCGGGCCACGCGGGCGAATGATCATTGAGGGCGTACGTCATGTCCACCACGCGGGTGCGCCCGGAAGAAATTCCCATCAGCGCGCTGCATATGGCGTTGCCTTTTTTCGTTTGCGCGCCCAGCGAAACGCCCATCGTCACAATCGCGGCAAAAATAATTCCCCGCGCGGAAGCAGAAAATTTTCTCACTTCGTCCCCCTTGTTCGTAAATTTCGAACCCAAATCTCCACGCTATCTTAATTCCATTTTTCCTTCTTGCGGGATGATTTCGGCGCGCCCTGCAGCCTGTTTATGGCAACGGAATGCCCGGTGTCGCCACAATTCCAGCGAGCCGGAGAATCTCGGAATATTCTTCCCCCACCAGCGGAGAAATCGTCAGGCGCGGATTCTTCAGAAATTTCACCTTGCGCAGCAGGCGGTCCTCGCGCAATTCCTCGAGCGAAACCTGGCGAGGCAAGCGTTCGAGCGCGCGCAGATCGATCACCATCAGCTTCGACTCGGGATCATGCGGGTCCGGATACGGGTCGCGCGTCACTTCCGCAATGGCGTAGAGCGCGTACTCCGGCTTGCCGTGATAGCAAAGCGCGCGATCGCCGCGGCGCATCTGCTTGAGCTGCCTCAGCGCGTCGGATTTGGCGCCGGCGTGCCGCCACATCTCCTTCCCTTTCACGAAAAGGGTGTCCCAATGGTAGATGCGCGGGTCAACGGCCAACAACCACTGATGTGGTCTGGTAGCGGGGCGAGTCATAGCCGGGCTGTAACTGGCGAACTATACATGGAAGCCACCGGGAAACAACCAAAAATTTAGCTTGCCGGGACAAATTCTCGAAATGCGACGCCCCCTTAGCCGCTTTCAGCCAATGTCGACGAAAATCTCATCGCCCCGCAGCTCCACCGGGTAGCATTGCACGCCATCCGAAGGCTGCTGCGTCAGCCTCCCCGTTGTTACGTCGTACTGCCAGCCGTGCCACGGACAACTGACCACCGTGCCGTCCAGTTCGCCGTCGCCAAGCGGCCCGCCGTGGTGCAGGCATACGCTATTGATTGCAAACAACTTGCCATCAATATTCGCAACCGCTATGGGCTTTCCGCTGACCGTCAGTTCCCGGATCTGTCCGGCGGGTACTTCCTCAATCCTGCCTGCGCGCTCGAATGCCATTCGTTCGACCTGCCCTCCGTGGTGTGACATCAGCCGGGTCCGAAACGGGTACAACGCAGGCCGAGGAGTATAGGCCGCGCGACTCAAGCAAATCAAATGGAATGAACACTGCCTGGTGGGTCAGTTTGAATTTTCTTGATCGTGACACAAGGGGCCAAAATTCAAACTGATCCATTACCGAACACTACAGGCTGGCGGGATTAGACCTTCGTCCCGTAAATCAGCAGAGCGCCTTCGCGGCGAAACGCAGCCAATTCAGCCGCATCGCGAAACCACCGGCCCGTGTAGACCTCCGGCGCAGGTGTGGGATCGGAAATGCGCCGGTGCGCGACGCCCGTGAAGCCGGCGCTGCGAAACAGTTCGGCCCATTCGTCGCCGGACCGTAGATGCGTGGGGATCGCAAACGTCTTGCTCCACTGGTGGCAATACAAATTGTCGCAATAATAATTGATCAGAATCCACGCCGAGCCGCCCGGGCGCAACACGCGGAAAATCTCGCGGATGCCTGCCGCGGGGTTGGGCCAGTAGTAAGAAGACTCGACGGAAATCACTTTGTCGAATGAGTTCGCGTCGCGCGGAATGGCGTCAACGCCGCCAACCACAAATTCGACGTTGCGCAACTGCGCCGAGCTGCGCCGCGCGCGGCTGATCATTTCATCGGAAACGTCCATGCCGAGCGCGTGGCCCTGCGGAACGCGCGAGGCAATCTCGCGCACCAGCCATCCGCCGCCGCAGCCCACGTCAAGCACTTCGTCGCCCGGCCCGATCTTCATCATCGCCAGCGTTGGCTCAACGATGGGGCGATGCTCCGTCTCCATGCTCTCGCCCTTGCCTGCTTCGGCCCAGCGGTTGAATTCTTCGCGAAGATTTTCGTTTTGCGCGATTTCCGGCATCGTCATCCTGCTATGAGATTTTTATTTCGTGGCTGAAGGGCGTTAGCAACTTGTTGAAAAACCCCTTTGTATATCATTCCGAGGAGCCGAATCGCGCAGGAAGCAGATTCCATATCCTATAGTAGGGTTAGAAATAGTTTGATTTTTGCTGTTCTTACCATCGTAGAACCATAATTTACATTCTGGCAACAGTTGAAGTGTGATCCGGTGCAACTCTTGCATGTCACTACGTTTTGGTTCAGGTTGGCTAGTCATATACTTTTTGATTTGTTCTTGTACGTTCATATAAATAAATTCAAACCATCCGGCCGCAGCCACAGCAAAACCGCGCCGCGGGCATAGTTGCCGCGCCACATTGCTGGCAGAAATGTCCCGGGCCCGCGACCATGAACACGGGCGCGCATGTTCTCGACGTGCAAGCCCAGAAAAGCGCCGCGACCCAGCCGATGATCGTCCAGCCCAAAAAGAAATTCAGCAGGAAGATGCCCATCGCATCGCGCTTGTTATGCCCGATAATCGCCGGTAAGAAATACAGGAGAACTAGCACAAGCAGGCCCATAGTCGCACCTCTCTATCTGAAGTTACGCCCCCGGCGGGCGAAATGTTCCGCAACCGCCTCTAATTTTCCACTTTTGCCAGGAGCTTGACGAATTTCTCCTGGCGGCCCTGCTGATCGAGTCCGTCATTTGCTTCCGCGATTTGCGTCTGGTTCATCGAGCAGAATTTCGGCCCGCACATCGAGCAGAACTTCGCGTCCTTGTAAAAATCATCGGGTAATGTCTCGTCGTGCATCGCACGCGCGGTATCGGGATCAAGCGAGAGATCGAACTGCTTATTCCAGTCAAACAAAAATCGCGCATAGCTCAGCGCGTCGTCGCGATCGCGCGCTCCCGGACGGTGCCGCGCGACGTCCGCCGCGTGCGCCGCAATTTTATACGCAATCACACCCTGACGAACGTCATCCGCGTTCGGCAAGCCAAGATGCTCCTTCGGCGTGACATAACAGAGCATCGACGCTCCGTGCCACCCAATCATCGCCGCGCCAATTGCGCTGGTGATGTGGTCGTAGCCCGGCGCAATATCCGTGACCAGCGGCCCCAGCGTGTAAAACGGCGCTTCGTGGCACATTTCATTTTCTTTTTTCACCTGCAGCTCAATCTGGTCCATCGGAATGTGCCCCGGACCTTCGATCATCACCTGCACGTCGTGCTCCCACGCCTTCTTCGTCAGCTCGCCCAGCACTTTCAGCTCCGCGAATTGCGCTTCGTCGCTGGCATCCGCAAGCGAGCCGGGCCGCAGCCCGTCGCCCAGCGAAAAACTCACATCGTGCTTCTTGAAAATCTTGCAAATGGCGTCGAAATTTTCATAAAGGAAATTTTGCTTTTTGTGATGGCTCATCCACACGGCGAGTAAAGCTCCGCCGCGGCTGACGATTCCCGTAATCCGGTTGCGCACCATCGGCAGAAATTCGCGCAGCACGCCGGCGTGAATCGTCATGTAATCCACGCCCTGCTCGGCTTGCTCTTCGATCACTTCGAGCATCAGCCCAATCGTCAAATCCTCCGTGCGGCGCACGCGAGAGAGCGCTTCGTAAATCGGCACCGTGCCGATGGGCACGGGCGACGCGTTGATGATCGCCTTGCGAATCGTGGGAATGTCGCCGCCGGTCGAAAGGTCCATCACCGTATCCGAGCCGTAGTGCACGGAGCGGTGCAGCTTTTCGAGCTCGTCTTCAATCTTCGAGGTGGTCGCTGAATTTCCGATGTTGGCGTTGATTTTGCATTTGAACGCCACGCCGATCCCCATCGGTTCCAAATTTGTGTGATGAATGTTCGCGGGAATGATGGCGCGGCCACGCGCCACTTCGCTGCGCACCAGTTCCGGCGCGAGTTTCTCGCGCTTCGCCACGTATTCCATTTCCTCGGTGATCATTCCGAGCCGCGCATAGTGCATCTGCGACACGTTTCGATTCCCGTTCACGCCCGCCGTTTGCAGCCGCTTCTCAATCCACCCATCTCTCACAGCCATGATTTGCCCCCATCACAAATACAGCGATAAGAATAAAATGTCACCAAGCGAACTCGCCGCTTGCCCGCGAATGAAAACTCATTATCGCATCGCCCCACACTCCCAGCAACCCGACACTACCGTAACAAGAAAGAAAAACAGGCGGTGACAAGAGCGAGCTGCCAGGTGTATTACTTAGGTAGAATAACTCATATGGAAGATGCCAGTCCTGAAAGAAAAGACCATTCGGAAAACCAGAGCCGAGTAGTTCTGGTGTTGCTTGCGCTTACCGTCACGGCAGATGTGCTTCTGCGAATTATTTTGCAGTGGCGTGGATATGACATGCTGGCAAAGCTTTTGGCCATTGTCCTCGCAGCGAACTTAGTTTGTTTTCCATTGGCGGCCATCAGGTGCGAAAAGATCGGAAGACGCAAGTATGGGCGGTTTAAGATAGCCACATGGGCGTACGTGTGTTTACTCCTAGCGACGGCACTATTTGCATACGCCCCCTAGCGTAGATGTATTGCAAGAGTAGGTTTTAGAAACCGCTAAGACTTTGGTTCCGTGTGAAATCGTTTCCTGCAGCGCTTGCGCGCGCGCCATTCCTCGGCGGTGATCTCCCAAATCTCCCCGGGGAGACGGCCACAAACATAGGCGCGTTCTTGCGCCGCAATCACGCGCATGTTCTGTTTTTCCGAGATGCGCCGCGACGCGGCGTTTGCAATTGCCTTCGTCACGCGCAGAACCGGAAACTTCAGCCCGTCGAACCAATAATCGTTCACCGCGTCGCAAGCTTCACTCATCAAGCCCTGCCCGTGCCACGGCAAACCAAGCCAGAAGCCGCGATTGTCGTTCTCGTCTTTCTTCAAGCTGATGCTGCCGATCAAATGAGACGGATCATTCTTCAGGCGCAGCGTCCAATGCCAGGCGTCGCCGCGCTCGGCCGCGGGCAGCGCCACGTCGCGATAAAACTGTTGCGCGCCGTCGGGCGGATAGGGCCACGGCACGATGGTCGCCAGATATTTCACAATCTCCCAGTGCGGAAAAAGAATCTGCGTTCGCTCGGCGTCCGCCAGTTCCAGAGGGCGCAGCAAAAGACGCGGCGTTTCGAGTGTAGGCGTCATGGGTAAACGCACTCGCGCAAAAATTCCCGCGCGGATTTCTGTAGCTCAGGTCCCGCCTGCCCTGACGCAGGCCTGACGCAGCAAAGGTCCCGATTCCTTTCATCGGGACTGACCTGAGGCTTTCGCACTTCTTGCAACTTTACGGCGCCGTAGCATGCAGACTCGGCGCCGTCAGCAATTCAATTAGCTTCTCACGGTCGTTCACCGGAGGATGACAGGAAGTTCCCACGCACACAAACGCCTGCGACGCACCGGCATCCAGATGCGGAATCGTTTCCTTCAACGCCGGCGCAAGCGCATCCGCCGCAATAATCTCCGGCGTCACGCGCAGCACCGATTTGCCGAAGCGGTAAACGGAATTCGCCGCCGATTCCAGCGCAGCGGCCTTCGCGTCGCCCTTCGCGCCCGTAATCACCACCTGCCACGTGTGCCGCGAATGCAGCACCGCCGCCAGCCCATACGTCGCGGCGTAAAGTCCAAATCGCGGCGCCAGCGCGGCAAACGCTTCCAGCGTCCGCTGCGTCCATTCCCGATAAATCGCGTCGCCCGTCAAGCCGTAAAGGCGCGCGAGCGCAATCGCCGCCGCGGAATTCGTGCTCGGCGTGGGCGAATCCTGAAACGCTTTGCGGCGAACTTCGAGCCCGCCCATCGGAGGCGCGTCCGAAGCGCGGTCAAAAAATCCGCCGCCCTCCGCGTCACCGTATTTTTCGATGGCAAGCTGCATCGCGCGCTCCGCCGCGGCGAAATACCGTTTGTCCAGCGTCGCCTCATACGCATCGAGCAGCGCCAGCGCCGCAAAAATCTGGTCGTCGAGCAATCCCGCCACCAGCGGCCCTCCGACGCGATGACTGAATCCCTTCTCCTGATCCCACGCTTCGGCAAGAATCCGATCGAGCGTCTTCAACGCGAAGTCGCGGCAATCATCGCGCCCCAGCACTCGCGTCGCTTCCAGAAACGCCGAAACGAACATCGCGTTCCCGCTTACGTAAATCGTTTCGTCAACGGCGGGCGCTGTGCGTTGCAAGCGCGCCGCCAGCAATTTCCCCTTTGCGCGCGCAATCATCAGCCGCGTGTCCGTTTCGCTGATTCCGCGCCGCTTCGCAATATCCTCCGCCGTGCTCGCCACCCACAGCACATTCTTCGCCGGGTTGTGATGCATCTCGCCCACCGGGCCGACGTCGTAATACTCATCCATCACGTTCGCTTCTTCCGGCGACAGCGCCGCGCGCAGCTCATCCACCGTCCACGTGAAATAATCGCCGTCGTCGTCGAGCGAAATGTCCGCGTCCTGGCTCGCGTAAAATCCGCCACGCTCACGATCGCTCAACGTGTCGAACACCCAGCCGATTATTCCCTCCGCCGGCTCGCGGCAAAGTTGCGCAAGCCTTGCATCGCCCGCCGCATTCGCCGCCTGAAACCCATGCAGATAATTTTTCAGCAGCTCCGAATTGTCGTACGACATTTTCTCGAAGTGCGGCACAATCCAGCGTTCGTCGACGGAATAGCGGTGAAATCCGCCGCCGAGCTGGTCATAAACGCCTCCCAGCGCCATTTTCGCGAGCGTCAAGTTTGCGATGTGCAGCAAGTTCGCATCGCGCGAGCTCTGCCCCAAATCCAAAAGCAAATCAATCGCCGCGGGATGCGGGAATTTCGGCGCTTGTCCGAACCCGCCATTGCGCGAATCGAAATTGCCCGCGATCGACTCGGCCATCGCCTGCACAATTCCCGGCTCGAATGCGCCGCGCGCATTCTCAAACGTCTCCGCCTGCCGCACAGCGTCTTCCAGCGCCACGGCCGAACTATCAATCTCGTTTCTTTTCGCGCGAAACGCTTCCGCCACCGCCGCCAGAATCCGCTTGAAGCCCGGCCGGCCCATCGCGTCTTCCGGCGGAAAATAAGTACCGCCGAAAAATGGTTTGCCATCCGGCGTAAGAAACGCGGTCAACGGCCATCCGCCCTGCCCTGAAATCGAGCTGATCGCCGCTTGATAGCGCGAATCGACGTCGGGCCTTTCGTCGCGATCCACTTTCACCGCCACATAAAATTGATTGATCATCGCCGCAATTTCCGGATTTTCGTAGCTTTCGCGATCGATCACGTGGCACCAGTGGCACCATACCGCGCCAATATCGAGCAGAATCGGTTTCGCTTCCGCGCGCGCCCGTGCAAACGCCGCCTCGCCCCATTCGTGCCAGTCCACGGGCTGATGCGCCGCCGATCGCAAGTAAGGACTGGCGGAATCCTTCAAACGGTTTGTCGAAGTCTCGCTCACAATTTACTTTCGGGGAGGAAAACGCCGCGCGTCAAAAACTCAGCGCGGACGCGGCGGCGTCACTGAATCGGATTGCGATAATCGGCGTCGCGCGGGTCGATGGGCCTGCGCCCCGCGAATCCTTCGTCCTGCCGGTGATAAAACCTTATGCGGTCCTCGCCCACGCGCCAGCAAAAATAAATATCCTCATCATTCAGCCGCGCCGGAAAATCCAACAAGCCCACATTCAAATCCTTCACCAGGCATCCTGTGGCGCCGATGCGCTCGATGGCCGACTCCACGGATTTTTCGTGCCGGTTGCGCTCCATGCGCTGCGTCGCCGCTTCGTCGTAGTCGAAACGCATTCCGCCCATCATTTGTATGCGCGTGGCCAGTGCGCCCAGCTTCTCGTCGAGCTCGCCCATCAGTCGGCGCTCCTCCATCGCTTCCAGCAGCAATGGCTCGAGCTCCGCTCGCGCGTGCTCCGCTTCATTCAAGCTGAAAAGTTTCTGCTCGTCATCCGGCATTCTTCGTCCGCCATGGTCCAGCTCAGCTGCGTTCATCCACCAATATAGACCATCGTCCTCGACGGCGGAACAAAATCAGGCTCGTTGATCCGGTGGCCTGCTTCTTTTTCCATGACGATGCCGCGAATTTCCGCGACAATTTCCTCGTCGCTTGCGCCCCCGCGCAGCAGGCCTTTCAAATCGTGATCTTCCTTGCTGAAGAGGCATGTGCG
The DNA here is from genome assembly GCA_050746905.1 of Candidatus Acidiferrales bacterium. GTDB lineage: Bacteria > Acidobacteriota > Terriglobia > Acidiferrales > UBA7541 > DAHUXN01. The sequence continues at coordinate 23,803 of JBOGNJ010000193.1, forward strand.
CAGCTTCCCATCGGCGGTCAAGCGAACCCGTGAACAGAATCCGCAAAACGGCTGCGACACGGGAGCGATCAGCCCGATTTCCCCGCGCCCGTCCGTGAAACGGTATTTCCGCGCCGTTTCGCTGCGCTCGTGCGCGATGGGAACCATCGGCCAGCGCGCCTCGATGCGCCGCCGCACTTCCTCCGCGGGCACGAACAAATCGCGCGTCCACGCGCGGTCCGCATCCAGCGGCATGAACTCGATGAAACGCATAATCAAATCGCGCTCGCGCGCGAACGCCGCGAACGCCTCCACTTCATCATCGTTCAGCCCGCGCACCAGCACCGCGTTCACCTTCACCGGACGCAGCGACGACGCTTGCGCCGCGTCGATTCCCGCCATCACGCGGTCAAACGACTTCGTGCGCGTGATTTTTTCGAACCTCGCGCGGTCCAGCGAATCCAGGCTGATATTAATCCGGTTCAGTCCCGCCGCCACCAGCCGCTCGCAGCGCTCCGCAAGAAGCTGGCCATTCGTCGTCAGCGAAATATCCGGCACGCCCAGCGCTCTCAATCGCGAAATAAATTCCTCGACGCCCGGCCGCACCAGCGGCTCGCCTCCCGTCACGCGCACTTTCTTGATTCCCAGGCCCGCCAGAATTCGCGCCAGCCGCTCCAGCTCATCCCAACTCAGCAGCTTGTGCTC
>JBOGNJ010000194.1:0-17779 GCA_050746905.1 Candidatus Acidiferrales bacterium
CGCGATGCCGGAGTCGATAATCTCGGCTTGTTGACCCTGAAAAACGAGTCCAGGTCCAACAATCAGCCTCCGCCTCCGCCGTCCGGTGGTGCGAATCCGGGCACGCCTTAGGAGTCTGGGGTGATTACGGCGATTCTGTGTCAGGGCACGGCTTCAGTTCATCCTGAGGTACGAAGGGCCGTGCCGTAAAGGACACGAATCGTGCGGCTTTAGCCGCTGAGGTCCGCTGTAGTAAGTTGTCGCACCGATTCTTGGGGCCCCCTAGGGAGGGTATTGCAATGGGAATGGCAGTTGGAACAAAGGGCACGTCCATGTCGGAGCCGAATATCGTTCCGCTGATTGACGTGCTGCTCGTGCTCATCATTATTTTCATGGCCATCACACCTACCACGCCCACAGGCATGGACACGCTGGTGCCCCAGCCGCCGCCGAAAAAACAGCAGCAGCAGGACCTGAACAATAAGACAGTCGTCGTCGTGGTCAGTGCGGATGGCAAGGTGATGATCAACCAGACGCCCACCACTTGGAATGATCTTGGTCCGCAGCTTTCCGATATTTTCAAGATTCGCGCCGACAAGACGGCTTTCGTCAAGGGCGACGATGACGCGGAATTCACTTACGTCGCGCGCGCCATCGACATCATGCGCGGTTCAGGCATCACGAACGTCGGTTTAATCACGGCCAAGATGGAAGCAGGTCAGTAGAAGCCGTTTCAGAAACTTTAGCCCTCGGGTCGGCTACGGGTGGCAGCGACGGATCGACCTGCCTGTTTTTGAGAGGCCCGTTATAGGTTGCGCGTGCCGCTTCGCGCTGAATAGAAAATCTGGCTCCGCCGCAAACACGCAAATTCGAGGAGAATAGGGGAGGAAACTAGGGATGGCACGGAAATCCCCCGCAGGTTCGCTTTTTGTCTGGCTGGCGCTGGCAGGCGCCTTCGCTCTGTCCGGCTGCGCCAAGCTCAAGGCGCGCGACGACCTCAACAAAGGCGTCGAAGCCTACAAGAACGCCCAATTCGACCGCGCCATCGAGTACTTCAAGGACGCTCAGGCGAACGACCCGAAATTGATGAACGCCCGTCTCTACCTCGGCACCGCCTATGCCAGCCAGTACATCCCCGGCGCTCCCTCCGATGAGAACAAGCGAAATGGCGAAGAGGCGATTCGCGTTTTCAAGCAGGTCCTCCAGGACGATCCCAATAATCTCACGGCCATCGACGGCATTGGCTCCATGCTTTACAACATGGCCGGCACACCCTTCAATCGCCAGATGATGGAGGAGGCAAAGACTTACCACCAGCGGCACATCCAGATAAAACCGAGCGATCCCACTCCCTATTACTGGGTGGGCGTCATCGATTATTGGATCGCCTTCCGCACCAATGCGCAGTTGCGCTCCGATTACAATCTCAAGGCCAAAAAGCCTCTCAAGGAACTCGATCCGCTACCATCGGCCGTCCGCGACCAGTTCATTACCGAAGCAGGCCCCACCATCGATGACGGCATGCAGAGTCTTCAGCACGCCATCCAACTCAATCCCGAGTACGCCAACGCCATGGCTTATCTAAACCTTCTGCTCCGGGAGAAGGCGGACACGGAGACGAGCCCTGACGCGCGCCAGGCCGATGAGAAACAAGCCGATGACCTTCTCGAAAAGGTCAAGGAAATCAATCAAAAGCAAATGACCGCCCCGCCCAATTCCGGCGCCTCCCAATAAGCGATCCTCCCGGTTCTGTAGGGGCGGCTTTACGCCGCCCGTCCCGGTGGTTGTGACCGGGGCCTGCTTGCACGGAGGGTTGCATTCGTAGGGGCGGGGCAAGCCCCGCCCGCGCGACTCTCCGAGTCGCGCCTGCCGTTGCTTTTGGAGTGCTGCGGCCTGCCCGCCGTGGCGGGCTCGACACCGCTTTGCCACAATATGCCAACCCTTGCGCCTGACGTGCGACGGGTATCGACCCATCCTCGCCCTCCGCCATGAATAGCGTTCCGCAGGGGCGCATTACCTTGCCATTCCAAGGCGCAAACCAACGAGATTGTAGGGGCGGCTTTACGCCCTCCTTACCCTTGGGCGGCGCTGCGTGAAACTTCCGCCATTCCGTCGTACAATGCTCGCATCGTGACCCCGGAGACCAAACCGTCCGCGAATCCGGCCGCCCAGCGCATCCTCGACTTGCGTTTCGTCGAGCTGATGGACAAGGTGCGCCGCAACCGGCCCGGCGACGACACGGATCTCCTCCGTCGCGCCTACGATTTCGCTTCCCAGCAGCACCGCCTGCAGCGCCGCGCGTCGGGCGAGCCTTACCTCTCCCATCCGCTCGCCGTCGCCAACATTCTTGTCGACATGAAGCTCGATGTCACCACCCTATGCGCCGCGCTCCTCCACGATGTCGTCGAAGACACCAGAATTCCCGTCGAGCAAATTTCGGACATGTTCGGCCCCGATGTGGCTCGTGTCGTCGAAGGCGCCACCAAAATCAGCCGCATTGACCTGCTCGCTCCAGAGGCGCGCCAGGCCGAAAACGTCCGCAAGATGCTCCTCGCCATGGTCAATGACGTTCGTGTCATCCTCGTCAAGCTTGCCGACCGTCTCCACAATATGCGCACGCTCGAATATCTGGCGCCCGACCGGCAGGAGCGCATCGCCCGCGAAACGCTCGACATCTATGCTCCCGTCGCCAACCGTCTCGGCATGGGCGTGATGCGCGGCGAGCTGGAAAATCTGGCTTTCCGCTATCTCGAACCCTCCGCGTTCCTCGAGTTGCAAAAGAAAGTTGCCACCAAAACCAAAGTTCAGGAAAAGTTCCTCAACGAAGTGCAAGATGCCATTCGCAAAAAAATGGTCGAGAACGGCCTCCCTGCCGAAGTCGAGGGCCGCACAAAAGGTCTCTACTCGCTGCACCACAAAATGCAGCGCCAACAGCGCGCTTTCGACCAAATCTACGACCTAATGGCCGTCCGCGTAATCACGGATACGGTCAAGAATTGCTACGCCGCTCTCGGCGTGGTCCATCAGATTTGGCCTCCCGTACCGGGCCGCTTTAAGGACTACATTGCCATGCCGCGCCCGAATCTCTACCAGTCGCTTCACACCACGGTCATCCACTCCGGCCAGCCGTTCGAAATTCAGATTCGCACGCAGGAAATGCACCGTATCGCCGAGCAGGGCGTCGCCGCGCACTGGAAGTATAAGGACGGCCGCGCGGCCTCCGATTCCGACGATCACCGCGTCGTCTGGATGCGCCAGTTGATCGAGTGGGTGCAGGAGATGGAAGAGCCCAGCGAATTCCTCTCTACTCTCAAAGTGGATCTCAATACCGAAGAGGTCTACACCTTTTCGCCCAAGGGACGCGTCGTCGTGCTCCCGCGCGGTTCCACTCCCGTTGATTTCGCGTATTTGATCCATACCGAAGTCGGCCATCAATGCGTCGGCGCAAAAGTGAATGGCCAGATGGTTCCGTTGCGCCATGTGCTCGCGAATGGCGACGTGGTCGAAATCATCACACAGAAAAATCATGGTCCCAGCCGCGATTGGCTGAAATTCGTGCAAACGTCCCGCGGACGCAGCAAGATCCGTCACTGGATCAATCTCCATGAACGCGAGGAAGCCACGAACGTCGGCCGCCGCCTCCTTGAGCGCGAAGCGCGCAATGCTGGCATGAGCCTTAAGAAAATCTCCGAGGACGATTGGCAGCGCGTCGCTTCCGAATACGGATGCGGTCGTATTGAGGATTTGCACGCCGATTTGGGCTACGGCAAATGGTCCGCGCGCCAGGTTCTCGCGAAAGCTTCCGGCCAACCTCTCGCGGAACCCACCGAGGAGAAATCCCCGAAACTCGTTTCCACCGTCAAGCGCATGCTCGGAATGCAGAACGCGCCCATTCAGGTTCGCGGCCACGATGATTTGATGGTCTATCGTGCGAAGTGCTGCAATCCGATTCCGGGCGACGATATTGTCGGCTACGTCACGCGCGGCCGTGGCGTCGCCGTGCACTCCAATTCGTGTCCAAACGTTCAGAATCTTCTCTACGAAACGGAGCGGCGCATCGCCGCCGAATGGGCCGGCCCCGCTGACGCCGCCACTTTCCCGGTTCGCCTCCGCATTCTCACGGAAGACCGTCCCGGCATGCTCGCCGAAATCACTGCGGTCATCAGCGCCGTCGACGCGAACATCCGCAATCTCGAAAGCGTCGGCGAGCATTTGCACGCCAAGATTGAAATCGCTCTCGACGTGCGCGACCGCAAGCAACTCGAAAAAATCCTCCTCCAAATCAAGAAAATTCCCGGCATCTTCGACATCGAACGCATCTACAACGTCTAGCCTCCATCTCCAGCTCATCGCTTTGCGCGCTTGAGCGCCCCCGTGGTTCCGGCGTTGTCGCTTCCGACATAAGCGTCCCCTCTCCACCTCGTCTCCCTTTACAATTAGACTTGAGATGCTTCGTCCTTTCTTTCCACGGCCTCCACGTCGTCGCATCGCGCGCACGCTAAACTTTTTCGCGCCCGTGCTTGCCGCTTTTTTCGCCGTCGCGGGATGCCATCGCGTGATGCCCACAAACACCATTCCTCTCGACGGTGTTGGCCTCAGCTTCTCCGCGATTCAATCCCTGAAGTCGCTCGGCATCACCGACGCCGAAGTTGCGGAAATCGTCACAGCGAAACAGGGCGGCCTCTCCGATGATGGCTGCGTTACTCTTGTCCGCCTGGCGCATTCTCGAAATGAGAAGTTTCACATCGGAGACGATGTCGCCCAATTGCTCCGCGCCGGCGTTGCTGAAGCCATAGTTATCGAACTCGCCAAGCTGAATCAGATCGGCCTTTGGACCGGCCAAGCCCAGGCCATGCGTCTCGCGGGCCTCTCGGATGAAATTATTCTGGAAGTCGCCCATCGCCGCGCCCAGGGGCAGCCCGTGCTTTCCGGCGCTTCTCTTGCGAATTTCAAAAACGCTGGAATGCGCGAAGGGACGTTATTGCAACTGGTTCGTCGCGGCGTCGCCGATGGCGAAGCTCAGGAAATTATCAGGCTTCGCCGCCGTGGCTGGTCAGACGCCCAAATTCTCCGCCGCTATCCTGGCCGCTGAACTTTCCTCGATTTAGTCCGCTTGACCGCCTCGCGACGCGAAGAGGCGTCTGCGAAGGGGTGAGGTCCTTCCCTTATGAAGTGCGGCGGCCTGCCCGCCGTGGCGGGCTCGACGCCGCTTTGCCTGACGGAAATAGGCCGCTCGGCCGCCGCATCCACAACTTCATCCTGCGTCACTTGACACTGGCTACTGCTTTTATTCATCGGTAGAATCTTCCTGCTTTGACTTTCTCTTCTCCACGGCGCATCGCCGGAAACGTTATCGCCGTTCTTGCGCTCGTCTGCCTTTCGAGTTGCGCCGTTCCTCTCGCGCCCAGCTATCAGATCGAAAAGCAGTCCATAACGGTTCGCTTCTTTCCCGGCAGTCCGCCGCATCTTGCAATTCGTGCGGAATATCGTCTGGCGAACGTCGGCAACGCGGCGCTCGATTCCATTGAACTTGGCTTGCCCAGCGAGAAAGCTTTCGGCCTCGCAAATCTGCGCGTCAAAATTGATGGTCACGAAGCCACGCCACAGCGCGAACGCAGCGAAGAGGAGGAATCGGGCGCGGGCGAAAGCGCTTTGGCCAGCGCATGGCCGGCCACCTGGCGCATTCCTCTCGCATCGCGTTGGTCGCGCCGCGAGCGCAGGAATCTAGTCGTCGAATACGATTTGGCCGCGACAACGGAGACAGATCCGCGCATGTCCGTCGGCCCGAACGCGTTTTACTTGAATGACTCCGGCTGGTTCCCGGATCCGCTCGAACCGAAGGCTCTTTTCGCCAAGGATGTCGTGCGGCCTGACCCGTCGGATTCGCTCGTTGATGTGCCCGCAAATTTTGTCGTCACGGCAAGCGGAGAACTGCGCGGCACGCACAAAGCCGCAAACGAAACCGAATTTCGTTTCCGTCTGCGCAAAGGCGATCCGGAGCCATTTGTCGTGGCTGGTGCGTATCACCAGCAGCAAATTTCGTCCTCCGGCATGGCGATTTCGTTTTGGACACTTGAGCCTTTCTCGTCCGCGGCGCTCGAAAAAGCCGCCGACAGTCTCGCCTCGATCGATAATTTTTTGGTGACGACATTCGACGCGCGTTCCGCAGCGGAGAAGTCGCTTCTCGTTCTGGAGGCTCCCGCGCCTGGACCGAATTCCGGCGCCACGCCGCTGCACGATCGCTCCGTCACCTTACCCGGAATAATTGTCCTATGGCCGGCAGCCTCTTCAACGGATCTCGCCGCCCAACTCGTTTCGGAAAACCTCAAAGAACGCCTGGCGCTTTCGCGCTTTGAGCATGTCATCACCCCGCGGCCGGAAGCTTGGCTGCTCGGCGATTCGCTTGCTACCTATGCTGTGATGTTGGCGAACCCGAATTCCGGCGTCCCGCCCGAGCGCGCCGGCGTGATCCGGCAACGCATCGCGCATTTTGATCAGTTGGGCAACGAAGCTGCCGAGAGACCCATCGCATTTGTGACCTCCGGCGACATCGCGCAGCAACGCGAGATGGGCAGCGCGAAGTCCACACTCTTTCTTTTCGCACTCGAAGACCGCTGCGGGCGCGAAAATGTCGAGCACGCGCTCGCGCACATGGTCTATGCTTTGCGGGGCCAGGAATATGGCTACACGGACTTTCGCTCCGCCATCGAGCAGGAATGCCATCAGGATTTGTCGAGCATGTTCGCAACGTGGCTCGAGCAGAAGGGAATTCCGGCCGATTTTCGCGCGCGATACGAAAGCAAAAATAAATCTGCAAACTAACGCACAGGAGGAAATGTGAAAGAAGTTATCTCAACCTCGCATGGGCCAAAAGCCATCGGCCCGTATTCGCAGGCCGTTCGCGGCAACGGTTTCATTTTCATTTCCGGTCAGGTGGCGTTCGATCCGGCGACGAGCCAGTTAGTCGAAGGCGACATTACGGCCCAGACCGATCGCGTCCTGCAAAATCTGAAAGGCATTGTCGAAGCGGCCGGCTCGTTGCTCGACAAAACCGTGAAAACCACCGTATTTCTCAAGGACATGAACGATTTCGCGAAAATGAATGAAGTCTACGCGCGCTATTTTCCCGCCAACGCGCCGGCGCGTTCCACCGTCGAAGTGGCGCGCCTTCCGCGCGACGTTCGCGTGGAAATCGATCTCATCGCCTTGGCGTAAAAGCGAGTCTGCAAAATCTCGAACGAGGGTATTGCTTCATGCAAATCCGTCACGATTGGACACGCGGCGAAATTCGCTCCATTTTCAATCTGCCCTTGCCTGAATTGATTTTCCAGGCGCAATCCATCCACCGCGAATTTCATAAGCCTGAAGAAGTCCAGCTCTGCCGGCTGCTTTCCATCAAAACCGGCGCGTGCCCCGAAGACTGCGCGTACTGCTCGCAGAGCGCGCATTACAAAACAGGCGTCGCCCGGCAAAAATTAATGGAGCCGCGAGAGGTCCTTGAATCCGCGAAACGCGCAAAGGCGGACGGCGCCACGCGTTTCTGCATGGGCGCTGCCTGGCGCGATGTTCCCGAAGGAAAAGAATTCGAGAATGTCCTCGAGATGGTTCGCGGAGTCGCGGCGCTCGACCTGGAAGTTTGTTGCACCCTTGGCATGCTCACCGAATCGCAGGCCGTCGCGCTGAAGCAAGCGGGACTTACCGCCTATAATCACAATCTCGACACTTCGCCGGAATTCTACGGCAGCATCATCACCACGCGCGTTTACGAAGATCGCCTGCAAACGATTGCCCGCGTGCGCAAAGCGGGAATCACCGTTTGCTGCGGCGGCATTCTCGGCATCGGCGAATCAGAAGAGGATCGCGTCGGGCTGCTGCATCAGCTTTCGAATTTGAATCCGCATCCAGAGAGCGTGCCGATCAATTTGTTGGCGCGTGTCGAGGGAACTCCGCTCGCAAATGCTCCGGAGCTCGACCCCATGATTATGGTTCGCGCGATTGCGACTGCGCGCATCCTGATGCCGGCGTCCCGCGTGCGCCTTTCCGGCGGACGGCACAAGCTCTCGCGCGAGGCGGTCGCGCTCTGTTTTCTCGCCGGTGCCAATTCCATCTTCACGGGAGAAAAGCTTTTGACCACGCCGAATCCTCCCGTCGACAAGGATATGGAGTTGCTCGAAGACCTCGGCATGAAGGCAATGCAACGTGGCTGACGCTCCCAAAGCGCACTTGCGCGAACGCATCGCCGGAGAACTCGAAACTCTCCGCGAGCAATCGCAGCTTCGCTCGCTCGAAATCCTGAGCGGCGTCGATTTATGCTCGAATGACTATCTTGGCCTCGCCGCCGATCCGCGCCTGAAGCAAGCCGTCGTCGAGGCAGTCGCGTCCGCCGGTCAAATGGGCGCAACGGGCTCGCGGCTGCTCTCCGGGAATTGGCGCGAGTGGCAGGAATTGGAATCGGAGTTCGCGGAATTCGCCGGAACGGAAGCGGCGCTCTACTTCAATTCAGGCTACGCCGCGAACGTAGGACTTCTCAGCTCCGTTGTGCAGCCGGGCGATATTGTTTTCTCCGACGCGTTGAATCACGCCAGTCTGATTGACGGCATGCGTCTTTCCGGCGCGGAGAAAATCATTTATCCGCACGGTGACATGCAGTTCCTCGAAGACGCGCTTCGCGAAAAGTCGCGCGTCACAGGTGCGAAGATAATTGTGACCGAAAGCATTTTCAGCATGGAAGGAGACGTGGCGCGCATCGAGGATCTCGCGCGCCTCGCAAAGACCTACGGCGCGGAATTGATTGTGGACGAAGCGCACGCTCTCGGCGTCTGCGGTCCCCAAGGCCGCGGCATTGTTGCGCAACGGAAGCAGGAGCGCGAGATCTTCGCCGTCGTTTATACATGCGGCAAAGCTCTCGCGAGTGTCGGCGCATTTGTTTGTTGCGACGCGAAGCTCAAGGAATTTCTCATCAATCGCGCGCGGCCTTTCCTTTTCAGCACGGCCATGCCTCCGTACATGGCGCGCCAGATTCATGCGGCACTCAAGATTGCACGCCAGGAAGATCCCCGCCGCAAACATCTGAATCAAATGTCGAGTGCGTTGCGTGCAGGATTATCCGACGCGGGCCTCAACTATGGAACCTGCTCCACGCAAATTGTCCCCGTGATTCTCGGCGGCAATGAAACCGCTCTGCGTGTCGCGTCTCAGTTGCAAGCCGCCGGTTTCGCGGTGCGCGCCATTCGGCCGCCGACCGTTCCCGCCGGAACCGCGCGCATTCGCCTTTCGCTCACCAGCCGCATCACTCTTGAAGACGTGCACCGTCTCGTCGGCGCGATAAGCGCCGCCGTGCATTCACTCGATTCCTCGGCGCCCGAAGCGGCGACGCTCGCGAATGCCTAGAAGCGATCTCATAAATCGCCTGCGTCAGGGCGCGGCTTTCGCGTTGTTTGTGTCCCGACGCTTTTGGTCGGGAAGCCGTGCCGTAAACGCCACGAAATCCGTGCGACTTTAGCCGCTGAGGTTGGCTGTCACAGACTCTTTAGCCTGGGTCACGCATGGCAGCGAAGGATTTATGAGACATGTTCCTAGCCGCTTTTTTGTCACCGGCACGGACACAAATGTTGGCAAGACGGTTGTCTCCGCGTTGCTCTGCGCCGCCCTGGGCGCGATTTACTGGAAGCCGATCCAAACCGGCACGCGCGAAGGCACCGACCGCGCCACAGTGATGCGCATCGCGCGACTGCCGACAAATCGCACGCTGCCGGAAGCCTATCGCTTCGCGCCGCCCGTGTCGCCGCATCTTGCGGCCTGTCTGGCGGGAGCGCGCATCGAGCTGCGAAAAATCAAATTGCCGCGAATCGCCGAATCGGAAAATCTGATCGTAGAGGGCGCGGGCGGCGCGCTGGTACCGATCAACAGCACGCAGCTCATGACGGACCTGATGGCGCATCTCAATCTCCCGGTTCTTCTCGTCGCGCGGACCTCCCTGGGCACGATCAACCACACGCTGCTCTCAATTGCGGCGCTGCGGGCCGCGCGTCTTGATCTTCGCGGAGTGGTGATGGTGGGAAAAGCGAATCGCGAAAACCGCGCGGCGATTGAACATTACGGCGAAATCGAAGTCGTTGGCGCCGTTCCCATGCTCGCAAAAATAAATCGCGCCGCATTGATTCGTGTGTTCCGCGAAAATTTCAATCGTAAGGCGTTCCGCGCATGACTTCGGGCCTGCGCGTCTGGCATCCTTTCACCCAGGAAGCGCTCGATCCCGCGCCGCTGCGCATCACGCGCGCGGAGGGCGTTTACATTCACACCGCTGACGGCCGCCGTTTCATCGACGCGATTTCCTCGTGGTGGGTGAATCTCCACGGCCATTGCCATCCGGTAATCATGTCTGCAATCGCCGAGCAAACGGCAAAAATCGACCACGTGTTGCTCGCGGGCTTCACGCACGACGGCGTCGAGGAGCTTTCGCAGCGCCTGCGCAAAATTCTGCCCCGCGAGCTGGAGCACATTTTCTTTTCCGACGACGGCTCGACCGCCGTCGAAGTAGCGTTGAAAATCGCTGCGCAGTATTGGCGGAATTCAGGGCGCCCGAAAAAGCAAGCGATTGTTGCGCTCGAGCACGCCTATCACGGCGACACCGCCGGCGCGATGTCTGTCAGCGCCGATTCGCTTTTCAACGATCCGTTCCGCAATTTCCGTTTTCCGGTGCATCGCGTGCATCCCGCGTATTGTTACCGCTGCCCCGTCGGCAAGACGCGCGCGACTTGCAACATCGACTGCGTCGAACAGCTCGCGCAATTGCTCGAAGAAAAATCCACGGAAATCGCCGCCGTGATTGTCGAGCCGCTCTTGCAAGGCGCGGGCGGCATGATCGTGCATCCCATCGAATTCCTCCAGCGCGTTCGCAATCTTTGCACGCAGCATAATGTGTTCCTGATCGCTGACGAAGTTCTCACTGGATTTGGCCGCTGCGGCAAAATGTTCGCCTGCGAACTGGCCGGCGTCGTACCCGATCTGATCTGCCTGTCAAAAGGAATCACGGGCGGAGTGCTCCCGATGGGCGCGACCGTTTGCACGGACGAAATCCATCGCGCGTTCGTCAGCGATGATCGTAGCCGCGCGTTCTATCACGGGCATTCGTATACGGGAAATTCTTTCGCCACCGCCGCGGCAGTCGCCAGCTTGCGGATTTTCGAGCGCGAGCCTGTCTTCGACCGCATCGATGCCATCGCACAAATTCACAACGAGCGGCTGGCCGCAATCGCAAACCACCCCGCCGTCGGCGATGTGCGCTCGATCGGCACAGTCGCCGCAATCGAGCTGCGCGCGGACGACCCCGGGTATTCCTCGCGCCTGCGTCCGAAGCTCTACAACTTTTTTCTCGACGCGGGCATCCTGCTGCGGCCGCTCGGCAACATCATTTACGTTCTGCCGCCCTACACAATCACCGCCGATGAGCTGCACTTCGTCCACGACCGCATCGCCGAATCGCTCGATCACTGCGAAGAATGGTCCGCAGCGAATCGCAAAACGCAGACGGCGTAAAACGTTTTCGTCGGCGCGTCATGGTGCAGGCCGCATCAGGTCGTGCTAAAATTACCGCCTCACCGAAATGGGCCTGTAGCTCAGGTGGCTAGAGCGCGCCCCTGATAAGGGCGAGGTCGACTGTTCAAGTCAGTCCAGGCCCACCAACCTTCGCTCGCGCAGCGAGGGAAGGCTGCCGCGCCGTTGCCCAAGGGGCGAAGGCGGGTGCTGCGTCGGCAGCTCCGGCTCGGCAGGCCACCTCCACTTTGAGAAAACGAGCGAAGGCTGTCGCGCCGGAGCTTTAGCGGAGGCGGACCTCACATGAAGTACGTTTATATCCTGCAGAGCCTGGCCGTCACCGAGCGCTTCTATACGGGCGTCACTGACAATTTGCTTGCCAGGCTGTCGAAACATAATTCGGGCTCGGTGACGCACACTGCCAAGTATCGGCCTTGGCGGATCAAGAGTTACGTCGCATTTGGCGATGACGGCCGCGCGCTTGCGGCATTCTTTCAATGTTAGGAGCGCATCCCCGAACCGTTTGCCGGTACAATCCGGCTATGCTCAAGAGAATCGCGCTGATGTCCTTCATCTACTCGCTGGTTGGAGCGAGCGCCGCATTAAGCGCGACTAAACCAATTGCGGACGAATCGCTGCGGATGGATGCTCTCCGCGCCGTGTTCCCCAAGAGCGCAATCTCTCTCGTGGTCGGACGCTCGATCGATGATTCGTGGAATCCGACAGTGCATTCTAAGGAGTTCCTGTTTCCGGACGCTCTCGCAACTGAGAAGGTATACCGCGTCGTCGGTCCGGCATCAGGACCGGCCGAAGAATGCGCTGCATCAGTTGTGACCAACAATAGCTCGTTTTCGAAAATCCGAGAAGTTCGTTTCGAGATATTTCGCTGGCCGGACACAGCTGATTCAAGCTCGCTATTGGCCGTCTTGCAGTATAACTTTCGCGGGGCGAACCCACCAATGTCGTGTCCTTCGATAGCCCGCCTTGCACGCGTAACACATACTGGCGGAAAGTGGCGTGAATCCGCTGGTTTCGACTTGGATACAACCCACCACACGTTAATCCAGCGCATAGAGGTGACTAGCTTGCACGGACACCATTCTCAAGAACTGCTGATAGAGTCAGATTGGGGCGGTGCCGGAGTCGCCGGAACAAATTTAATTGTATTCTCCCTAAGTTAGGGTGGATTCAATCAGTGGCTGAACGTGCCTTCTCGCGTTTATTCTTCCGCAGGTGGAGATAGCTTTGTGCAGGCTCTGGATCTTCAAAGCACCAGAGAGCACAATGCTGAATGCTTTTGCTTCCGAAGAATCATGTTCACTGAGAATGGTTCAGGACTCTCGCAGCCGGTCGAAACTTATCCATGCTATCCGCGGTTTACGGGTCGGCCGGCCAAAGCGCGGTTTTACAAGGCCAGTAGATAACTCACCGAATTCCCGATTAAACGTGGCAGCTCAACCGCTCGACGCACTTCGTTAGAATCAGAGCGCCGAGAGGCTCTGCAATGTGCGGAATCCTCGCGACAATCTGACCCGGCGGAAGAGTTCTAAGATCGTCAACTAGGGCCCACCATTCCTTCGTTTTGGCCCATGCGCTAGGGCTCTGCTTTGCCACAGTGGGCTGGTTGCTGGCAATCCTCAGAGGAATCGAGCCCTTAGTGTCTCGCTTCCAGAGCGAGCTGGTCGATCACGAGCATCGCGGTTTGCCCATCCGTGCCACTCGCCTTCTTATAGCGCTCTATCGCGTCGCCGGTCTTGTGCTCGCGAAGCAGCGCGACCAGTTGGGAGCGCAGCGGCTCCCGGATTGCCCGGGCAAGCGCCTTATAGTGGGCCTCGGCCGCTTTCCGCGCCGGCGCTCCATCCCGAAACTGCTTCACCGTTTGTTCCGTGGCGCAGGGCTGGTCGGCGAGCCATCGGCCGTTTTCCCGCACCAGGTAGACGATCACAGTCCCAGAATCATCGCCTTGCTGGTAGTCGATGTGCAGTTCGTGCGTGGGCTTCAGCGGAAACCACCCGAACGTTTCGATGGCCTTCAAGTTGTTTTCGTTGACGGCGGAAACGGTAAACGTGTATTTCGGAGGGATTGTATCCTGCCACATGACCGCCAGCGAGAAGTCATAGAATTCCTTGTCCTCGGCGGCGATGCACGCTCGCGACTTGGATTCATAAAGCGCCTGCAACCGGGCCGCATCCTTCGCATCAAACGCAGCCACGTATTCCGTGACAAAGGTTTTGACGTCGGCCTGCGGCGCTCGCGATTGTGCGCGCGCGTAACAAGCCAGGCACAAACTCACCAGCATCAGGCACAAAAACCTGCGTTTCGCGAATTTCATATCGTCAGTCACCTCAAGGTTAAAAGTACATGCCACCCTCCCGCCGCGCAATCGCCCGTCGCCCCATGCGAGTTGTAACAATAAACAGCTTCGGCGCCGGGAACTCGCCACCTTCACTCTTGAGCAGCCTCATTTGTGGATCGCTCGGACGGAGTCCCTTCGGATTGATTGGTCGCTTGGTCGCCGCGATTGTCGGCGCGGTTATTCTCCCGTGCTCATCCGTCACAGTCCTGACGGATGGCAGTTTTCTGTTACCACGCGCGCGGCGTTGCCATCCAGGCTCTTGCGCGAATCTTAGCGAGCAGATTCCGTGTATAATCCCCCAGGATTAACATCCTGGCGAGGTATTCATGGCTGCGGGCGGAGCTTCCACGATGTGGGTTCCGGTATGTTGCGGGCGCGTCATGCGCTGCAACATGTTTAAGCAGGCGGATGGCCGGGCTTACGCAGTGCTCGTTTGCACGTTGTGTAACAAGAATATTACCCTTGAGCAAGAGCCTCTCGCGACTGCGAATAGCTTCGGGGAAGGTTCGAGTGTTTTGAGTCTGATTGGATCGCCCAAACCGCCAAAGGCGGACAGAAAAAAATCGTTCACCGAACCCGGCCCCGACGATCCAACTCTCTAGCCTGAATTGCGGGTTACCCAAAACTTTGCCTGCCAATGATTGGTCAGACCATTTCACACTATCGCATCTCGGAGCAACTCGGCGCCGGCGGGATGGGTATTGTTTACAAGGCTCACGATGTCCGCCTTGACCGTGCGGTTGCCCTCAAACTCCTCCCCGAAAAAATGGCACAAGAGCCGCGCGCACTCGAACGGTTTCGACGCGAGGCGCGAGCCGCTTCCGCCTTAAATCATCCGGGCATTTGCACGATCTATGACATCGGTGAGCAGGACGGCCACGCGTTCATCGCCATGGAGTTCATTGACGGCGAAACCTTGCGCAGTCACATCCATGGCAACCCGCTTCCCCTTGAAGAGACCCTGAAACTCGGGACCGAGATAGCGGAAGCTTTGGATGTGGCGCACGCCGCCGGAATAATCCACCGCGACCTCAAACCCGCGAATATTTTTGTGACCAGGCGCGGACGGGCGAAAGTGCTCGATTTTGGCCTAGCAAAACTTGTTCCCAAAGGCATTGCGAGCCCGGACGCGGATTCCACCGGCGACGCCACGGATTCCACTTCGATCGTGGGACTCATAAGTGGCACTCCTTCCTACATGTCACCCGAGCAGGTCCGCGGAGACAATCTTGACCCGCGCACGGACATCTTCTCGCTCGGTCTTTTGCTGTACGAAATGGCGACAGGGCGCCAGGCGTTTAGCGGCGGCACGGGCGGCGTGATTATCGAGGCCGTTCTGACGCGGTCCCCTGTTCCCGCGCGAAGTATCAACCCCGAGATCCCGCTGAGACTTGAAGAAATCATTAACAAGGCGCTCCGCAAGGATAGGGACGAGCGCTATCAGCACGCAACCGACCTTCGCGCTGATCTCCAGCGGCTCGAGCGAGGCGCCGATTCCGGCTCGAGAGCGGCGGAAGTCGGTGTGCGGACAGATTCGGCGTCGTCGCAAACATTTGCCCTCCGCCCAAAGCGCGTCTCAAAGATTATTGACTCGCTTGCCGTTTTGCCTTTCGAAAACGCCAGTCGCGACCCGGAGAACGAATACCTCAGCGACGGAATTGCGGGCAGTCTAATCAATATTCTCGCGAGCGTCCCAAAACTGCGCGTGATGGCCCAGAGCACCGTCTTTCGCTATAAGGGCCGGGGAGTTGATCCTCAAGCCGTCGGCCGCGAGCTCAATGTACGCGCCGTGCTCACCGGAAGAATGATGCAAAGCGGCGGCTCTTTGCGCATTGGGACCGAGTTAGTCGACGTGGCGACAGGCTCTCAATTGTGGGGCGCGCAATATGATCGCAAGCCCGGCGATATCTTTGCGATTCAAGACGAAATTTCCAACGAAATATCGGAAAACTTGCGGTTAAAGCTCACACGCGCGGAAAAAAAGCGCCTAACCAAACGCCAAACGCAGGATGCCGAGGCTTACGGGCTCTACCTGAAAGGCCGTCATCACTGGAACAGGTGGACCGAGGAGGGATTCTACAAAGCGATCGAACACTTTCAGCACGCCGTCGAGAAAGATCCCGGCTACGCTCTCGCTTATGCCGGCGTGGCCGATTCATACGTGCTTCTGGGATGGAATAGTTATCTGCCACCGAAGGATGCGTTCCCTAAAGCCAAAACGGCCGCGCTGGAGGCCCTGCGGCTCGAACCCGATCTCGGCGAGGCGCACACGCCTCTGGCAGCCGTGTTATGGCTTCACGATTGGCAGTGGCAAGAGGCTCAGACGGAATTCGAACGTAGCCTTGCGCTCAATCCCGCCTATCCGACTGCCAATCATTGGTATGCCGAGTACATCATGACCATGGGACGCCACGAAGAAGCCATAGCGAGGATGAAGAACAGCCAGGAACTCGATCCTTTGTCCCTCATTATCAGCGTCGCCATCGGATGGGCTTTCTACATGGCCCGGCGATATGACGACGCCATCGAGCAACTCCGGCGAACGGTCGAACTGGATCCGAACTATCCTGTCACGTATTGGGTTCTGGGCCTTTTACTCAGGAAAATGGGTCGCTATGAACAGGCCGTCGCCGAGGGTGAGAAGGGCGTGAACCTCTCCGGCGGCAGTTCTCTGATGCGCGCGGCGTTGGCGCAAACTTTCGGCGCCGCCGGTCGGAGAAACGAGGCAGTCCAGATCCTCGATGATCTGACAATGCTGGCAAAGCAAAAGTATGTTGCACCCTACTTCTTCGCCGGAATCCACGTCGGCCTGAGAGAAGCCGGTCGCGCGATTGAATGCTTGGAAAAATCCTACGAAGAGCACTCTCACTGGCTTATCTATCTTCATATGGACCCGGGCATGGACGGTTTGCGCTCCAACCCGCGTTTTCAGGACCTGTTGCGGCGTGTCGGCCTTCCCTTACAGCCCGCGGTCCGTACTTGAAAAAGGCTGAGGTAGCTGCTCGCCGCGAACTGCAAATCAAATCCATGAAAAGCCACGTTTGCATCGGGCGCGGATTTGCGTCAGGTGGCGGCGCTCTCGAAATATTCCGTGAGGCGTTTGTGGAGTTCGGCGATGGTGCGATGCAATTCCGCGATGCCCTCGGTCCGGTGACTCACGTCCTGCGCTTTCAAATCCTCGAGCAGGTCATGCGTGAGCGTGGTCGCGCGTCGAATGCGCTCCAGCGTCAGAAGCGAAAGCACCGTCGACGGGTCGCGATGCTGAATTTGGCGCTCCCGCCATTCCTGCACGGCCCACGCAGTCTTGCGGACATGGTCCACCGCGTCGCGAAAATCGCGCAAAATTAACGGATCGATTTCGCCAGACTTGATGCCTTGCTCCAGGCTCAGTAGTTCGGCGCTTGCCTTGCGAAGCTGGAAATTCAATCCCCAAAACGATTCGTTCGGCGAAAGCAACTCGATGGCGATGCCTTGTATCTCGCCCTTCCGGGAACGACGAACCGCGGCCATGCGCGCACGGTCCTTTTGCGCCGTCAGCAGGTTCGTCAATTCCGCCTCAACGCCCATCGTGGGATAGTTGCGCATCTGCAGAAGCGCCCCGTGGGCATTTACTTCCGTGGCTTGCGCACTTTCCTTGAATTCCGCCCCGTTGGCTTCGCGCCAATTCACTTCGAGAGGAACAACAACAGGGTAACGGCTGCTGCGCCGCTGCTCCGCCGCAGACGGCTTCTCGGACGACGATTTCTCCGAAACCACCTTTTGCCTCGAGGGATAACGTCTTAATCTGCTCCGTTTCCAGGCAGTTTGGCAAGCAGGAAATTTAGCGACACTCGCGCCGGCGCAGTTCGGTGGAGGTGAAGGCTCGATCCGCGTGTTTTGCCGTATAATTCACCCGCGAATAGGAGGGCA
>JBOGNJ010000195.1:0-18769 GCA_050746905.1 Candidatus Acidiferrales bacterium
CGGATTACACAGGAGTGAAGCGCGAATCGGCTCTCGACCGCACATTGTTTGCCTGCGACGAGCTTGCCGGATTTCTCACCGCTTGCGCGCTGGTGAAACCAAGCAAGAAAATCGCGGAGGTGGAAGCGGCTTCGGTGAAAAAGAAATTAAAAGATAAAGCGTTCGCGCGAGGCGTGAATCGCGACGATGTTCGCGTGGGCGCGGAAGAATTGGGCGTTCCCCTTGAAGAACACATCGCGTTCTGTGTCGAGGCAATGCGCGGCATCGCGGATCAACTCGGCCTCGCCTGAATTTTCACCGGGAAGATTTGTTTCCCGCCGCAAATGTGGAATGCGCTAGTGTGTTAGAATTGTGAATTCCATGGAGAGAGCGGGCGAATTTCTGGGCGCGGCGCTGCGGCGGATGAAAGATCCGCACGCGGCGCGGACGTGGCTCACGGCGGCGTGGCCGAAGCTTGTCGGCGACGCCCTGGCGGCGCACATTCGCCCATCGGCTTACGCGAAAGGCGTCCTGCGCATTGAGGCGGATTCGCGCGAATGGCAGAAGCAAGCCGAGTTGCTCAATCAAGAAATTCGAGAGCGCGTGAATCGTTCGTGGGGCAGTCACCTCGTGAATGAAATTCGTGTCGAGCCCGCGCAAAATGCCGGCCGCCGCCTCGCCTACGAAGTCGACAACAACCACATTCCCTTCATTCGCAGACCCATGTCCGCGCGTAAGCCATGAAAATCAGCCGCGATGATGTGCTGTATGTCGCCGAGTTGGCCAACCTCGAGCTGAACGAATCGGAAGTGGAAACATTTCGCGGGCAGCTCGACGCGATCCTCACGTATATCGATAAACTCAAACAGCTCGATGTCTCCGCAGCCGAACCGATGGCGCAAGTGCTTCAATCCGCCGCGAGTCCGGATGGCGCGCTGCGCGAAGACGTGGTGCGCCAATGCGACGTCGCGGACGTGATTTTCGAGCAAGCGCCGGAAGCGAAGAAGCCGTATTTCCGCGTTCCCAAGGTGATCGAGCGATGAGCGCCGCGAATACCTGGACGATTCCTGCCGTTCGCGACGCGCTCGAAGCGAAGAAGATTTCCGCGCGCGAGCTTACGGCGGAATTTTATTCGCGCATCGAAAAACGAAATCCGGAATTCAATGCATTCCTCGCGCTTTCGCCCGAGCGCGCCTATGCGCAAGCGGATCGTGTCGACAAACTACGCGCCCGCGACGAAAAGCTTCCGGCGCTCGCCGGCGTTCCCGTGGCCATCAAGGACGTCATCAGCACGCGCGACATTCGCACCACTTGCGGATCGCGTATTTTGGAAAATTACGTCCCGCCGTACGACGCGACCGCGGTCGAAAAACTCGAATCGGCCGGCGCCGTCATTCTGGGAAAAACGAACTGCGATGAGTTCGCGATGGGCAGCTCGAATGAAAATTCGGCTTATGGCCCCGTGCGAAATCCGGCCGCCACGGATCGCGTGCCCGGCGGTTCGAGCGGCGGCTCGGCAGCGGCAGTCGCGGCAGGATTGGCCGTGGCGGCGCTTGGTACGGACACGGGAGGATCCATTCGCCAGCCGGGAGCGTTCTGCGGAATTCCCGCGATGATGCCCACCTATGGACGCGTGTCGCGTTACGGGCTGATTGCATTCGCTTCTTCGCTCGACCGCATTGGGCCGTTCGCGACGACGGTGCGCGACGCTGCGGCGGTGCTTTCCGCGATCGAGGGGCGTGACGCGAACGACTCAACGTCTGCCGCCGTGCCGCAATCCGATTATTTCGAGGAAATGGAAAAGCCGATTCGCGGAATGCGCATTGGGATTCCCGCCGAATATTTCGGCGAAGGCATGGATCCGGAAGTACGCGCGAAAGTGGAAGCGGGCATCGAGCTGATGAAGCGAATCGGCTGCCAGCCAGTCGAGTTGCGGATGCCGCACACGGAATATGCGATTGCGACCTACTACATTGTCGCGACCGCCGAAGCGAGTTCAAATCTGGCGCGTTTCGACGGGGTGCGTTACGGCCTTCGCGTCCACGGCGATTCGCTGCGCGAGATGTACAAGAAAACGCGCGGCAGAGGATTCGGCCCCGAAGTGAAACGGCGGATCATGCTGGGAACATACGCACTTTCCTCCGGCTATTACAACGCGTATTATTTGCACGCGCAAAAGGTCCGCGCGCTGATTGCGCGCGATTTCATTCTCGCATTCGAAAAAGTGGACGCCATCGTGACACCCACGTCGCCCACAACAGCATTCCGTCTGGGAGAGCGAGCCGCCGACCCATTATCCATGTATCTTGCTGACATATATACAGTTACAGGGTCGCTGGCGGGCATTCCGGGGATTTCCGTTCCCTGCGGCACAACCTCGACCCGGCTGCCTGTTGGTTTGCAAATCTTCGGTCCACGCTTCGCCGAGTCGCGGGTGCTGCAACTTGCCCACGCCTTTGAAAACGCTGGCGGCTTCCAAGTCTGAGCCTCAAACCAAATTCTCCTCAAAATCATATCCCTACCGAAAACCGTAGAAACATCCGGATGATGGGCAAAAGATTTCTCATCTTGCCCTTCCGATGGAGCCCTTGCTTGCGCCATAGTCGTTTCCCGATTCTCGTAAGGCCAACCTAAAAAATCAGTTAGCTAAAGTATCCGAGGGGCGATTCCCGGAATCTAATTTGGTATGGATCGTGCTAGGAAGTTTGTGGGAATGGGACGATAGCCAGTCGGGCTATCGAAAAGGGACGGAAAAGTGGTCACCATTCGATCAGGCCAAAAGCAGTTCACCGAAGACGAAGTATCCCGCTTGACAGGAGTCTGCTTGGATCACCTCCGCGGTTGGGCGCAAAGCAGACAGCTCGGTTCGCTGATTCGTGCCGCAGAGGCAGCCAGCGCCGGAGCCGAGAAGTGGCTGTTTTCGGATTCGGACCTCATGATTGTAAACGTCCTCTGTCCGCGCTGCCAACACTAGAGCGCGCCGTTTGGACCTTCTTTAAGGAACCGCCCGCTATTTTTGTCTCCGTGTGCCCGCTGGAAAACTCTTCTCAATTTTGCAGGCCTCCGGCTTTGGTTCGCCCATTGGAATTGCGCGGCAACGCGCGCGGGGGTTAGACTGAAATCGTGATGGAAAACGTAACTCGACGCACCGGCATCTTAAAGATGCTGAAATCGTGGCGTAATTCTCAAACGGCTATGCGCGGCATTCTTCGAATCGGGCGCGTCACTTTTGCCGCAATCGTGTGCCTGCTTGGCCTTTCGCCAGCCTTGCCAGTCCAGGCAATCGCGCAGGGGACTCAGAACACGTCAAGCCGGCAGGAACCGGCGGGCTCTACACTGCCGAAGGGCAAGAAACTGGTGATGAAGGACGGTACATCGCAGATTGCCAGCACCTATCAAGTGCAGGGCGATCGCGTGCGCTATTTCAGCGTCGAGCGCGGCGAATGGGAGGAAGTGCCGGCCGCGGCTGTGGACTGGGATGCCACGAAAAAGGCGCAGGCCGACGATACCAGGCAAGCGGAAGCTCTTGACGCAAAGCTGAAAGCGGAAGATGCGGCTGCAAGGGTCGCGCCGCTCGATGTGGATGCGAGCCTCGAAATTGTCCCCGGTGTTTTCCTGCCCCCGGGCGACGGAATTTTCATTTTGGACGGGCGCGCCATTTTTCCTCTGCACCAGTCCTCTGCGTCGAGCAAACTAAGCAAAAAACGGCTGATGGAGCAATTGGTGATACCCGTGCCGGTCGTGCCTTCGCGGCGCGGAGTTGATCTGGAGGGAGCGCACGCGTCATTTCGAATCACGAATCCGTCGCCGGAATTCTATCTACGCACGACCGATCCGGGCCAGCCGGAAGTGGAACTGATCGAAGCCCATGTTCACGGCGACAAGAGGCACATCGAAGATATCGACAATTTTATGTCGCAGCAGCAGGAAAAACGAAAGACGGTTTCGCTGCAAATCTGGGAAGTCGCGAAGGGAGTCTACCGTTTTACGCTGGGTCAACCACTGAAGCCGGGAGAATACGCGCTGGCCGAAGTTTCTGCAAAGGAAGGAATGAACCTGCTTGTCTGGGATTTTGGCGTCGACGCGGCTCGCGGGAAGCAACCCAAGACTGTGCGGTAAATATCCGCCGCGCGAACTATTTCGGCTGGGACGCGCCGGGCGCGATGAATTTCTCGATTGTCGAAATCAAATCGGTAATCTGAAACGGCTTTTGCAACGCGAAGGCACCTTTCTCCTCCAAGGCAGCCACTCTCGGTGGATCGAGAATCTCTCCCGTGATGAATAGAAATTGGGGATGCTTGACGCCTGTGCGGCTGCGTACGCGGTCGAACAATTCCAGGCCGCTGACATCGCCAAGATTGAAGTCGCATACGACGACGTCATAAGGATGCGCAGAAATTTTCTTCCACGCGTCTTCTCCGGTGCGGACGGCCTCAACGGCGGCTCCACGCGCCTTCAACCCCTCTTGGACCAGTTCACGAATTCCGTCTTCATCTTCCACAACGAGAATTGGGCAGCCTTTTATGCCTTCGCGCTGCGAGATGAATGACGGCCACGCCGGCGATGGCGCGGAGGATCTCAAAACCGGCAAGAGAATCCGAAAGCGCGCGCCGCCCGCCGGCGATGACTGCACTTCGATCGTGCCGCCGTGCTCCTTGATGATCACCAGGCAAATCGTGAGTCCGAGGCCAGTGCCTCCGCTGGAGCGGCGCGTGGTGAAGAAGGGATCAAAGATTTTCGCGCGAATTTCCGGTGGCACGCCGGGACCGTCATCGTCGAACAGGATTTCGGCTTTCCCTTCTCTCTCCGCGATATGGATGGCGATCCGGCCATGATCGCGCGCGGTGGCGATAAACTGTTCCGCGTTTGCGAGCAAGTTCACGAACACCTGAACCATTTGATTCGGGTCAGCCTCAATTTCCGGCCGCTCCAGTGTTGCGTCAAAATCCACCGCGATATTCCGGCTGGCCAGAACAAATTGCTGAAGCTCGATGGCGCGGTTTATCAATTCGGCGAGGCGAACGTGCTGGCTCTTGGGACGCGAAGGACGGGAAAAATTCAGCAGGTCTTGAACCAGCTCGACGGCCTTGCGCGCCTGCTTCTGGACAAGCTCGATTTGCCGCCGCGAAGCGTCGTCCGTGGCGCGCTCGCGCACCAAGTCGCTCATTCCCAAGATCGCCGTAAGGGGATTGTTCAATTCGTGGGCGACTCCGGAAACCATCTGGCCGATGGCCGCCAGTTTTTCCGATTGGAGCAACTGTTGTTCCAGGCGCTTCGATTCGGTGACGTCGCGCGCGGAGGCGACGATGCCGATGATTTTCCCCTCCGCGTCGGTGAGCGGGCCGGCGTTCGCGCGAAACGTCCTCCAGCCACCGTTCTTGTGCGCGGTGCGGTATTCCACGGTTCCAAAATTCATCTTGCCGCTGATTAGGCTGTCAAAGAAATCCATGACGGAATCGCGGTCGTCGGGATGCGGGCGGTCGTCGAGGCCCATTCCGATATATTCATCCGGCGTGTAACCAAGAAACTCTTCCACGCGCGGGCTGACGAACGTGTAGCGCCCGTTCTTGTCGAGGACGACGATGATGTCCGGAAAGCTGGCGACGAGGCGGCGCACGAATTCCTGCTCCTCGCGCAGGCGGCCCTCGATGGCGCGGCGTTCCGTAATATCCACGAGCGAGCCTTGAAAACGGACGAATTGGCCGGACGCATCGCGGATCGCCACGCAGGAATTTAGAGCCAGAACGCTCGAGCCGTCCTTGCGGCGCAGAACAATTTCACGATCACGCAGGGAACCCGCATGGCGCAGTTCGCTGAACAGCGGAATGCGCTGCGACATGTCCGCAAAATGATCTCCAAGATTCTTCTCAAGCAGCTCCGCCTTGCCGGCGTAGCCGAGCATCTGAACCAGCGCGGGATTCACGTCGAGAAGCGTGCCGTCCGGAGCGCTGAAATAAACCCCTTCGTGGAGCGTTTCGAAAAGATCCGTGAAACGCGATTCCGTTTCGCGCTGCGACGAGACGTCGCGCGCCAGGCCGCTGGCGCCCGTGACTTTCCCGTCTTTTACGACGGCGTACAGCGTGCATTCGTAAAAACGAATTTGGCCCGTCGGCTTCCAGCGCACTTTCACGACGCCATTCCACGAGCGTTTTTCGATGAAGCGCGGCAGAAACGGTTCAATTTGCGCGCGCGTCGGCTCAACCACAAAGTCCTCGAGCGGATGATTCACGATTTCGGCAAAAGGGAGGCCGAGGATATCGGCGAACTCGCGGTTGATGACGCGGATTTGGCCGTCGAGCGAAATATTGAACGCGATGCGGTCGAAGCTGTCGATGAGTTCGCGGAAGCTGTGCTGCGAGCGGGCAACAATCTCAAACAGCTTTTCGAGCTGTTGATCACTTAGGGGGCCGGTGTGCCCTTCGGCATAACCCTGCACAAAGCCGCGGAGCTGCGCGATCTTGCGTTTCTGCATCCAGGCGTACGCGCCGAAGAGCGCGACCAAAATAACGAGGCCGAAAGAAAGAGCTTTGAAATGGCCCGGCCGCGTGCGCGCGGGTTCCGTGATAATAAATGCAATCGTGAAAGCCAAAAGTACGAGAAGGAGCAAGCTGGTACGCCACAGAGACGACTCGCGACGCTCGAGCTCCTTCCATTGAGAAAGCGCGCCGG
Source organism: Candidatus Acidiferrales bacterium (assembly GCA_050746905.1). Taxonomy (GTDB): domain Bacteria; phylum Acidobacteriota; class Terriglobia; order Acidiferrales; family UBA7541; genus DAHUXN01. The sequence continues at coordinate 6,649 of JBOGNJ010000195.1, forward strand.
TTTCCGGCTTCTTCGTGTCTGTCATAAAGAAGTCTGGGGCGTCAATTCGGAACGCAAACGGTTACTCGCGAGCACACAACGCATGAAACAATTGTAGAGGCAGCGGGATGAGGGCGACAAACCGTAAAGAGGAGAGAGTTTCCACAGATTCAACGAAGGGGACCGCGGGGAAAGAGCCTCACGTCAGCCCGGCGAAACCGCCGGGCGGGACGTGAGCTACAGAGATATCTCTTACGGTTCGACGATCGTGTCTGTGTCTTTCCGCAGGAAGTCGAGCGCTGCCGCTTCTTCGGCCGTGAGTTGCGGCTCTTCCGCTTCAGGCTCTTCTCTAGGAACTTCGGTGAGAAGCTGGACGCTGCGGTAACGGTCGAGGCCGGTGCCGGCGGGAATCAGGCGGCCCATGATGACGTTTTCCTTCAGGCCGCGCAGATAATCCACTTTGCCTGAAATCGCCGCTTCGGTCAGAACACGCGTCGTCTCCTGGAAGCTGGCCGCGGAGATGAACGAATCGGTCGAGAGCGACGCTTTGGTGATTCCCAAAAGCAGCGGACGCCCAGTCGCCGGACGATTGCCGTCGTGGATTACGTGGTCGTTCTCCTCGCGGAAGCGGAATTTGTCCACCTGCTCTTCCAGGAGGAACATCGTGTCGCCCACGTCTTCCACCTTCACCCAGCGCATCATTTGCCGGACGATGGTTTCGATGTGCTTGTCGTTGATGTTCACGCCCTGCAGACGGTAAACCTCCTGCACCGAGTTCACCAGGTAAGCCTGCGTGAACTTTTCGCCGAGCACGGCCAGCAAATCGTGCGGGTTGAGCGGGCCGTCGATCAACGGCTCGCCGGCGCGAACGCGCTCGCCTTCCTGCACGTTGATGTGCACGCCGCGCGGGATGGAGTATTCCTTGATTGTCTTGGCCACTTTGCCGCCGTCTTCGCTTTCCACGAAAATGCGGCGCATGCCCTTGACGATTTCGCCGTACTTGACCACGCCATCGATCTCGCTGATGACGGCGGGATCCTTAGGTTTGCGCGTCTCGAAGAGTTCCACGACGCGCGGCAGGCCGCCCGTGATGTCTTTGGTCTTCGTGGTCTCGCGGGGAATCTTCGCGAGGACGTCACCCGGCTGCACATCGTCACCATCGGCGACCATCAAGTGGGCGCGCGACGGCATTAGGTATTTCTTGCGGACGCGTCCCTGCGGATCGCGGACCAGGATCATCGGCTGGTGTTTTTCGTCGCCCGGCGGCAGCGTGACCACCAACTGCGACAACCCGGTGACTTCGTCCACTTGCTCTTCGATCGTGATGCCCGGTTGCAGGTCCTTGAACTGAATCGTGCCGCCCGTTTCGGTAAGAATCGAGAAGGTGTACGGATCCCATTCCACCATCGTCTGACCGAGCGTGACCGGTTGGCCATCGTCCACTTTCAGACGCGCACCGTAAACCACGTGGTAGCGCTCTTTCTCGCGGCCCTTTTCGTCAACCACGGCGATCAAGCCGGAGCGATTCATGGAAATGAGAATCTTGTTTCGGCCCTCGACAACCTTCAGGTCAATGAACTTCACGAAGCCGTTGTTTTTGGCTTCGACCTTGGATTGTTCCGTAACGCGCGTGGCCGTGCCGCCGATGTGGAACGTCCGCATGGTGAGCTGCGTGCCAGGCTCGCCGATGGACTGCGCGGCGATGACACCAACCGCTTCGCCCATCTCGACGAAGCGCCCGGTGGCCAGATTGCGGCCGTAGCAGCGCCCGCACACACCGCGGCGGGACTCGCACGTGAGCACGGAGCGAATCTTCACGCGCTCGATGCCCGCCGCCTGAATTGCGTTGGCGAGTTCCTCGGTGATTTCCTGGTTGATCTCGACGATGACGTTGCCTTCGTAGTCTTTGATCTTCTCGAGCGACACGCGGCCGATTACGCGGTCACGCAGCGGCTCGACTTCGACGCCAGCTTCGAGAATGGGCTCGACGTAAATGCCGTCCGCGGTACCGCAGTCGAATTCGTTGATAATCACGTCCTGAGCCACGTCGACCAGGCGGCGCGTCAAATAGCCGGAATCGGCCGTCTTTAGAGCCGTGTCGGCCAATCCCTTGCGGGCGCCGTGCGTGGAGATGAAATATTGCAGCACGGTGAGGCCTTCGCGGAAGTTCGACGTGATCGGCGTCTCGATGACTTCGCCCGAAGGCTTGGCCATCAGTCCGCGCATCCCGGAAAGCTGCCGAATTTGCTGCTTCGATCCACGCGCACCTGAATCGGCCATCACGTAGATCGGGTTCATCGTTCCTTCCTTGTCTTGAACTTCGAGCGCCTTGAACATCTCATCCGCGACCTTTTCGGTCACGTCGCTCCAGATGGCGATGACTTTGTTGTAGCGCTCGCCGTTGGTGATGGCGCCGTCGAGGTATTGCTGCTGCACCTTGACGACTTCGCGCTCCGCGTTGTCCACCAGCTTTGCCTTGTCCCCCGGGATGACCATGTCGCTGATGCCGATGGAAAGGCCGGCCTTGGTGGCGTAGAAGAAGCCGAGCTCTTTTAGCTTGTCGAGCATCTGCACGGTCTTTTCAAGGCCGAAGCGCAAGTAGCAATACTGGCAAAGCTGTTGCGTCCCCTTTTTCTTGAGCAGGCCGTTGACGAAGGGCATCTCCGCCGGCAACTCGTCGTTGAAGATGGCGCGCCCGACGGTGGTCTGCATGAATTGCTTATTGAGCGTCACCGGTTCGGTGTGCGTCACGTCCTGATCGTCGTATGCCGTGGTCATGTCGATCACTTCGCCGGTGTAGCGCAGGCGAATCGGCGTGAGAAGTTCCACTTCTCCCGTTTCGAGCGCCAGGATCACCTCTTCGATGGAACCGAACGCGCGGCCTTCGCCCTTCGCGCCGGGCTTCGACTTCGTCAGGTAATAAATCCCGAGGACCATGTCCTGCGTCGGCACAGCCAGCGGGCCGCCATTCGCGGGCGAAAGAATGTTGTGCGAGCTGAGCATCAACACGGACGCTTCCACCTGCGCTTCGGGCGAAAGTGGAATGTGCACGGCCATCTGGTCGCCGTCAAAGTCCGCGTTGAACGCGGTGCAGACCAGCGGATGGATGCGGATCGCTTTGCCTTCGACGAGCACCGGCTCGAACGCCTGAATGCCCAGGCGATGCAGCGTGGGAGCGCGGTTGAGCAGCACGGGATGCTGGTGAATCACTTCTTCCAGAATGTCCCAGACAATTGCGTCCTGCGCCTCCACCAATTCCTTGGCCTGTTTGATGGTGGTGCAGTGGCCCGCGGCTTCGAGGCGGTGATAGATGAACGGCTTGAAAAGCTCGAGCGCCATCTTCTTCGGCAGACCGCACTGGTGCAGCTTGAGCTCTGGCCCCACCACGATGACGGAGCGGCCAGAATAGTCGACGCGCTTGCCGAGCAAATTCTGACGGAAGCGGCCCTGCTTGCCCTTGAGCGTGTCGGAAAGAGATTTGAGCGGGCGATTATTCGTTCCGCGAAGCACGCGGCCGCGGCGGCCGTTGTCGAACAGCGCGTCGACGGCTTCCTGCAGCATGCGCTTCTCGTTGCGGACGATCACGTCCGGCGCGTGAAGCTCCATCAGCTTCTTCAGCCGGTTGTTGCGGTTGATTACCCGGCGGTACAAATCATTCAAATCGGATGTGGCGAAACGGCCGCCATCGAGAGGCACCAGCGGACGCAGCTCCGGCGGCAGCACGGGAATCACGTCGAGAATCATCCACTCCGGGCGGTTGCCGCTCTTGCGGAAGGACTCGACCACTTTCAGCCGCTTGGCGAATTTGATTCGCTTCTGCAGGCTGGGGTCGGCCTTCATTTTTTCACGCAGATCTTCGGAGAGTTTTTCGATGTCCACGCGGCGCAGCAATTCCTTGATGGCCTCCGCGCCCATGATGGCGCGGTACTTGCCGGCGAATTCCTTCTGCAGCTCACGGTATTTATCGTCGAGCAGCAGCTCTTTTTCCCTGATCCCGGGCACTTCTCCCGGGTCAACGACGACGAATGCCTCGAAGTAAAGCACGCGCTCGAGGTCGCGCATCGAAATATCGAGCAGATAGCCGATACGGCTCGGCAACCCCTTGAAGAACCACACATGCGAGCAAGGCGAAGCGAGCTCGATATGGCCCAGGCGCTCGCGGCGCACTTTGCTGAGCGTGACTTCGACGCCGCACTTGTCGCAGATGACGCCGCGATGCTTCATGCGCTTGTATTTGCCGCACAAGCATTCCCAGTCCGTCACCGGACCGAAAATTTTCGCGCAGAACAAGCCGTCGCGTTCCGGCTTGAACGTGCGGTAATTGATGGTCTCCGGCTTGGTGACTTCGCCGTGGGACCACGAGCGGATTTTCTCCGGACTCGCCAGGCTGATGCGAATAGAATCGAAATCGGCAATCTGGCTGGCGCGGTCGTACGGGCTAGAACGATACAAGGGCGAACCTCCCGTCCCGGCAAAGCCGGAACAAAAATTCATCGCAAGGCTCCCGAAAAAAAGCCGGGAGCGGTTAATCGGCGGCGGCTGCTTCAATCTGGGGCTTTTGCCGCTTCATCAATTCGACGTCCAAACAGAGCGACTGCAGCTCACGGACGAGCACGTTGAACGATTCAGGCACGCCCGGCTCGATTCCGGGCTCGCCCTTCACAATGGCCTCGTAAATTTTGGCGCGGCCGTAGACATCGTCGGACTTCGCCGTCAGCAATTCCTGGAGAATGTGCGCGGCGCCGTACGCTTCGAGCGCCCACACTTCCATTTCTCCGAAACGCTGGCCGCCGAATTGCGCTTTGCCACCCAGCGGCTGCTGCGTGATCAGCGAGTACGGTCCGATGGAACGCGCGTGAATTTTGTCGTCGACCAAGTGCGACAGCTTGAGCATGTAAATGTAGCCGACGGTGATTTGCTGCGCGAAGGCGTCGCCGGTCATGCCGTCGTACAGCGTAATCTTGCCTGTTTCCGGCAAGCCTGACGCTTGCAGCAGGTGACGAATGTCCTTTTCGCGCGCGCCGTCGAATACCGGCGTCGCCATCGGGATGCCGTCCTTGTAATTGTTCCCGAGGGCGATGATTTCTTCGTCGTCGAGCTCCTTGATTGACTCCCACACAGAAGTCGCACCGAAAGCATCCTTGAACCATTTCCGAACGACTTCGGCGCGCGAGCCCTCGTCGAGCAGTTTCGAAATTTGTCCGCCGAGCTCCCTGGCGGCCCAGCCCAAGTGCGTTTCGAGGATCTGGCCGACGTTCATACGCGAAGGAACGCCGAGCGGATTGAGCACAATTTCCACCGGCGTGCCGTCGGGCAGATACGGCATGTCTTCGGCGGGAACGATGCGTGCGATCACGCCCTTGTTGCCGTGACGCCCGGCCATTTTGTCGCCGACGGAAAGCTTGCGCTTCATGGCGATATAGACTTTGACGAGTTTAATGACGCCCGGCGGCAGTTCGTCGCCCTTCTTCAGCTTTTCCTTGCGCTCCTCGGTGATTTTGCGGAGCACGTCGATTTGCCGCGAGGTCATTTCCTCGATCTCGTCGATTTTCTCGATGAGCAGAGGATCTTTGTCGGACAACCGCAGGCGCTTCAAATTGCGCGTGGAGATTTTTTCGAGAATCTCGCGCGTCAGATCCGTGCCCTTGGTCAGCAAACGCTTGTTGGTGCGCTCGTCGTGCAAGTCGGCGACGAGCGTTTGGCCGCCGAGCAACGCGCTCAAGCGCTTCAGGCGCTCGTCTGTGAGAATGCGGATTTCGTCGGCGAGGTTCTTTTCGAGCTTGAAGACTTGCGTGGCCTCGATGGCTTTGTGGCGTTCGTCTTTCTCCGCGCCCTTGCGGCAGAAAATCTTCACGTCGACGATGGTGCCTTCGATCCCCGGCGGACAATAGAGGGAAGCGTCGCGAACGTCTCCGGCCTTTTCGCCGAAGATCGCGCGCAACAATTTCTCTTCCGGCGTCAGCGTGGTTTCGCCCTTCGGCGTGACTTTGCCGACGAGGATATCACCCGGCTTCACGGTGGCGCCGATGCGAATCACGCCGCTTTCGTCGAGGTTGCGCAGGAAGCTCTCGTTGATGTTGGGAATGTCCCGCGTGATTTCCTCGGGCCCGAGCTTCGTATCGCGCGCCTCGATTTCGTACTCCTCGATGTGAATCGAAGTGTAGTAATCGTCCTGTACCAGCTTCTCGCTGACGAGAATGGCGTCTTCAAAGTTGTATCCGCGCCACGGCAGGAACGCGACCAGCACGTTGCGGCCAAGCGCCAATTCGCCGCGATCGGTGCAAGGACCGTCGGCGAGCACCTGTCCCTGGCGTACGCGGTCGCCCGCGCGCACCAGCGGCTTCTGGCTGATGCAAGTGTTCTGGTTCGAGCGCTTGAATTTCGTGAGCAGGTAAATATCCGAGCCGACTTCACGGCTGAGCACGCCGGACTGGTCGGACTCGACGCGCACGATGATGCGCTCCGAGTCGACCTGATCGACGATGCCGTCGCGTTTGCAACTGACCACCGCGCCGGAATCGTGCGCCGTGACGCGCTCCATGCCGGTGCCAACGAGCGGCGCTTCTCCTTTAATGAGCGGCACGGCCTGGCGCTGCATGTTCGAGCCCATCAACGCGCGGTTCGCGTCGTCGTTCTCGAGGAACGGAATCAAGCTGGCCGCGACGGAGACGAGCTGCTTCGGCGAAACGTCGATGTAATCCACTTCCTCGCGCGACTTCAAAACGAAGTTGCCCGCCTGCCGACAGTTGACAAGTTCCGTGGTGATTTTTCCGCGATCGTCGAGCGAGGCATTGGCCTGCGCTACCACGTAACGGTCCTCTTCCCACGCGGAAAGATAGAAGCAATACGCCTCTGCCGTCACCTTGCCGCGACTGAGTTCTTCGTTCGCCGAATCGACTTTTTCCCGTTCGGCGATTTCGCCGGCCTTGAATTCGCTGCCGCCCGCATTGACGATCTGGACGTAATCGATCACGCGTCCATTCCTCACCTTGCGGTAGGGCGATTCGATGAAGCCGAACTCATTGATTCGCGCATAGCAGGAAAGCGAACTGATTAATCCGATGTTCGGTCCTTCCGGCGTCTCAATCGGGCAAATGCGGCCGTAGTGCGTCGGATGGACGTCGCGAACTTCGAATCCCGCACGCTCACGCGATAACCCGCCCGGCCCCAGGGCCGAAAGGCGTCGCTTGTGCGTGATCTCGCTCAACGGATTGGTTTGATCCATGAACTGGCTCAATTGCGAGCTGCCGAAGAACTCGCGAATCGCGGCCATCACGGGCTTGGCGTTCACCAAGTCGTGCGGCATCGCCGTAGACATTTCCTGGTAGACGGACATCTTTTCCTTGATGGCGCGTTCCATGCGGACCAGGCCGATGCGGAACTGATTTTCGAGCAGCTCGCCCACCGCGCGAACGCGGCGATTGCCCAGGTGGTCGATATCGTCCACCGAGCCGATGTTCTTGCGCAGTTTCAGCAGGTACTTGATCGCGGAGACAAAGTCCGCCGGATCGAGCGTGCGCTTGTCGAGCGGCGTCTCGAGTCCCATCTTGATATTGAATTTCAAGCGGCCGACGCGGCTGAAATCGTATTTGCGCGCGTCGAAGAACATGCCGTTGAAAAGGGCGGTGGCCGTTTCCAGCGTTGGCGGATCGCCGGGACGCAGTTTGCGGTAAATTTCAATCAGCGCTTCGCGCGTGTTGCGAATCGCGTCCTTATCCAGCGTGCGGCTGATGATGACGCCCGAGTCGTCGCGCTCCGGGAAGGCAACGTCCACTTCCGTGATGCCCGCTTCGATCAGCGCGGCCCACGTTTCGGGATTGAGCGGCTTATTGGCTTCGAGCAGCACTTCGCCCGTCTGCCGGTTGACCAGTTCGCCGACCGTCACCGCGCCTTCCAGGTCCACTGGTGTTACTTCCACCTGATTGACCTTGGCCTTCACAAGTTCCTTGTGAATGGCTTCCGTGATGCGCTTGTGCGCGGCCACCAGCACGTCGCTCGAGTGCGGATGCTTGATCTCGCGCGACAGCTTGCGGTCGACGAGGCCGTCCGAGACGTTCCAGAAAAGCTCGCGGTCGCGCACGGAAATGCGCTCCACCTGGTAGAACGTGCGCAGAATGTCTTCATTCGACTTCATTCCCAGCGCGCGCAGGAAAATCGAGCCCAGGAATTTGCGCTTGCGGTCGATGCGCACGTACAGAATATTCTTCGTGTCGTACTCGAATTCGACCCACGAGCCGCGATACGGAATGATCTTGCCGAGGAAGTAGCTGCGATTGTTCGCGGACTCGTAAAACACGCCCGGGGAGCGGTGCAACTGGCTGACAATCACGCGCTCGGTGCCGTTGATGATGAACGTGCCGTTCTCCGTCATCAGCGGAATGTCGCCGTAGAAAACTTCCTGCTCCTTGATGTCGCGAATCGACTTCGCGCCCGTCTCCGGGTCTTTGTCGTAAATCGTGAGGCGGATAGTGACCTTGAGCGGCGCGGAATACGTCATGCCGCGCTCCTGGCATTCGTTCACGTCGTATTTGAGCTGCAGCGTGACCGGGTCGCCGCACTTGTTGCAGAACGTGGGCGTGTTGCGATTGAACGCGCCGCACTTGGTGCAAACCACGTCGCCGGTTTTGTACGGATTCGTGACCACCGAAGCGCCGCAATTGCGGCACGTGGCGCGCAAATGATGGAGTCCGCGCAGGTGCCCGCACTTGCATTCCCAGTCGCCGATGGCGTAGTCGACGAAATCGAGCTGCGAAAGCCCGCGGAAATCCTGAATGGGAAACACGGAGGTGAAAACGGACTGCAATCCTCCGTCCTCGCGCTCGCTCGGCAGCTTGTCCATCTGCAGAAAGCGCTCATAGGATTTCTTCTGGACGTCGATCAGGTTCGGGATCTGCACCGCCGCGCGAATCCGCGCGAAGTCCAGGCGTTCCCGTTCCCTCGTTGAACGATTACCGTTCCGCATGGTTTACCTCATCCCTTTAGGGCTAAACCGGACAAAAACCGTGGCGACACCACGGCCCCGAGTCCGGGCAGGACGCGTGGCGAGATCGAATATCTCGAAGAAACACGCGCGTTGACGGAATCCTTTTTCGCCGGGCGAATTCTCTGCGCCCACCGCACTACTTGACTTCGACCTTGGCTCCGGCGTCTTCAAACTTCTTCTTGATCGTGGCGGCTTCGTCCTTGTTGATGCCCTCTTTCACCGTCTTGGGCGCGCCGTCGACCAAATCCTTCGCTTCTTTCAGTCCGAGGCTGGTGACTTCGCGAACCGCCTTAATCACGTTGATCTTGTTTGCGCCGACTTCGGTGAGAACGACGGCAAATTCCGTCTTCTCTTCCGCCGGTGCCGCGCCCGCCGCTCCGCCGCCCGCCATCATTACGGGAGCCGCAGCCGCAGCCGAAACGCCGAACGTCTCTTCCATCTTCTTGACCAAGTCCGACGCTTCGAGAAGCGTCAGACCCTTGATCTCGTCCAGTATCGATTCCACTTTGCTCGCCATTGCTTTTTCCTATCCTCCGTAAAGAAATTAAGAAACTCGCCGCCCTAAACTCGTGACCGAATTCGCCGCAAATTATTCCGGTTGCGCTGCCGGGGCAGTCGCCTCCGCGCCGCCACCCGAACCGAACTTGTTGGCCTTCACTGCCTCGCTCGTCACCACCGCCAGATTGCGCGGAATGGCCGCCATCACCGAAGCCACTCGCTGCGCGGGAGCGTTGAGCAGGAACATGATCTTGCTGATCAGCTCTTCCTTGCTGGGCAATTGCGCCAGATGCTGGATTTCCTCGATGGAGACCACACGCCCTTCCACCCAGCCGGCGCGAAACTTGAATGCGAGAACGTCTTTCGTGACTTTCGTCAGCACCTTTGCGAGCGCCACCGGATCCGCCGTGGTGTAGGCAATCGAATTCGTGCCCGCCAGATTTTTGAGCAATTTCTCCGCAGGCGTTCCCTCGCCCGCGCGCTCCGCGATCGTGTTCTTCACCACTTCGTAGTGCCCGCCCACCTTTTCGACCGCGCGGCGAAGCTGCGTGTCCTGCTCCACCGTAATGCCCTGGAACGTCGAGAGAATCACACTCGACACATTCGCAAGCTCCGCGCGAAGCGAATCGGCTTTCTCTCTCTTCTCCGCCTTCTTCATCCCCATGCCAGGCTCCTTCAAATTTCTTTATGCGGCGACTGCCGCGTCCACTTCCGCGTGGTCGATCAAAATCCCCGGCCCCATCGTGGAAGTAAGCGTGACGCGCCGGATGTATTTGCCCTTTGCCGTCGCGGGCTTCGCTTTCGAGACAGCCCCGAGCAGCGCCAGCGCGTTTTCCGCGAGCTTCTCTGCCGTGAAGCTGATTTTCCCGACGGGCGAGTGAATGATTCCCGTCTTGTCCAGCCGGAATTCCACTTTTCCGGCCTTGATTTCCTGCACGGCTTTTGCAATATCAAACGTCACCGTGCCAGTCTTCGGATTCGGCATTAATCCGCGCGGGCCCAGCACTTTGCCCAGCCGCCCGGCCGACTTCATCATGTCCGGAGTGGCAATCACGGCGTCGTAATCCGTCCAGCCGCCCTGAATCTTCACGACCATGTCTTCGCCGCCGGCGAAATCCGCGCCCGCTTCCTCCGCTTCGCGGACTTTTTCTCCCGTGGCGATCACCAGCACGCGCTTCGATTTGCCTAGCCCGTTGGGCAACACCACGGTGCCGCGCACCATTTGATCCGACTGCTTCGGGTCGACGCCCAAATTAATGGAGAGCTCGACCGTCTCGTCGAACTTGACGAAATGCGCTTTCTTCAGGAGCTCCGCGGCTTCGCCGAGCTTATACGCGCGTGCTTCCACCAACTTGCGCGCCTTTTCGATATTTTTTCCGCCCGTCTTACCCATTGCGTTCTCCTGCGCTTCGTTCTCTGCCGTCCGCTGCTTGCTATCCTTCTACTTCGATGCCCATATTGCGCGCCGTGCCCATCACGGTGCGGATCGCGGAATCGAGACTCGTGGTATTCAGGTCCACCAGCTTGACCTTCGCGATGTCTTCCACCTGCTTGCGCGTGATCTTCGCGACCTTGGTGCGATTCGGCTCGGGCGAACCTTTCACGATTCCCGCCGCGCGCTTCAGCAACTCCGACGCCGGTGGCGTTTTGGTGATGAAAGTAAACGTGCGGTCGCTGTAAATCGTCACCAGAACGGGAATGATCAGCCCGTCCGGCTCTTTATTCGTCTTGGCGTTGAACTGCTTGCAAAAATCCATGATGTTGACGCCCTGCGGGCCTAGCGCCGTGCCGACGGGTGGCGCAGGCGTGGCTTTCGACGCCGGTAATTGCAATTTCACCGTTGCTTGGACTTTCTTTGCCATCTTGACTCCCTATGCGCGAGAAAAACGAGCCGCCGCTGCTACGCGACTTTCTCTACTTGCGCGAAATCCAGTTCTACCGGCGTCGAGCGCCCGAAAATCGTTACGCTGACTTTCAACGTGCTGCGATCTGAATTCACTTCCTCGACCACTCCCGTGAAATTCGCGAACGGTCCATCAACGATGCGCACGGACTCATTGCGGTCAAACGTCAGTTTCGGCCGCGGCTTTTCCGCCGTGGTCGTTGCGCGGTTCAAAATATTTTCGACTTCCTCTTCGCTGAGCGGCGTGGGCGTTTGCCCTGAGCCAACGAAGCCCGTGACTCGCGGCGTCGAACGCACGACGTGCCAGGTGTAATCGTCCATGTCCATTTCGACCAACAGGTAGCCGGGATAGCACATCCGCGGCGAAACGATTTTCTTGCCACCGCGCACTTCAACCACCGATTCCGTCGGAATGATCATCCGGCCGATTTTGTCCTGCAAGCCGAAAGCGGCCACGCGCCCTTCGAGGCTTTCCTTGACCTTCTTCTCAAAGCCCGAGTACGTGTGGACGATGAACCACTGCTTCGCCATGCTGCTTCCTTGTTGTTCTGTGTCGGTCAATGTTTGAAGTAATTCAGAACCAGAGTTTCCAAATAGCTGAACGTCGTATCCGTCAGCAGAAAAAACAGGCCGAAGAATGCCACCGTGACGATCACCACTCCGGTCATCGAAATCACGTCCTGCCGTGACGGCCACACGACCTTGGACATTTCCGAGCGCACATCGTGTAAAAACAGCTTCCAGCGCCGCGGATACTC
>JBOGNJ010000196.1:0-18825 GCA_050746905.1 Candidatus Acidiferrales bacterium
GGCGCGGGCGCGCGATTCGAGCAGCGAAGCGGGGTGAACTATCACCCCGCTTTCGCGGCGCAAAGTGCTAAGCGGGCCCGAGATACATCACGTGGCAGTAGGTGCCAAGCCTGACGTTGTAGGCCAAGTACCAGCCGTCGTGATCGGGATCCGCGTAAACGACGATATCGTCGGAGTCCCAAAGCCAGTCACTGCAGGAATCGTAGTCATATGGAGCGACGCTGAAGAAGAAGCTACCGAACCGAAAGTGGTCCCTCGCTCCACCCGCAAGCCGAAAGACGTGGTCGCGGCCGATTTCTCCTGGGAAACGCCCGTGTTCAAATGGATGATCCAGATGATAGTGCGGGTCGTTCCGGCCAGTGTCATGACCAACCCACTGATCATTGTTCGCGTGGACGTGCGGGGCCGCGGGATGTCCAGTCTGGTCTTTATAACTACGACGTTGATTGCCTTGCTGGGCGTTTCCCGTGTTGCGGGCGCGAGCGGGGGGAGCAGGCGTTCGTACCGGCGTGGGGCCGTGAGCGGGAATATGTCCTTGGCCAACAGCGGCTTTTTGCGGGGTGTGCGTCGCGGGCCGGGATTGTTGCTGCCTAGTTTGTTGCTGTTTGTTGGGATGCTGCTGTGCAAACGCCGCTGTCGAGCAAAGCAGCCAGACTGCGGTTATTCCGATAAGTTTTTTCACGTCAGCCTCCAAGAGTGTCTTAGTATCTGCGCATTTTGTGGGTTAAGATTTGGTGCCAGTTGGTCCAAACATGAAAGCCCGCGGGCCGGGCAGCGACAGCGTATCACGAATTGGGCCGCATTCGGGGAGTGCGCTCGGTAGCCGAGCCAAGCGACTCGGCCAGGCAAAACGCCGATGGGGCCTTACTGCGCTCAGCCCTTTACTTGGAGGAAGATGCCGTACATCGTGAAACCGAGGCCGGCCAGGAAAGATAGTGGGAGCAAATAAGTGGTGAGGATGGGTGCGAAGGGCACCGTCGGAATTTTCAGCGGGCTATTGGCGGAAAGCAGATAGTAAACGAACGCAACAATCATCATGTACAGAAGGCCACGGCGCAGAGGGCCGTTTCGACCTGATCGCGAAGAGGAAGCGTTCGAAGCACGCTGTTCGGGGAGTGTCTCATGGCAATGAGGGCAGTCCCGGAATACGTCAGAGATCTTCCGTCCACAGAAAGGACATTCGCGAACGCCCATAGGCTCTCTCAGTGCAAGGGATTTAAAGTTCTACCTATAGTTTAGGCTAGGCTTGAAGCAAAAAAGTGTCAAGGATAACGGCGAAAAGTGACGCGAGATATGAAACAGGTGCTGCTAAGGTAGTGTTTCTTCAGGGGCTAAGCTCCTGAAGCCAAGCCTCGTAGCTCCGTACGGTATCTATCAGACAGCTTGTAGTCGCTTCGCATAGAAACGCGGCAGGTCAATCTTTGCGCATCGTCGCAATCAGAAAGGCCGCTCCAATAGTCAAAATCGGTACGCTGAACCACAGCGGAAAATGAATCACTTTCCGCGTCTCGAACAGAACTTTCATCGCGCCCACTTGTTGCGAATGCTGCTCGACGCGATAGCTGAACTGCGGATGAATCAGCGCCGCAACGCCAATCAGAATCAATGCCACGCCAACGGCCATCGCCAAGCGCCTGCTCATCATTACGCCCTGCCTCGCATCATTTTCCTCCGTGCTTCAGGGCGTTCCGGCCTTCTGCAGGTAGCAATCCGGTCAAATTCTCTGGCACGAGCGGCTTGATAATCTCATCCAGATAATCCGAACCTCCTTCGGCGCGCTCCAGATGTGGGTAGCGTATTCCATCGTGATAATCGATTTCGTACGTTTCCACGAAACCGCCATTCGCGACCAGCAATTTCAGCGGCCTGGTTTCCTTCACGCTATTTTCAACGGCGTTGCGCATGGTCTTGATCGACCATCGCCGCCCATTCACGGCCTGAATCTTCATTCCCGGCCCGATCCCCGCGCGGTAGGCGAGCATGCCATGGATAACGTCGCGAATTGTGCCGTCCTCCTCCAGCACAATTCCGATCGAGTTCGTAAGATCCAGATGGCTGTCAGTCGATTCATCATCCAGAATCATTTGATTCGGCGCGTCGTTGTAAACCAGCTTGTATCCTCCGCCTTCGATTCCGCCCAGCGGCGCGTGCGGCCCCACATAGTCGAGGCGCTCGCGCAGGAATTTCGCCCAATCGTGGGGAGCAACCTGGTCGAGCGTGGCAACAATGTCATCAAAGGTGTAAGGCTTCAACGCAGGCTTGCCACCGGGACCGCCGTGAAAAATCCGGCAGAAGTCATTCAGGGATTTTTGTTCATTGGTCAGTTTGCGCAGCGTTGTATCCACGTCCAGCCAGATCAGCGTGCCTTCATCATAATAATCGGTGCTGCGCCGCCAATTCGCCCACTGCGGAGCCGCAAAATAAAGGAGCTGCGCTGAGTCCGCCGTATCCTGCAGCGGGCGCCACTCGCGTCCCGGACGATGATCGAGGTTCGCCGCAACGTCGGCGAGATGCTCGCGAAGTTGCTGCGGAGTCCACAGGCCGCTGCGCGCACAAAGTATTGTCCCCAGATATTGCGTCAGGCCCTCGTAAACCCAAAGAAGATCGCCCTTCATCGCCGTGTTGTAATCTGGCGTCGCCAGTCCCGCCGGACGCCGGAATTTGCCGTTCCAGGAATGCGTGAATTCGTGCGGCAGCAAATCGGCGTTTGTGATTCGCAACGTTGGGTCGATCATCGTCCGCTCATCCACGCGATCGTCGCTTGACTCATGATGTTCTAGGCCGAAGTGCGCCACGTTGTCGCTCAGCGTCAGCAGAAAATGATAGTCGCGATAATGCCGCGAACAGAAAAGCGCGCCCGTCTCCGCGACCAATCGCTTGTAATCGAGTTGCGTTTCCGCGGGGATCTCGAGGGCTTCCGAACTGTCCGCGGCCATGTCGATTTCATGCGACGGCGTTTGGCCCGGCGTCAGTTGAATGGCGCGAAAATAATGCCCCGAAAGCACAGGCGAGTCGACCAGCGTGTTGAGCGGCGCAGGCTTGAAAATTATTTCGTTGCCGGATTCTTTTTCGATGGGCAACGCCGTGCCGAATTTCCAGCCTTCGGGAAGGCGAAGACTCGCGTCGAAAGTCAATTCGCGCACGGGCCGGCCTTTCGGATACAGCAGCACCTGATTCCAACTCAGCACGTCGAGCTGCGCCGTGGCCGAAGCACCGGCGGAAAATCCAGAAGCGGGCGCGGTGAGGAGAAAGTCCAGCGCGACGTGCAGAGAATCGGCGCCCGCGGGAACGTCGAGGTGAATCGCGAACATATCCACCAGGTCTCGGCGCCACGCGATACGCTTGCCATTCGCCGTGAATTCCATGCCCGCCACGTCCGTGATCGGGCCGTCCGGCGCATGTTCGCCGGGAATCCATTCGGGATAAAAAAGCGTCAGCGGGCCGGGACGAACGGGAATTTCCTCGTTCGCGTGTAGAATTTTCTGCGGCGCGTGCGTTGCGTCCACGGCCAGACGAATCGCCCCCGGCGCGTTTTGCGCCGCGGCACGCGAGCTGCATGAAAGCCCACACGTTAAAACAAATGCCGCAACGAAAATTGTCGTCTTGCGTGTTGCCGCTGATCCTTGAACCATAGTTCTCCTTTGTAAGCTCGTCACTCGCTAGCCACCTCGCAAGAACCTGTCTCACAGATGGCTGCCATAGGAGGCGGGGCTTTAGCCCCGCCGTAACCGCTTCAAAAATGGGCTTTAGCCCCTGAAGCTAAGCCTTGTGCTCCGGTACGGTATTTATGGGACAGCTCGAAATAAAATTGGTTGGTGGCCGATCCGCTTTCCCTGATGTCACGCGGCCGGCGTCGCCATCTTCCGCGCTGGATTGAAAAACGGCAAATTGGCGACCGTCACGGACACGCGATGCCGCACCGCTTCGACGGTAAATTCCATTTTCAGTTTTCTGCCCGGCGTGGAATGCTCGCGGCCAACGCTCGCCAGCGCAATCATCTTCTTCAAAGTCGGCGACCATGTCGTCGAGGTAGCTTTTCCGATGTGCGTTCCACCCGCATCATAAACCGGGACCGCCACGCGTGACGCCGTGCTTTGCACCTGCGGCGCAAGTCCAATCTTGTCATAGAGCGCCTCCACTTCATCCCAATTAATATCGAGCCCGACGAACTGCCGTTTCGCGCCGCATTTGTGCTCTTCAATCAGCGCCTCGCGTCCCACAAAGTGTTCCTTCTCCAGATTCACCATGCGGCCCAGCCCGATTTCGTACGGCGAATATTTCTGCGACTCGATCAGCGCCTTCTTGCTGCTCGTGTAATCCACTTCAATCAGCAGCAGCCCCGCTTCGATGCGCGCCACGTCCAGCGCCAACATCCCAGTGGGATGCAAATCGAATTGCCTGCCATTTGCGGCCAGCTCGTCCCAGACTTTCGGCGCTTCGTCCCACGGCATCCAGATTTCGTAGCCTAAATCGCCCGTGTACCCGGTGCGCGAAATGTCGACGGCGACGCCCGCGATTTTCCCATGCGTCACGCGAAAATATTTCAGGTTTGCGATATCCGCGTCCGCGATTTGCCGCAGCAGCCGCGCTGAAGTCGGTCCTTGCAGCGCCAGCGCCGCCACTTTTTCCGAAATGTCCTCGATTTTCACGTCGAGCCCCAGCGCGTTCTGCTCGAACCATCGCAAACTCGGGTCCGCCGCCGTCCAGCGATACACATTTTCATCGAGCCGCGAAATCGTCCCGTCGTCAATCACTTTTCCTTGCTCGTCGCACCAACAGCAGTAAATCACCTGGCCCACGGCAACTTTTCGAATGTCGCGCGTAATCACGCGATTCACGAACGTGGTCGCATCGCCGCCGGTGATCCGATATTTGTAGAGCGGCGTCACGTCAATCAGCGCAGTGGCGTTGCGTATCGCGTTGTATTCATGCTCGTGATGCGCCTCGTACGCGCTCACCGTGTAATAGCCCGACCATTCGCGATAATTCAGGCTTTCGCACAGTTTAAACGTCCTCTCATGTACCGCCGTCCCTATAGGCACTTCGTTGTCTCCATTCTCTATACAAGTTTCGCGCACAAATTATAGTGTCTGCCTTTCGGTTACAGCAAGCCGCTGCGTCTTGACGACACTCAGGCACAGCCTCTACCATCGCTAATTGTTAAAATCTACTCGGATCAGCAAGGGGCACTCCCGATGCTAGTCTGGCGAGGAAAAGGATTCCTTATTGCGCTCATCGCATTTGGCTGCCTGCTCCTCACGGAACTGGCGATGCGCTCAATCTTCGTGGACAACCTGTACTACCAGCGTCACGGATGGCCGAAACTGCTTGGTCTTTGCATTGCTGCGGCACTAGTTTATGTGCTTCGGTCATGGTTTGGGTATGGACGGGACCGCGTATTTGTTGAAAAGGAAACCGGCCAAGAAGTCAGGCTTTCGCTCGAAGATTCGCTCTTTGGTATTCCCGTTCGTTTTTGGCCACTCGTCTTGATTGGGCTCGGCGTAATATTTTTCTTCGTCCACTGGTAGGCACTGACGAACCGAAATTTTGGTTTCAATGCGAGAGGGCTTCGACTCGGCTTGTCCCATCACCTCTCCCCCTGTAAAATGTCCGCTCTTTGCAAACGCCCTTGCTTTGTGGGTCGCGGTTTTAACCGCGACAAAAAAGCCTTGGCGGTAAGACCGGCTTTAGCCGCTGAAGTACGGTTGTAACCCAACTAATGTCCAAATCCTACGACGTAATCGTGATTGGCGGCGGCCACAACGGCCTGGTGAACGCGGCGTATCTCGCGCGCGCCGGCAAAAAAGTGCTCGTCCTCGAACGCCGTTACGTCCTCGGAGGCGCCGCCGTCACCGAGGAAATCATCCCCGGATTCAAATTCTCCGTTTGCTCTTACGTCGTCTCGCTGCTGCGCCCGGAAATCATTCGCGATCTCGATTTGCCCCGCCATGGATTGGAAATCCTCCCGCTCGACGGCACATTCACGCCCATGCCCAACGGAGATCATCTTTGGCGCGTCAACGACCACGCAAAAACGCGCCACGAACTCGTACGCCATTCGCGCCGCGACGCCGAGGCCTACGACGAATTCGGCAAGCAAATGCTGCAGATGTGCCGCTTCGTCAAGCCGCTGCTCGGAATGGTTCCTCCCGACCCAACATCGCTCAATCCCGCCGGCCTGAAAAAATTAATGTTTCTCGCAAAACGTTTTCAGTCTCTCGCTGCCGAAGACAAATACAATCTCGTCCAGCTCATGACCATGTCCGCCGCCGATTTCCTCGATCAGTGGTTTGAGACGGACGTCCTCAAGGCCACCATGTCCGCCTCCGGAATCATCGGCACGTTTCTCGGCGTGCGCTCGCCCGGCACCGCGTACGTGCTCCTGCATCATTACATGGGCGAAATCGACGGCGCATTTCGCGCCTGGGGATTCAGCCGTGGCGGAACCGGCGCAATCTCGAATGCCATCGCGGACGCAGCGCGCGAAGCCGGTGCCGAAATTCGCACCGAAGCGCCCGTCGCGCAAATCACTATGCGTGCCGGACGTGCCACCGGCGTTGTCCTGCAGAGCGGCGAAGAAATCGAAGCGAAAATTGTTTCGTCCAGCGTCGACCCGAATCTCACATTCCTGAAAATGATGGACCCGCGCACCCTGCCTGATGAATTCGTCGAAGAAGTCCGCCGTTACAAATATCGCGGCTCCTCCGGCAAAGTGAATCTCGCCCTCGACGCGCTTCCCGATTTCAAATGCCTCCCCGGCCCCGGACGCCATCTGCGCGGCGCAATTTCCATCTCGCCTTCCGTCGAATATATGGAGCGCGCCTACGACCAGGCGAAATACGGCGAATTTTCGCATCATCCTTATATCGACATTGTCATCCCGAGCCTCACCGATCCTTCCGTTGCGCCGCCGGGCAAGCACGTGATGTCCTGCTTCGTGCAGTACGCTCCTTACAAATTGAAAACTGGCGACTGGCCCGCGCGCCGCGAGGAATTTGGCGACGCGGTCATCAACACCATCGCCGAATTTGCGCCGAACCTGAAAAACATCATCATCGGCCGCCAGGTTTTAACGCCCTACGACATCGAAGAGCAGATCGGCCTCACCGAAGGAAATATTTTTCAGGGCGAACTTTCGCTTGAACAGCTTTTCTTTTTGCGTCCCGTCGCGGGTTGGGCGCGTTACCGCACTCCGGTTGACAACCTTTATATGTGCGGCTCCGCGACGCATCCCGGCGGCGGAATCATGGGCGCGCCCGGCCGCCTCGCGGCCGTGGAAATTCTCAAGGACCTGAGGGCCAGCTAGCATGCTTTTGAGAATATTGTTTTCCGCGCATCCAATTCCTGACACCCGGACTTTTCCGCTTCCCGCACACACCTCCTCTTTGTCATTCCGAGGAGCGCTCCTGCTCAGCGCCAAGCACTGAGCTCATTTCCCTATTCTTTCTAGCGTGGCCGTCACCCATGACACCGCAAGCAGCGCATGGTAGAGTGCCGCCAATATGAAACGCACAAAGGTTCTGTGGCTGATCCTAGCCATCGTCATCACAATCTGGGTTATTGAGGATTCGCACCAAACGGAGCCTGAGCAGCCCCCACTCGATTACTCCAAGCCAGTGTTCACTACGAGCTACGCCGTTGTGTGCCCGTTGGGTTTGCTTCTTAGCCCTCGTGCCGACGCGCAGGACGAGATCCGAGGCACCTTCTTCGGTCTTCACTTTAGTCTGAGTGACAAGGCGAAAGAACTCGGATGCGAAGAACTGGTGGGCGGACTCAAGGTCGACGCCGTGCACATGCGCGCACCGCTTGACGAATTCGTCCAAGTGGACGGCACCTTTTTTACAACGCCAACATATCTAACGAATCAGTCAACCCATTGATTTGCGGTTTTCGTCGGGCAAGCTTAAGTCTATGCGGAATCACAAAAACCACCACGTAATCATCATCGGAGCCGGCCACAACGGCCTCATCGCCGCATTTTATTTGGCGCGCGCGGGATTCAAGCCGCTCGTCCTCGAAGCGCGCCCGGTCGTCGGCGGCGCAGCAACCACGGAAGAATTTCATCCTGGATTTCGCGCGTCCGTGCTCGATGGCGCGTCCGGCCCGCTCGCTCCAGCCATCGCGAAAGATATGCAACTCGAGCGTGACGGTGTGCAATGGCTCCAGCCGAAGTGCCGCGCCTTTGCTCCGTCGCGCGACGGCCGCGCGCTGATTTTGCATTCGAGCGCCGCCGAATCCGCCAAGCGCATCGCCACGTTCTCGCAGCACGACGCAGCAAAATATCTCGAACTCGCCAAAATTCTCGACGATGCTCGCGCCTTCATCGCTGGCTTGCTCACCATCACTCCGCCGGACATTGATCATCCCACTTCCGCCGACATTTGGAATTTGCTCGGCGCGGGAAGGAAATTCCGCAAGCTCGGCAAACGCGACATGCAACGCTTTCTGCGCTGGGGCCCGATGGCCGTCGCCGATTTCGTCGCGGATTTTTTTGAAACTGATCTTCTTCGCGCCGCAATCGCCGCGCGAGGAATTTTCGGCGCCGCCGCCGGACCCTGGTCCGCCGGCACCACCGCCCTTCTTCTTCTGCGGCTGTGCGCGGGCGGGTTTCCGGATGGCAATCCAATGTACGTGCGCGGAGGCATGGGCGCGCTCTCCGAAGCGATGGCCGCGTCCGCAAAGCACGCTGGCGCGGAGATTCGCACTTCCGCTGAAGTCGCGCGCATTCTTGTCAAAGATGGCGCCGTCACCGGCGTGCCCGCCGTGGCGGGCGTCGTGCTAAAGAGCGGCGAAGAAATTTCCGCCACCGCGGTCGTTTCCGCGGCGGACCCCAAACGCACATTCCTAAAATTAATCGAGCCTGTCCATCTTGCGCCCAGCTTCCTCGGGCAGATGCAGCACTATCGCTGCCAGGGAACTGTCGCGCGAGTTCTCTTCGCGCTCGACAGCTTGCCCACTTTCACCGCGCTCAAAAATGAACGTGACGAAAGCGCCGCGCTCACCGGACGGATTCACATCGGCCCCGGCATCGATTACCTCGAACGCGCCTTCGACGACTCGAAGTACAGTGACTTTTCCCGCGCCCCGTTCCTGGAGGTCACAATTCCGTCCCTCCTCGATCCTTCGCTCGCTCCCCATGGCAAGCACGTCATGTCCGTGCACATGCAATACGCCCCCTACGCCGTCAACCCCCGCGCCGCCACAAGCCGCGCAAATTCTTCAACGTGTCATTCCGCCTGCCCTGAGGAACGAAGGGAACCCGGTGGCCCGCCGTTGGCGAACGGTGGTGAGGTCCGCCGTGTGGACTCCGGTGAAGTCCACCGGACTTCCGAAACCGGAGAATCTGCTTCTCGTTCCACCTCGGTTTCTCGCGAAGCCTCTCCAGTTTGTCATTCCGAACCCGGTGGCCCGCTCTCGGCGAACGGTGGTGAGGAACCTGCTTTTCCTTCCGTCGCGTCTCCTCAAAATTGGCCCTCCCAGCGCGAAGCTCTCGCCGACGCGGTCATCAAAACGCTCACCGGATACGCGCCCGATCTCCCGTCGAAAATCATCGCCGCGCGCGTCATCACGCCGCTCGACCTCGAGGAAACCTACGGCCTCACCGGAGGCCACATTTCTCACGGCGAACTCGCCCTCGACCAGCTTTTCACCATGCGCCCCCTCATCGGCTGGTCGCGTTACCGCACTCCGGTTCGCGGCCTCTTCCTCTGCGGCCCCGGCACCCATCCTGGCACAGGACTCACCGGAGCATCCGCCCTCAACGCCTCCCGCGAAATCCTTCGCGCCCTCCGCCGCTGACACCCTAACCCATAGAGCTGTTATCCCGAGGCCGGCTCTGCATTCCAGGAGACCGTGCCGAGGGACCTGCTGTTGCCCTGGCCGTTGAATTCGTAGGGGCGCTGCTTGCTGCGCCCGCGCGACTCCCGAGTCGCGTCGCGCCCTTTGCGAACGGTAGAAGCTCCGTGCCGTTCCGCCACTGGCACCCAAATGCACAGATATGTCATCTCGCCTGCCCTGTGGTGTGAAGGGAACCCGGTCGCGCCCCTCGCGAACGGCGGTGAGAGACCTGCTTTGCGCGATGGCTTGCCTTATAATGACTATTAATCGAAGGTAATCGAGCACACGTTCCGTTCGCGCGAGGCTAAAGGTGGCACTATCACCGTCACAACGAATTTCACTGAAGAAAGAAATAACCCTGCGGCTCGCCACGGAAGGATGGCCACTTATCGACGCGACATTGAAGGAGTTTTCGTTACCATCCACTAACGATTGGCCGGGCGACAAAGATGCGTACGTGCTCAGCATGGTGGAAGACGCCTCGGACCAGGTACTAATTGATCTTGCGCAACACGTCGGTTTCCATTTTGAGGAGACAGTGACCCCTCGAGTAGACCCGCCGTTTTGGCGCAAGGGCATGCTTCGGCTTTTCGTGACACACCTTTCGGAACATCGGGCTTTCGCTGCCGAGCTCCAGGAGGCTCTCCGTAATTTTGGGATTTCCGGCTTTATTGCGCACAGAGACATAGAGCCGACACAGGAGTGGCAGACGGAAATTGAAACAGCCCTTGCGACGTGCGATGCGTTGGTCGCGCTACTCCATGAGGGATTTCACGCCAGCAATTGGACAGACCAAGAAATTGGCTCCGCTATGGGGCGCGGCGTCCCCGTTTTCGCGGTGCGTTTTGGAGAGGATCCGTATGGATTCATTGGCCGTTTTCAGGCCTTTGACGGAAATTGCAAAAGCGCTAAGACACTCGCGCGCGAACTTTTCGACTCATATTCGAGGAATAAGCAGACACAGCGGCGAATGAGCGAGGTTTTGATACGACTTTTCGAGGAAAGCAGCAGTTTCGCCGAGGCAAAGATGCTAATCGGTCATCTGGAGAGCCTAACAAGCTGGGAGCCATCGTTCTCGTCGCGGGTTAAATCGGCGGTCAAGTCCAATTCGCAGGTCTCTGGCTCATGGGGTGTGCCAGAGAGAGTCACGGCCTTGGCAGGGAAGTGGGCAAAGTCAGGCGTCTAACACCCATTTCGCGCTGCTGCTTCGACGTCTTTTTCCTTTTTTTCCTTGTCAATGTAGTTATAAAGTGGTATATAGTCATTGTAGCGTAGTCCCGGCAGCTGCATCGTCCGGTCACCATGAGCCGCCCGCTTTCGGGCGGCTTTCGTTTTTTATGCGCTTTTTGGAGTCTAATCGAGTAAATATGGGAAATTAGAACTTGACTCAACCTACACAAAACACACGACCGATGCCATTTCTAATCGAGTATTTTCGCCGTTTTTTTAGATTTACGTGTCCGCTTTCGAACACCTCGACGGAGGGTGGCAAGCCCAGCGGCCAAATGCGATATAATTGCGAGTCTAAGATGCATCGCAGGAATCATATGCTTGCAATTCTAGGGAGGAATTTCCGATGACTTCTCCGGCGGCAACGCTCGACCGCGGCGAATTCAAGAATGAGCCGATTCGCGATTTCTCGAAGCCCGAAAATCGCGCGGCCATGGAAGCGGCGCTGAAAAAAGTCGGCGCCGAGCTGGGCCGCGAATACCCGCTGATCATTGGCGGAGAAAAAATCTTCACCAAGGAAAAGACGCAGTCGACGAATCCCTCCCATCCCAGTCAGGTTGTGGGAATTTTTCAGAAGGGCGCCATCGAGCTCGCGAATCAGGCGATCGAAGCCGCCGACAAAGCGTTCGCGCACTGGAAAATGGTTCCAGCCGCGAAGCGCGCCTGGTATTGCTTCGAAGTCGCGGAGATTTTGAGAAAGCGCCGCTTCGAAATGAACGCCTGGCTTTGCTACGAAACCGGCAAAACTTGGACGGAAGCTGACGCGGACACAGCCGAACTGATCGACTTCTGCGAATTCTACGCGCGCGAAATGTTGCGCCTCGCTGGCCCGCAAAAGCTTGTCCCCAACGCGGGAGAGAAAAATTACCTGGCATACATTCCGCTGGGCGTCGGCATCGTGATTCCGCCGTGGAATTTCGCGGCGGCCATCATGGGCGGAATGACGCTGGCCGCCATCGTCACGGGAAACACGGTAGTCGTGAAGCCGTCGAGCGATTCCCCAACGGTCGCCGCATTTTTCATGGAAATTCTGAACGAAGCCGGTTTACCGAAAGGCGTCGTGAATTTTTTCACCGGTCCCGGAAGCACTGCCGGAGACGCGCTGGTATCGCATCCGAAGACGCGCTTCATCGCCTTCACCGGCTCGATGGAGGTTGGTTTGCGCATAGGCGAAATAGCCGCGAAAAAGCAGCCGGGGCAAATTTGGATCAAGCGAACCGTGCTTGAAATGGGCGGCAAGGACGCCATCATTGTTGACGATGAGGCCGACCTCGACGCGGCCGCCGAGGGCGTCGCGCAATCGGCCTTTGGCTATCAGGGACAGAAGTGCTCCGCGTGCTCGCGCGCCATTGTGTCCGAGAAAATCTACGACAAATTCATCGACAAATTAATTCCGCGCGTCAAAGCGATGAAAGTCGGGCCCGCCGAGGACGGAAATAATTTCATGGGCCCAGTGATTAACAAGTCCGCGATGAAAACGATTCTCCAATACATCGAAGCCGGTAAAAAAGAAGGCCGCCTGCTCACTGGCGGCGGTGCCGTTGGCGGCGACGGATATTTCATCGAGCCGACGGTGATTGCGGACATCAAGCCAAACGCAAAAATTGCGCAGGAGGAAATTTTCGGTCCCGTGCTCGCCGTGATGCCCGCAAAGGGTTTCGACCACGCGCTCGAAATTGCGAACGGCACGGAGTATGGTCTCACTGGTGCTGTTTATACGAAAAATCCGAAAAAACTCGAACGCGCCGCCGAGGAATTTCACGTGGGCAATTTGTATTTGAATCGCAAATGCACGGGCGCGAAAGTCGGCGTGCATCCCTTCGGCGGATTTAATATGTCCGGCACCGATTCAAAGGCCGGCGGCCAGGATTATTTGCTCCTGTTCCTCCAGGCCAAAGTCATCGCCGAAAACCTTTCCGCGAAATAATTATTTTGGTGTGACGTAATCGGCCGGATGCGGCTTCATGTGGAAGACGAAGCGCAGAATCAGATACGCCACCGGGCCGGTGGCGAGCAGTAGCGGCGAGTAGCGCATCACGAATGGCTCGCTGTAGAAGATTTTCACGGCGCACAAAATCGCGGGCAAAATAATGATGGCCGCCATTCCGATTCGTCCGCCGGGCATGCGAAAACGCCGCGGCGCGTTCGGCGCTTTCTGGCGCATGCGCCACGCGGCGACCAGCGTCATCAACGAAGTCGCGATGCGCGTCCAGATGTAAACGTCCACGAGCGCCACGACATCGAACTTCGCGAGAACGCAGTAAACGACGAGCGAAATTAAAATCGCGCGCGCCGGCGTTCCGTAGCGCGGATGAATTTTTCCCAAGCCCTGCGGCAAAAAACCGTCCTCGGCCATCGCCGCGGGAATGCGCGTGGTGTAAAGGATGGTGCTGTTCGAAAGCGCCAGCGTCCCGATGATGGATGCGGCCAGCATAGCCATGCCGAGCGGTGCGCCGCCGACCAGCCGCGCGGCGGTGACAATGTAACCCGTGTTCCACGCCTGCCAGTTTCCGAGTACGGCCAGCGCAAACGCGATCGGCAAAATGTAAGTCACGATAATCAGAGGCGTGTTCCAGACCAGCAGCCGCGCAAAGGTGCGCTGCGGATCTTTCATCTCCTGCGTGACGCTGGAAAGCTGCTCATATCCTGCGTAATTCCACATGGCCAGCGCCAGGCCGGAACCAAAAACTGTGCCGAGAGGTTTTCCGGGAGGCACAAAGGGGAGCATCGGATTGTAGTGCCAGTGAAAAAGCGCAACCACGCATAGCCAAATCACCGGGACGAAAACCGCGGCCTGCAGCACCACAGCGAGCCAGCCGGCGACTTTGATTCCGCGCAAATTCAAAAGCGCAAGAAGAGTCAGCACCGCGCAGGCGCCGAGCCAGCGTTTGTATCCTGTGAGTCCATAAAACATGTAGTTCATCAGCAGCACGCCGTAAGTACTGTTGAGCAGAAAAGTGCCGCTCCAATTCCACCAGCCGCATTGAAATCCCCAGAAATCTCCGAACGCGGCGCGGCTCCAGCGATAGAAGCCACCCTGCACCGGCATCATGCTGTTGAGTTCGGCGGAAGCGAGCGCGATGGGAATGCACCAGAAAAACGGCACAATCGCGAGGAACAGGACAGCCATGCCGGGGCCGGAGCCTTTGAAAATTTCTTCGTAACCGAAGGGGCCGCCGCACGTGTAGCCGAAAAAAACGGCCAGCAGCGGGAGAAAACCAATCTGGCGAATGGCGCTGTTTGCGGTTGTGGGAGGATTCGGATGCTCGCCGCGCGCTTCTGCCGCCGGACGTTTATCGTTTGGTTTGGCGAAGCGCATCGTCAGTGGACGCGAAGGCCCGCATCATAGTGAACGTCGCGCAGCTTTACAATCACATTCGGCGCGACGACTTCGTGCGGTGACGCGCGCGATAGGTAGATGAGGGTCCCCTTCCGCTTCCCAGGATGTCAGCAAAAACTACGAGTGCAAGAACCCTTCGTTCCGCAACTGCATGCTCTGCTCAGGATAAGGGGTTGCATCCCGTCGAGCACTCAGTCAGGTACTGAGTGCCGCGCCCAACGTCCGTAGGTAATTGCTCGTTGTTGTGGACATGCATGCGCGCGTGCTGTATTTTTTGGGATGTGGAACGGACGTTGGGAGTGTGTGCCGAGGTTGTTGAGTAAACCATCTCCGCACGCATAGGCAGCGAGAAACTGAATCAAAAGCTAAGGGCCAGTGGCCAAACGGAAGCGGCCAATCGCGGAACGCGAATCGCGAAGCGGCCGTCGAGCAAGCGTGCACCTTGGCGCAGCTATAGTGGTTCTATGCGCTCTCGGTATCATTGCGTACGGCAACGGCATCGGCAACGGATTCGTTTGGGACGACCATCAGCAAGTCGTCATGAATCCAGACCTGCGTTCTGGTGCCTCGCTGCTGCATTTCTTTTCTGCGGACGTGAGGGGTTCGGCACTTTCCGAGGATCCCGGTCGCATCAACTATTACCGGCCTCTGCAGATGTTAACGTACCGGCTCGTTGCCGATCTGTTTGGATTTGATGCGCGCGCGTTCCACGCGGTTAGTCTTGCCTTCGATCTGGGGGCGGTTGTACTGGCGTTCTACCTGTTCTACAGTCTCACATCCCGCCTCAGCGTTGCGTTCGCAGCGACTGCTCTGTTTGCAGTGTATCCGGTTCATTCCGAAGCGGTGGATTGGATATCGGCATTGCCCGATATCGGTTGCACGATATTCGTCTTACTCGCGTTCCTCCTCTTTCGGTTGGCGCAAGGGCGGAAACCGGAAGGGCAATCAATAAGGCATCCGCAGGTCGCTCGACCCTTTGTTCTCGTCTTCTCCTGTGTGGCGTTCGCAACAGCGTTATTGTGGAAGGAAACGGCGATTACGTTTCCGCTGATTATCGGTGCCTACGTTCTCTGTTTTGACGAGTCCGGCCGATTCGCTCGGCGTGTCGGCAATGCGGTGAGGCTGTCGGTTCCGTACTGGGTAGTGTTGGGAGGATATCTTTTCCTGCGTTTCCGTGTGCTTGGTTTCATCGTCACGGCTCAACGGAATTGGGTGCTTAGTCGACTTGGGTTCGGCCTTACAGTAGCGCACTTGGTGCTTGGATATTGGTTGAAGTTAATAGTGCCTATCCACCTTAACGCGTATTACGTTTTCTCACCCGTGCGAGCGTTTCAGGACCCAAGGGCGATCGAGGCTATTTTGTTTTTAGTCCTCGCGGCTGGCACGATCATGTATGGAATGCGGCGCGCGCCTCTTGCTGCATTTAGCGCACTCTGGGTATTCATCACCATAATTCCTGTGCTCGATGTCTATGCAGTCGGCCGAAACGCATTTGCCGAGCGCTATTTGTATCTGCCATCCGTTGGTTTTTGTCTTCTTGTGATACTGGCGGCTGTGAGAGTGGGAGACTGGATTCCGGTTCGTCTTCGTTCGTGGGTGGCTGCTGCAGTATTGGGTGTTGTTGTGCTTTTCTTTAGCGTGCGCACTATAGCCCGTAATTTCGATTGGAAAGATGATTCGACGCTCTTTGCATGTACTCTAGAAAGTTCGCCGGATGCTCCGTTCGTTCAAAATATGGTCGCTGCGACGCAGAAGGAGGATCCAGAGGGTGCGAGGCTGGCGGAAGCTCACTATCTGAGAGCGATTTCTCTGGCCGAAACTGGGCCGTCTCCTGACCGGCTTCAAATAGCCATCGCCGGTGAAGGTCTGGCCTCGATTTACGCGGGTCGCGGGGAGTTTGATCGCGCATTAGGGATGCTCGACAAGGTTCGCATCGCTAACCCCGAGGATCCAGAAGTCGATGGGGAACAGGGACTCATCCTGACGCAAGCGGGGCGCTGGGTGGAGGCAGAAGCGGCGTTGCGGAGAGCTGTAGCCATTGCCCCTAACGATTCCAATGTCCTCAATGCTCTCGGTCTGATTGCGTGGCAGCACGGTAACCGTCTCGGCGACGCCGTAGCATATTTCTCCCGAGCATTAGCGGCGCATATCGAGACGGATGATTTCAGCGCGTCGTTGCATAACAATCTTGGCGCAGTTTTTGGCGAGCAAGGTCGCCTGTCAGATGCTATTGCGCAGATGAAGCTGGCAACGGAGCTCGCGCCCAGCGATCCGGAATATCACACGAATTTGGCGATGGCCTTCGAATCGGTGGGCCGCATCAATGACGCGCGCGCGGAACTCGAGGCGGCCCTCGCTGTTGCACCTGAATATAATCCAGCCCTCGTTGCCCTACGCCGGTTACCAAACCGTTAGAACGCCTTCGTTCCGTAAATGTATGCTTCGCTCGGGATGGGCCGAGGGCGCGCACTTTCGGTGGAGTACCATTTACATTTTTGGGGATGGCCGCTAATGTGGAGTCCCCAGTTATCCGCCAGCCCACGCGTCAAAAAACCAAGCCTCGGAAGGAGCAAAAAATGCCCGGAAAGCCACGTCAGAAAAAAGCGCCGCATGAAAAGCAACATCCCATCCGTATCGTCCCGATGCATCCTGGTGCAGCCGCCGCGGCTGCGGCCGCCGGACCGCAGCTCACTTATCGAAACGGCCCTCTGCTGACGGCGGTGGAAGTTTTTACGGTGTTCTGGGGGGCTGCGTGGCAAGAGGCGGCCAACAGCAGCGTGATGACGCAAGTGAATCAGTTCTTTGATTATATTTTGACCAGCCAGCTCATGGATCAGTTGGGAGAATACAGCGTGGCGGGAAAAACGATCGGGCATGGCTCGCGCATCG
The DNA here is from genome assembly GCA_050746905.1 of Candidatus Acidiferrales bacterium. GTDB lineage: Bacteria > Acidobacteriota > Terriglobia > Acidiferrales > UBA7541 > DAHUXN01. Next base: position 17,297 of record JBOGNJ010000196.1, read on the forward strand.
GAACTATGGTGATTACTTCGCCCGAGCCGGGCACTTCGGTGCAAGACAGCTCGATCCAGAATTTGATTCAGCAGGAGATCAGCGCGGGCACGGTGCCGGCGACGAATGCGAACACATTGTATTTTGTGTTTCTGCCTGACGGCGTGCAGGTGGTGCAGAGCGGCGGCGCGTCGTGCCAGGTTTTTTGCGGCTACCACGATTCGTTCGGCAGCAATGTTTATTACGCCGTGATGCCATTTCCTGGCTGCGCGGGGTGCACGGGAGGGCTTGCGGCGTTCGATGCGCTGACGTCGACGACATCGCACGAGCTGTGCGAGGCAATTACGGATCCGATTCCGGGGCAGGGTTGGTACGACGACAACAATGGAGAGATCGGCGACATCTGCGCGTGGAAAACTCGCCAACTGGGAAACTATACGGTACAGCTCGAATGGTCGAATCGAGCGGGAGCGTGTTTGTAGGCGGCAAAAGTGCAAGGAAGCAAGCCCGTAAGACACTGCAAGCGGCGCGCATCATCAGTGGACCAACGGCCCGCGTCACAGTGTACGCACCGGTGATCTGGTGGAAGAGACATTGCGAGCCATTTTGCGCGAGGCTGGAATTAGCGTAAACCGCTTCGGAATACGAAGGAAAGATGACACAGGGGTCTCCCCGTCCCTACAGGGCGAGGATGGGCGTAGCTCTTGAATTAATGGCACGAGAAATAAAAATCGCGGAAGTGCCGCGCCTGCAAATTCAACTGCAAGACGGGCGGGGTTGAACCCGCCCCTACGGGGCGAGACCGGCGATGTCGAAGAGGTGGGCGCGGTAGGCGTCGAGGCGGACGTAGAGGCCGGCGTGCGCGATTTCGTCGCCGGAGCGCGGGTAGGGGACGTCGTGGAGCTGGTCGAGGAATGTGTATTGCTGAGACGCGGAGATTCCTGCGGCAAAACGGACGCGAGCCTGAGACACGCTGTCCGATAAATTCACGATGACAACCTTCCAAGCATTCTTATCGAGCCACTGATACGCGACGAGATTGCGAAACGTGTCGTCGCCTGCCGATTGGACTTCGAGAAGCTGCCACTCACCCGAATGAAAAACAGATTCGTTAGTGAGCTTGAGAATTCGTTCGTAGAAAGCGCGCGTTTCGATGTCAGGCGCTTCGGGCGCAGCCATGGTGAGCGGAATGGGGAGATGAATTTTGCGGCCGTCGAGCTGGCCCTGGTGATAGAAGCGCATGCCGGGAAGAGTGGCGATCAGAGTGCCAACCGCTTCGCGTTTTGCGGAGCCGAAGACGACGGCGCTGCGAGCCTCGTCGTGATTTTCGAGGAAGCGCGCGGCACGGCTCTGCGCGGCGAGATCGGAGGATAATCGTGCGTGAACTTCGTCGATGTGGCCATCGCGCAGCGCGTCGTACAAGCCTTTGTCATAAGTGAACTGAAAACCGAGCGCCTGAACGGGAGCTTCGCAATTCCAATAGACTTCTGCGAGCCAAACGAATTGCGGAACGGCAGCGATTGCCTCGCTCCAAAATTCACGCGGCGGAG